>JAAEOP010000990.1 GCA_024223125.1 Chloroflexota bacterium
GAAAAGTTGGCAACTATATTCTAAGAAAGCATCTTACCTATCGTTCGACAAAGAAGCCATCCATCCGTTCAGAACCATACCCATTGGCAGAGCCATCAAAGTACAGGCTGAAACTACTACAACTTGTGCTGGAACCGGTGGCCACATTCTCACAAACAAAGATGTCAGACCCATCGCCACTTAAACCGGAGACGCTAAAATCGCCGCGTGTGGTTAGATAGAGATCAGCGCCTGTATCATTGATCCAGGTCCCGATCACATCTTCGTTGCCGGAGTTGTGCAAAGCGACGTCGGATCCATCAAAAGCCATCGCCCAACTACCGCTGGTGTTAGCCCCTAATGAGGTGGCATCAAAGTAAAGAATATCTTCATCTCTACCGCTGATGCCAACGTTGAAACTGCCGCTGGTACTGAGCATGAGACGGCCGTCAGGAGCAATACCAATCGCGTCCACATCTTCCCCACTGGTCGTCAGGTTTACATCTGAGCCGTCAAAGTACCATTCATAGGTTCCGGCCGTACTGCTGCCAGTGGACGTGGGCACAAAGCGCACAATATCGGAATCATCCACAGAACCAACATCCGGGATGCTGGGCGCACCTATGAAGCTGAGTAGAATCGTACCATCATTCAACAGATGGAACGCATCCACATCGGCCGCGCCATTGTTGCCTAAGCCTACATCAGAACCATCAAAATACATCGCCCACGTCCCTGTGTCGGTGTCATAAGCCACAATGTCCTCATCGGCAAAGGAAACGCCGCCGACATTACCACCAGAAGAAGAACCCACATAGATCACATCGGCGCCACCAGGCGGCGGTGTGTTGGTCGGTGTGGGTGGCAGCGGCGTATTGGTTGGTGTCGGTGGGACAGTTGTATTCGTCGGTGTTGGCGGCACAGACGTGTTTGTCGGCGTTGGGGGGACAGACGTATTGGTCGGTGTTGGCGGGACCGGTGTGTCGGTCGGTGGAACCGGTGTATCAGTCGGCGGAGCTGGTGTATTGGTGGGCACAACGCCACTGTTACAGATTTCCACACTCCAGCCATTCAACGAACCAGAGTCACCCGACGTATAATGATCAGTCACTTCCAGCAACCATGTTCCATTACCGTTCTCGCCGTCAAAGGCGCTTAACGAATTGTTGGGAATGAAAGTGCCGTTAATCGCTGGAGGCGACCCTGCACATTGATTTTCCACCGCTGCGGCCGCTTCGTCGTCTAATGTAGCCAGAATGTCATCGATGCTGCACCCATAGGTGGACGCGGGAACACCAGGACGATCTATGATGGTTACGGCCGTGCCTGTATCCTGATGACGCAAAACAAAGCTCAAATCACCCGGCCAGGCATGAGGCATATCCACACTCACATTCAGATCATCAATCGTACCGCTACCATTTACCGTTAGGTTCGAGCTAATCAACGTCACGCCGTTGGGCATACTGATAGGTACATCAGTACTCGTGTAGGTGGTACAGGCTCCTGGCGCCGGCGTATTTGTCGGCGTTGGCGGCGGTGATGTGTTTGTTGCCGTGGGAGTAGGCCCGCCGGCCACGCAGTTGTAGCATACCAGGGCAAAATCCTGATCCGTGCTGTCGCCATTACCAGGTACGCCATCGCCACTAATGTTAAAGGCTGTTACTGTGATATCAATATTCCCGCTGGTTCCCGACGGCCGGAAAACGGCTTCATAATTATTGGCGTTGTCAGCGCTGCCGCCAGTGGCGCTCCATTGACCTGAGAACCGGTTGCCCAGGTAAGCGCTGCCGTTAATCGTCGCCGACAGGTTCAGGTTGTTCACCTGCGGACTGGTTCCAATAGAGCCGGCCGCATCGGTATAAGCCAACACAATACGTACCGGCTTGCCAGAATCGGCCACCTGCCCATTCCACGTCCACGTTTGCCCAGAACTGCCAAATAGCTGCGATTGGTCAATTAGCACACGAGACGTATTGTCAAAAGCCGTTTCCAGATTAGGCATCCCGTAGCCCTGACTATTGCTAGGCAGGGTATCGTTGGCGCCGGTACCGGTCAGGTAAGTGGGATGAGCAATCATGTATGATTTCATCATCGCCGGGCTGGGGGTAAGGCCATAATTATTTTCCAACCAGTAGTAATACAAAGAGGAAACGCCGGCCAATGCCGGGGTAGAATGGCTGGTTCCAGAAGAAGCGGCAAACGTCGTCTGGCCGCTGGGCCGGTACTGATCGCACACACTGGAGCCGTTATAACTGCCATTGGTGCTGGCTGTGCCCTGAATATGCGTTCCGGGAGCAATTACTTCCGGCTTGACACGGCCGCCAGGAGCAGGCCCGCGGCTTGAGAAGCTGATGATGTCACGCCAATCGTTGGCCCCAGAGGAACCGATAGCACAACCATCCGTCCAATTGCCATCTTCATCATTAGGACGCACATTTTCAGATGCGCCAACGGTGATCATATTCTTGCCGTTGCCGGGTGTCCCAATAGTGCCGCTACCGGAACCACTATTCCCGGCAGAGAAGAACATAATCAATTCTTGGTTACCGGTTTGAGTTAAATCGGCATCGCGTACACCCACGTCAAACGCCTGCGAAGAAGAATCATACTGGCTGGCGCAGCCACTGCAGCCCCAAGAGTTACTGGTGATATCTGCGCCACTGTCCTGGCTACTTTTGATGAGACCGGTGTCGGTGTTGCTACATTTGACCAGATCGAAACCGGAGTTGTCAAAGATGCGGGTTCCGGCGTAACGGCCGTAAGGATTCATTCCTTGCCCCCGTTGGTACCCATTGGGATCGCGGAAGGGGAAACCGCTGCGTGTGTCGTACCCACCGGCGATGCTCACGTTGATGTGTCCATGTCCATCTGGCCCGGCGCCGTTAGAAGAGCTGGTACAGTTGTCAACATAAACCAAACGGGTAGGGTTGCTTGTTGAACCAAACTCATGCAATGTGGAATCGCTGGAATTTACAGAACCGGTGCCGATGCCATCATCTACAATATCTACCACCGGGTAATCAGGGGGGTTAGCGCTAAAACCGAGGCCATTGAGCCAGGTCAGGTAGCCGGTGCCAGAGGGGCTGCCACCAGAGACGTGGTTGGCAATAATTTGGGCCTGAACTTCATCGGTTAGTTCACGTTCAAACCATTCGCCCACCCAGGTAACATCGGGCTGTTGAGCTAACCGGGTAATGTCGTCGCGGTGCATAGTGACGATGATGTTTTGGTAGTTGAGGATGGCTTCCCAATTGGTATGGGCGGTTACGGTCGTTTCTTTGACAAAATCTTCCGTTACTGATTCCCCTTCGTGCCGCAACATCTGGACAGTAACTTTGACAAGATCATTTTTAACTTTGCCAGTATCATCCGCCTGACGCAAAGATTCACCCAACTTGAAGTAAGGTTGGTACAGGTCGCTAAACTGCATGAAATCACCGTCAGCGGCCCATTTGTCTAATTGTGCCCGGCTATTGCCATCGGCCCATACCAAATAGGCATTGCTGACCACGTATTGCACCGGTACGGCTCCGGCATCCTTGACTGCTTCTAACCACTCATCCCTGATGGGACCGACAAATTGGATCAGGTGTAAAGCGGGTGCGTTGGTTTCTACGGCCGTCAATGATTGAGGTACGGCCGTTAGATCATCCGTCTGTGAGTTGAATGGATAGGCGTCAATCATGATCCAATCCATATCATCTGCCAGGGTTATTTTTGATTGGCTCGCGGCCGGCAGGCGCGCAAGGGTTGTGTCAGAGACTTTGTATAGGGCAAATGCGCCGTAATCGTACCAGAGCGTAATGCCTGGCGCCGCGGCATTTAATACCCCTGGCGCAGCAATAACTTTGTGTGTCGCCGAACTATCGGCAATATCCAGAGTATCTGCTTTCAGGCTACTGCTACTCATGCTAAGAACAATAAAGAACACGGCACTGAACAAAGCTGCCACAAGAATAAAATGTCGCCATCTTTTCATAATTTACTTCCTCCTCGATTGTGGGATAGATGATATTTTAATAAATGGGTTTTCATTACATCATGTGTTATCTGGCCTCCTTTTAGCAAACGACAGTAACGGCCGTTTATTAACCACACAAAATACGCAAGAATACAACAGACAGGAGAGAAGCTTTCATACACTCACCCCGGGTTATGCGTTTGCTTAACAAGACATATAGACCCGGCCTAAAAGACCCGGGTTTTCACAAAAAAGGAATGTTCTGATTTGTCTTCATTGCAAGGACATGATGGGGTCTGATTTTACAAGCCCCCCGCCCAACTTGCTCTTGTAAATGGGTTCAAGAAATAAGGTAGCTTCCACCTGCATCTTATATTATAGTGGCGGTTGCCTAAAATTTCTATTATGAAAGCATAAAAAATACCGCTCATTTTGGATCATATATTTTCGGAATTGGCCTTACACATTACGAGGCTTGAGAAATAAGCCATGCTTCCAATTCTTTTTGATGGCGACGTTCTAATTTGGTCAACGGCCGTCTACTTTTCATCAACCCATTTGCCTGATCAAAGGTCAACCCCTCCTCCTTCATCAGGTAAGCGGCCAATAATGTGGCCGAACGGCCGCGCCCTTTGGCACAGTGGATGAGAACGGAACGGCCGTCATTCACTTCACGTTTAATCCAGGCCACCCCCTCTGTCAAAACATCGTCCGCGGGTATGGTCACATCAAGTACCTTATACTGCACATGGCTGATGTCGTACTTCCTATACAAGTCAACATCATCTTCCCGCTCCGCTCGAATATTCACCACCGCGCCAATATCATGATGGATGATAAAATCATAATCTCGCCGGTACGTGGGCGCGCCCCCCAACCACAACTCAGCCTCAATATTCTCAGCCGGCGTAATCTGGTCAAACCAAAGATGCCCCTGAATTTGTTCGTAGGTAAAACGGATGGCCGGATATAGTTTATCAAAGGCCCAATGAAAGGGATTCATTCTGGAAGAATAGCCATGAAAAGCAGAACTGACAACTTACATTTAACGGCCGTACTAACCACAAATTTTTGGATTGACTATGATGGCAAGTAGTTGCAGTTTTCTACCTAATCGAGTGTGTTATAGGCACCCTTTAGAAAACCCTCCCGCAACACCTTGTCCGGCACAGTAGCGGCTAAGACCTGGATAAGCTTGTGCGTGCCGTTGAGAATTCTTCCCGTGCCTCCCTGGGCTACTGCTTCTTCGAGTTGTTCCTGCGCCTGATCGGGGGCGAATAACTCCACATACAATAACCCCAAAGCGAACATATTACCCACCACATATTCAAGATGTTCAATTTTGGCAGCGATACACAAACCGTTTTTTAGGGCTTTCAGCGCCGACCCAAAACGGCCGTACACAATGCCTAACCATATTCGTAAACTTAACCAAACTGCTCGTGTAATTTAGCCATTTGTGCCTTCTTGGAAGATGCTCCCATCATAGCTACCATATCAATCATATGCCAAAATATAGCTTCAACAGCTTGCTAGGGCATCATTTCCTTTTGATAATCTGTAGAAATGTTAAAATTCAGTTAGGCTTCGGGATTTGCTGATGTTGATTTTGTTTCTGTGTCTTCTTGCGTTACCATGTTCATTTGGTAGCCTCTTTGTGGATTCTGGTTTGGAGAATCGGAGTAAATAACGTGTCCAGGCGGGCAGACAATCGTTGTGGAAGCGGGACGTAAACCGGGACGATACAAAGCCGCATTTATGCAACCCGACTGCGCGGCCTGCGAATTTTTGGATAAATGCCAACTGAATGAGCTTAAACGTCAACCCAAGCGTATGTTGTATTTTACGTTGGCCCAAATGGACGTCGCTCGTCGTCGGAAATTGATGAAACAGGCAGAGCAATCTGACTGTAACTTGCGGGCAGATGTCGAAGCGACGGTGAGAGAATTAAGTTGCCGGTTGGACAGTGGCAACCTACGAGTCCGGGGCAAATCGAGGAGTAAACAATGGTAACCCATTTGAGTACAGTAGAAATTGAGGCCGGGATGTCCCGTGTGGCTGAATCTCCACAGGACGGGGGCACAGTAGAGATGATTGTAGCCCGGCCGGAAATTGAGGCAAGACAGGTGTTAACGGCCGGTACGTTTACACAAGAAGAGGGTCTAGTTGGAGACAATTGGCAAGCAAGAGGCAGCAAATATACGGCCGACGGCCGTGCTGAACCAGACCGGCAAATTACCCTCATGAATGCCCGCTTGTTAAACCTAATTGCCGGAGAGCGAGAACGGTGGCCACTGGCTGGCGACCAACTTATCGTAGATATTGATTTGTGCCGCGATAATTTGGAACCGGGGCAACAGTTACAGGTGGGACAAGCGGTTTTTGAAGTAACGGCCTCACCCCATAACGGTTGCAAGAAATTCTCACAAAGGTTTGGCGTAGATGCGGTTAAATTTGTCAACTCGGCCGTCGGCAAAGAGCAACGTTTACGTGGCATCTACGTAAAAGTGGTGCAGCCCGGAACGGTACAAACCGGAGACACCATCCAAAAAATCTAACATCTCAACTTTGTGATTTTGAGGAATCCGCATTCTCAAATGCGGACACTGATTACGAATCACGGATTATGGATTACTGTCCTCTCCATTATCACCGGCCAGCAATGTGGACAGCGTAATCGGCAGCCGTTCGTTGATGACGATGGTACCGGCAGCCACATCCCCTAAACGCTGGAAGCGGCGGGTCACATAGAGGGAAACAAAGCCAATGAAATAGTTGCCAGGGATGTAGTCAATGATGCGAATCAGGTTACGGATGGTGGATTCGGTAGGCTGCACGACCGTGCCATCTAACCGAATAACGCGCAAATGCAGCAATCGTTTCCCCGGTGTCTGCCCATGCCAATACCACTCAAAAAAAAGATGATACCCCCATTGAGCCATAAAAATCAGTAGCCCCATACCGGCCAGCAGCCAGTTACGCTGGCTGGCAGAAACCTCTAACGCAGGGGCGGCAACGGCCGTTACCGCCAACCAACCGCCCACCGTTAGCAAAGCAATGAGAGCTGTATCTATCAGAGCGGCCGTGAATCGTTCCCATAACCCGGCAACAGGATAGGTAAAGGGTACATTTTGTGCAGTGTAAAGTTGATGAAACTTAGTCATAATAATAAGGATATGGATGTACAATTATTTATTCAACAACGGGCGGCCGATTGGCAGCAATTAGATCAACTACTGTGCCAGGTTAACAGCAGCCGTGCCAGCCGCCAGACAGATAATGACATTGTGGCCCTGAGCCGTTTGAGCCAGGCGGTAACTGCTGATCTTGCCCTGGCCCAACGAGATTACCCCGAACATCCTGTAACCGTCTACCTAAATCATCTCGTCGGCCGCTGCCACCAGGCAGTATATCGCGTTCCGGCCGACACACCAGGCCGGCTACGGCCGTTTCTAACCCAGGAACTACCGGCCTTGTACCGGGAAGCGCTCCCCTTTATTGTGGCGGCCGCCTTGCTGCTCTTACTGCCAGGCATTTTGGCCGGAGTGGCTGTGGCCGTGCGCCCCGATGCGGCCGATTGGTTGGGTCTGGCCACAGAAGCAGAGATAATGCAAGATGGTCGTCTCTGGACCGACATACCGGCACCCCAACGCCCCGGCGCTTCTTCATTCATCATGCAAAACAACATTCAAGTCTCATTTTACACCTTTGTTGGCGGACTGCCCTTTGGCCTGCTGACAGTTTATGTACTGCTGACGAACGGACTGCATTTAGGCGGCATCATTGGGTTGGCGGCGCGTTACGGATTGTTGACGCCGCTGCTGACATTCATTGTCGGGCACGGCATTTTAGAGTTGAGCATCATCTGTATTGCCGCTGGCGGTGGTTTGATGATGGGTTGGGCGCTGCTGCGGCCGGGACTCTTGTGCCGGGTGGATGCGCTGGTTATTGCTAGCCACAAAGCGGCCAAATTGTTGGCCGCCTGCATCATCGGGTTGGTGCTGGCCGGAATTGTAGAAGGGTTTGTTTCGCCCACTGCCTTGCCGCTGCTGGTAAAAGCATTGCTGGGCATAACGCTGGCGGCTGGGTTTCATGCCTGGCTGCTGCTAACAGGAAAAGGATAAGGAGCCATTTATTGTCTCGTTCTCCAATCTCTTAAACACGGCCGCGTTCCTTGATTTCCAAATATCTGTTAATGGTTGCGGCCGTAATCTGATTGGCAGGTACATCCAGGGTGAGGATACCACGCCGGTTGAGGGTCGTTAACCAGAGGCAGCGCTCATCTAACAGTTGTTCAGCCACAGCGCGGGCGTATACCTGGTCAATGGCGGTCGGGAGCGTGGCAGCGATTTGGGTCACGGCCGTATCCGTCGGCGTTACACAAAGGGCCAGATGGTGGGAAGCAGTGGCGCTTAATTGAGTCAGCAAGGTTTGGGCGCTCAGGGAACTGCCTGGTTCTGTAAACAACACCAGTAAAGAACGCTGCAAACGTTGTGCCCGCGCGTATCGGAAAACGGCCGTGTAATCTGTTTCTTCTGGCTGGGCTTCAATGTTGTACAGCGCTTCGAGCAGACTTTGGAAATGGCGGCGGCCTGGGCGTGGCGGCAAGTATGTGACCACATCGCCAGCAAAGGTAAGCAGCCCCATACGGTCTCCCTGGGTAGAAGCAATGTGACCGAAGAGTAAGATGGCGTTGACGATGTGGTCCAGCCGGGAAAGCTGGCTTTGGGCATCATAGCTCATCATCTGCCGTCCGATGTCGAGCAAAATGAGGATGTTCTGGCTGCGTTCTACCTGGTAATCGGCCGTCACTGGTTTGCCGCGGCGGGCAGTCGCTTTCCAGGAGATACGCCGGTATTCGTCGTCGGGGACATAATCTCGCAGTTGGGCAAATTCATGTCCAGCGCCCAGATAGCGCGACGGCCGTAACCCCAAACGGCCTACCCGTCCGCGACGAACCAACAATTCAAACTCCCGAATCTTGAGCAGATTGGGATACACCTTCACCCTTGTTTGGGCCGAAAAAGTCACCTGACGCTGGATTAACCCCAGACGGCCAGGCCAGCGCAAAACCATATCGCCAAACATATAGTTGCCCCGGCGCGGCGGGCGCAGATGGTAAATGACGGATTGTGTTGTGTCCGCTAAAAGGTTCCTTTCCAAAATGGGCCTCTCGACCACCATTGACCATTCAGCCGGATAATCGTCCCGTAGTTGGACGAGTTGGGGGCGGGCAGTGTGGTTGTGGATGATGATTTCGATACGATTATCAGCGCCCAGAGAGAAGCGGGATTCGTGGCGGCGCTCACAACTGAAGTGTGACGGCCGTGCCCCTAACCAGACATCAGCCACAACCAACAGGCCAATGCCAGCCAGCAGTCCCCACAAAAGGCGGTCTGGTAGCAGCCAGGCATCGGCGACAGCCCACAAAGGGGCCAGCAAAAGTGCCAGGTACAGCAGGCGCGGCGTGGGCAATACCGAGCGCCAGACAGTTACGGCCGCAATCAGTGAGCGCCAGGAAAGGTGAGAATGGGACGGCGACGATTCTGTGGCTTTCACTTGTTGGACGGCTCGATTGATCAGGTACACCATCCGGTTTTCATGAATTTGGATGAGATAAACAATGGCCACGACCGCCTGAAAACCGACAATCAACCAGCCAAACCAATCCCCCTCACTAATAATGAAGAAGCGCATAGGAAAAATATAGAGGAGCAGAAAGCCCACAAAGGCCAACACCGTCCACACCGGATGACGCCACCAGGGCAGTCGCC
>JAAEOP010000991.1 GCA_024223125.1 Chloroflexota bacterium
CTGAACATTCCCCGCTACATTGACAGCCAGGAAGCGGAAGACGTGCAGGACATCGAAGCGCATTTAGCAGGCGATATTCCCAACCGCGATATTGATGATCTGCGCCAATATTGGGAAGTCTATCCCACGCTGAAAAGCACGTTGTTTAGCCCAAGCAACCGGGCAAACTATTGGGCTTTGGGCGTTGCCAGGGAGGAGATCAAAAACAGGATTTTCCATCATCCTGAGTTTATCGCCTTCAGCCAACAGATGGATGCTGTGTTTGAGCAATGGAAAACCCAAACCACCGCCCGCGCCAAAGCATTGGACACAAGGCTGCACCCCAAGCAGGAAATACGCATCATTGCTGAAAACCTGTTGCAAGCCTATCAAAACAAGAACCTGATTGATAAATACGATGTCTACCAACACCTGATGAACTACTGGGCCGAAACCATGCAGGACGATCTGTATGAACTGGCGGCCGGTGGCTGGGCCGCAGGCAATGAGGTCAAACGCCTGGAAAAGAAAACCAAAAAAGGCAATAAAGACGTCGTGAAGCAAGTCGCAGGGATTGCAGGACTGGAAGGCCGGCTGATTCCGCCGGCGTTGATCATTCAGGAATATTTTGCC
>JAAEOP010000992.1 GCA_024223125.1 Chloroflexota bacterium
ATGTGGAACAGCGGTTTGACCGTGAATGTTCGAGCCAAATTCAGACTTACGGCGACATTATCCGGCGGCATCGAGACGAACATGCGGTTGACTGGTTGACTGGCGCAGTGGAAATGGCAATTGAAACAGAGGATGTTGACCACGTATTGCAACATTTCCTACGTTTGGAAGCCGAACCCGCATAAGCTTGATTTGCTGCCGCTTGTACGCTGACGGGGTTCAAAACACACTCTTTGAAGCCTGATTATTGGCGTACGCCTTTTGAAAATTACAGAGTGTCTATTTTTTTGTTAAAAGTGCGATTTTCGCCAATGTCGAGTAAAGTAAAGGAAACTCTAAAAGGACAATGGCGCAGGTGACAGCTAAGGAAAAAAGAATGAACCAAAACGAATTCATCCCACAATACGGCCATACCTGGAGAGTGTTTGAAAGCTTAGTCCAAGATTTTGAGGCTGAAGCTTGGCTACAGATGGGGCGTGGGGTCATTACTCCGGCACGGTTGGCACTGCATATCTTGCTGGGAACCCAATACTATCTAGAAGACCAAACGCCTTTCGAATTTCCATCAGGAAAACCATTTGATCCCGATTGGCAAAATGTGAAAACAGATGATCTGCCCACACAGAATGATATTTTGGCATTTAGTCGTGAAATAACGGAGAAAACCGAGCAATGGTTGTTTGATCTAGAATATGGTGCTGGAAATAAATCGTTTCCTTGGGCCGGCGACACCCAATTGGGTGTCGTGATCTTTTTACTCCGGCACACTCTATTTCATTTGGGAGAGCTGAGTTCCCTGCTTAATGAAAGTAAACATGGTCAGGTGGCTGACCACTATGTTGCGGCCATCTGAAGCTAATCGCAAAAAGCAGGTACAAAATTTGTGCGGTGCATCATGCTTTGCACTCACCGCTGGCCCAAAACTGGGGTCAGCACTTCGCTCGCAGCATACACTTTAAAAAGATGTATTAAACCTTGCGAGAGCGCCGGGAGAGATTGTGATACGATTAGCACTCGAAGGTGTGCTGCCTAACCCAAGTTGCATGTGACCCGGCTGCGCCGGAGGTAAAGCGGCACGATTCTTGAGTATTAGGTTACGAGCAAAGAAGGGTTCAGGTGCAAAACGCCGGAGCACGTGAACCAACCGTTATCTGTAAAACTAAAGAGGCAAACGGCCGCATAAAATCAAACAATGAAATCATTAAATAGATCAATTTTGAAAAAGTTGGTCATCCTTCTTGCGCTGTTCGTGGTTTTTTTTGTCCGCAAAACACCCGGCTAAAGCCTCGACTCCACGAATCCCCACGATTTCTTGCTATACTCCGCAAGCTCTTCGCGGTTCAAACTTTACGACAAACCAATTCGCCTTTGCCGATGGGTACTATCAGCGCGTCCACTCGGTCGTCTGTTAGGGCGCAGTCTAATATTGGCTGCAAGATTTCACGGTGATTGATGGCATTGTCAGCAACCAGCAAGCCGCCTTTAACCAATTTAGGAATAATGGCTTCATAACAGTCGGCGTACACCTCTTTTTCAGCATCCAAGAAGCAGAAGGCGATGTTGTGGTAGTGCGAAAGATAATGCCGCGCGTCCCCTTCCACTAAGTCTACGACCGCTTCTACTTGAGCCGCCTGGAACGTTTCTCGCGCTAATTTTACTTTTTCCGGTAACAGTTCAAAAGTGGTGACAGTTCGGCCTAACATTTCACAAGCTATAGCTATCCACAATGTTGAATAGCCCGCGCTTGTGCCAATTTCAAGAATCTCGCCTTCAGGAGTGTTTGCCGCCAGTAGAGCCAGAAATCTGCCTGTTTCAGATGGTATCTGGCGTAGGCGTTGCAATCGGGGCGTACCATCTTCCCGATCTCTAGTGTCAATTTGCTCTAAATATTGCATCCGCTCTAGGATGGATGGACGTATTGAATGGAACATGGTTCCTCTGCTCTATTAGCCAATCATATTCAAGGGAATGCTGCCGGCCAGTTGTTTGGTTGAAGTGGGCATAGTGAGGGCGTCTACGGCCGTGCCCGACAAACTCCACGGCCCGGCATGATTCACCTGAACCTGTACCAGTTCTCCTTTCAATTCCCGTTCTTCACTGAAGAAAACCAGTTTGTTTTGGGGATTACGGCCGCGCCAATTTCCCTTGTGCATATCCTCAACCAGAACTTCCACCGTTTCACCCAAATAACGCTGATTGATTTCTTGAGAGATGTCCTTTTGCAACGCTTCCAGCAAATGGAAACGGCGACGTTTTTCTGCATCGGGCACATCGTCTTCCATGTGTCGCTGGCTGACGGTACCGGGACGAGGACTGTAGCGAGCCAGATGCATCTTATCCAACTTTAACTCGGTCAAAATGTCATACGTCTCCATAAATTGGGCCTCTGTCTCGCCGGGGAAGCCAACAATGATGTCACAGTGGATGGAGGCGTCGGGGATGATGTGGCGGATTTTGTGGACGAGTTCGCGGTACTGTTCGCTTGTGTATTCCCGTTTCATGTTGGCCAGCACTTCGTTGTTGCCGGCCTGAACGGGAACTTCAATCTGGGGCATCACTTTGGGCAAATCGCGTACAGCGTACAGAATTTTATCGGTCATGTAGTTGGGGTGGCTGGTAAGGAAGCGGATACGTCGTAGGTTTTCGATGCTGTCTACGGCCGTTAACAAATCCGCCAAATCCGGCCCTTCAGACACATCATACCCATACCGGTCTACAATCTGCCCCAGCAGCACAACTTCCTTTACCCCCTGTATCACCAGCGAGCGTACTTCAGCAGCTATTTTGCCTATCGGCCGGCTGCGCTCTTTACCGCGCCGTTGGGGGATGATGCAAAATGTACAGGCATGGGAACAGCCATACACAACCGAAACGGGCGCCGATACCAATTTACCCCGTTGATCGGCTGGTAAAATCACCTCCCCATCCATCAGCGCATGACGCTGGTTGGTAACGGCCGTATCCAACACCAACCCATCCTCTTGTTTGAGATGGTTGACCAGGGGCAGGCCATTAGTAGAAGGTTCCATAAAGACATCTACGTAGGGGAAACGAGCTTCAAGTTTTTGATTGCCACGTACACCGACGACACAACCCATGACGGCGATGGTTTTGTCGGGGTTTTTTTCTTTGAGCGGCCGTAGATTATGCAGTTTGCCATACGCTTTATCTTCGGACTGCTGGCGCACGGTGCAGGTTTCCAACACGATCACATCAGCATCTTCAGCGCGGGGTGCGGCCGTGTAGCCCAATTTTTCTAATTCAGTCGCCACTCGGCGGGCGTCGGCATAGTTCATCTGGCAGCCGGTTATCCAGAAATGGTATTTTTTAGACATATGTTTTTTGGAGATTGGGGGATTGTGAAATAATGAATAATGAACAATTAATTGTGAATTGTGAATGAATCTAAGACAACAGCACTTCACAATTCATTATTCTCAATTCATTATTCATTATTTGTTAGCGCCTAATCTCTCAATCTCCCAATAATTAGTAATTCTTGCAAATAAAAAGTGATTTTATCGCCACCGATTTTGGGCGTCAAATATTCTAAGGCGGGCACAGGGGCCTGGATGAGCAGCGTTCGCAGGCGTATTTGGTCTTGGGGGGAAAGGTGGGGGGGGAGCCAATCGTGGAAGGTGTAACGCACGGCCGTTACCCGTTCATACACAATCTCAAACCCGGCCTGCCACAAAAGGTCTTGCCATTGATGTTGGCCGAGACAGCAGCCGTCGTTGGCATCAGTCAGGCGTAAAAAGGTGTTTATATAACGGCCGGCATCCTGTAGCAGGTTGGCTTTTTTGCCCCGCAGCCGGCTGCCCGGCACAATCCTGTCTACCAGCGAGACGGTGCCGTCAGGCTGTAACTGCCGGGCGCATTGGGCCAAAAAATGGGCCGGATCAGTCTGATATTTAGTTACAACGCGGGCAGTTATACAGTCTGATGGGGAGAAGGAGTTGGTTTTGGGCATCGTTATTCTGTCGAGTTTACCCAGGCAATCGAAGAACATTGTCCCATCTCATGCAGTACAAGTTCCTGGTAATCATATGCTGGGGCAATGAGATTGATCGTGCCATTATTCAAAATCAAAGCCAACCATTTGCCGTCGGCCGACCAATCAAACGGGTAAGCGGGGAAAAAGGTAGTGTCGCCAGCCATAAAAGTTTGGGTCTCGTTTTTTTCTATGTCATGAAGATAAAAAATATGAACATCACCGGGACCGGGAAAGTTGTTTTCTCTCTGTCCGGAAATAATGAAGTAACGGCCGTCTGGCGAAAACCCAAAAAAGTGCGTCGTTTCAAAACCAGGCTGCAAACGATACTCAATCGTGTTTGTCTGCAAATCTACCAGGAAAAGATAGGCGCCCGAACGGGCCGAAGCGACCAATATTAACAAATCAGGCTGGGCAGGATGGACAATGGCGTAGCGCATTAACAAGCGAAACGGGCGTTCCTCTTCTGGAATAGTCGTTAATAAATCGGCCGTAGTTACAAGGGGTTGGGGATCATTTTCAGCCGCTGTGGTAATCACCAGTTCCTGAAATGTGGCTACAGTTGAGTTGAAGTCAGAATGCACATATCCGTAAGTGTGATCATCCACCCAAAAAGGCAGGCTACCCGCACCCACCAATGTCCATTCTGTAGGAGGGGATGAAACATCGCCCAGGAAGATGTCTATATTGGGCTGCATTTCCGGGTTGAAGGTAGAAATACGGCCGTCTGGCAAAGCAAACAAGGGATTGTCCAACAAGCTCTCACCAGCCAGCAGCGTCATTGAGCCATCGGGCGACCAGATGGGATTGGCAGTTAAGGGTGCTGCCATCAGGCACACATCAGAGCGGCACTTTTCCAGATCAACCAGCAAGCCATCAAAATCATTCCCTGTTTGATCGGCATTGGTGTAAACGACCAGGTTTTTACCGTCAGGATCAGTCTGCCCCAACGACAATACCATATCAAAAGTATCATCGGCAGCAGGTAGCACATCACGGCTGTGTCCATCCTGCCATAGTTGGGTTCGCCATCTTTCTTCATTGAATTCAATAAGCTGCACCACCAACGCATCATCTTGAGGCAAAGGATTAATGAATATGTACCCTTCCATAGAATGTTCTACCTGCCATTCTTCGCCGTCTAGCAAATAACGATTAAGGGTCGCCTGGGGCATGTCAGAAATTTGATTGACACAAGAGAGTTGAATATCCTGCTCTGGGTAGGAAATGGGGCGCGTCCCCTGGCTGGCTAACATTTGGGCGTGAGCAAACAACCACCAATCACGGGAGAGGCTTTCTTGCAACACAGAACTTTGGCCGCGATCCATATCAAACAAATCTGTCAGCCAACGGTTAAAGCTGAGAGAGGTTGTTAATTGTTCTAATAAGGCTACGCTTTCTAAATGGGGATGCCCTTGCATGAGAAAATCTACAAAGGCGTATAATTGCCAACTATCTTCATCCGCTAAATTGTCAAAGGTCTTGTCCAGGTAATAGGGGAATATCATCTCTGGGGCAACGCCGTTGTTGATGACCTGGGCCTGGGTGACGGCCGTAACAGGCCACGGCCGTAATCCTTGCCGGCTCAATTCATATTCCATAATGGCTTGATAGAGGGAGGCATGAACACAACAATGCCAGCCTACATCGGCCGTAATAAGGGAAGCGAGAAGGGGCGCCGCATAACCGTGTTGCAACGCTTCATACCCCACATCGTCGGCGGGCAATCCCACTAACGTTGGCGTAGGCAGGTTTAGGCGCAAATTGGCGCTGTAAAGGGCAGCCGGGTCAGTTATGGCTGCCAAACTTTGGGGATCGGTGTCAAAGCGGAGTTGAATTTTCAGGTCATCGTCACAGGTCAGTCCCTCGATTGATTCACAGTTTTGGGCAATGAAATCGGAGAGATCATCAGCCAAACGCTCCACTATTTCTGCATCGCGGGCGGGATAGACAATGGAGAGCGACGGCCGTTCCAATGTCTGCCAATCCCCCCAAAACGCATCCTCTGGCGGCGATAGCAACCAGCGACTGCGTCCACGACGGTAAACGGCCGTATGCGCTAACATGATCGGCTGCCCCTCATCCGTCTGGTAAGGCTGCCAAACTTGGAGTTCGGCCGCATTCAAATCTGAGGCCACTATGATCCCGCCAAAATGAGGGTCATCCATTGTCAGGTTTCCGCCACTAGAAAATTCTTCCGCCAGATGCAAACCAAAAGGGGGCCGGTCATAAAACAAATGTTGTTGGAATAATTGTTCCTGAGTATGGGTCCAGGCCAGGTCACGGCCAGATAAAAGAGGGGATAAAATCTCCCGATCATTTTTGGCTATGGCCCGGTTGATCAGATTGTGGGTAGAGAGGATATCGGCTTCGATAACGGCCGTTTGGGCAGCAATACGCCGGTTGAACTGCCCATAAATGACGGTCGCGGCCACAATGCCCAACAGCAAAATAAGGGTCAGAGTACGCCAAGAACGGGATGGAGATACGGCCGTTTCCTGCGCCGGCTGTTCATTCAATTCCCAAGAACTATCATCTTCAGTTTGCCAATCGAAATTATCGGACATTTTAGCAAGGTATCAGTTTTTAGTAATCAGTGTTCAGTTTTCAGTCCAAGTCCAAGAATAGGGCTTACAGTTTCTGCATAACGCACACTGTTCCGAATGGCTTCAGCGACCATTTCCACGGCCGTGTTTGCCACCAGATCAAAATTCCCTTCCACTCGCCCCGTCGCCAGAGCAAAGGCTGTGTCCCCATCATGGGTTGTGTGAACCGGGCGAATGGCAATTGCCAGCCCATCGTGTGCCCGCTGCGCCAGACGATGCACCTCCACTTTGCTCAAAATAGCGTTAGTCCACACTACCACCAGCGTTGTGTTACTAATTTGTGCCGGCGGCCGTGCCGGGAACAGCCGGTACGGATTATCCTCTACCAACCAGCCGCCCTCTTTTTTTCTGGCCCCAGCCAACACGGAACCATCCGTATTCACCACGTCGCCGACAGCATTGACAACGGCCGCCGCCCCCACAACCACGCCCTCAACTTCTTCACAAGCCAGCCCAAAACCTCCTTTCATTGGCCCCTCAAAACCGCCCCATTTACCCACCGTTACCCCGGCGCCGGCGCCCACGTTACCCTGAAGAATAGCAGACGGCCGTGCGTTTTCACAAGCCTGGTAGCCCATAGCGGCATCGGGTGGGTTTTGGCCTTGATTGAAGAAGAGATCGTAGACGACGGCCGCGGGCACAATCGGTATCGGCCGTATCGCCGTCCAATGGCCGATTTCTCGTTCCGCCAAATATTGCATGACGCCATCGGCCGTAGCCAAACCAAACGCGCTGCCACCAGTCAACACTACCCCATTCACATAATGAATCGGCTTATCAGGTTGCAACAGCGCCGTCTCCCGGCTGCCTGGGGCCGGGCCGCGCACATCCACACTACCCACCGTTTGCTCCGGGCACAAAAAAACAGTACAGCCCGTGTGGGCCACTTCATTCGTCGCATGACCGATTTGAATACCTGCTAAATTAATATTCATAACTCTCGAATTTATGGTTTTGAGGAGTCCGCATTCTCAAACTTGTACTGAGCGTAGCTGAAGTATGCGGGCGGGCATCTGAGGATGCCCACTCCTCATTATTTCCATTGCGTTAAGATGACTTCGCGTTGGAATGATTTGAACATGAGATAACCCAACACAATATCCAATACCAACACCACCCCGCCTAACAAAACAATCAACTCCCGGCTAACAACAATAAACCCCATAGATTGCCCCACAAGCAACAGTATCACCGGTAAGATAACAAAGCCGGCCAACTGCTCGGCCGCGCGCGGGTCAGTGACGCGAGAGGATACAATAATAGCCACACTGACCCCCAAAAATGCCAGCAATGGCCCTACCACAAAAATTGCCAATAACCACACTGGCGCTAATACAAAATCCAACAACATCTCACTCCCCAACATGAAAAAGATACCAATGCCATAAAGAAAATAGACTAACCAGGTAGCAATAATGGCTGGAATAACGGCCGACAATGCCTTACCCGTTAAAAGTTCTATCGTGGTAATGGGCGTGGCTAAAAGCGGCTCCAAACTGCGGGTTGTTTTCTCGCCCACAATACTGTATGCAGCAATGGTGACCGGAATCATGAGCGGTAAAATCATAAACAGCAAGGTGTAAATACTAAGCATATAAACCATCACACACTCATCCTCCGTCAACCCAATACACAAGTCACCGAAAAACTCATCTGGCGGCGGGTCGCTGCTACCCGATGTTTCAAAATTCCCCATCCCCCAGATAGTCAGCAGGGGCAGCGCGGTTAATATAAGCGGCAAAAATATCACAGAAAATAGGACGAGCCGGTTTTTGAACATTTCAGCCCAT
The DNA here is from genome assembly GCA_024223125.1 of Chloroflexota bacterium. Next base: position 8,388 of record JAAEOP010000992.1, read on the forward strand.
TCTTTACTGATGATTGTTTGGATTTTATTCATGAGGTTGCTTCCTCATTTACCAATCGCAGGTAAATATCTTCTAAAGAGTGGTGTAATTCACCTACAAATTGGATATTGGCCCCGGCATTGACCAACTGACGGATCATTTCGGGATTATGGGTTTCGGGGTCTTCCAGAGCAGCTACCAGTTTGTTGTCTATCGCTTCTAGTTTGTTAATGTAGGGAAGGTTTTGCAAGACTGGTTGGTAGGTCTCGGCCGTCTCCACCAGATGAAAGATGACTTGACGGCCGTATAACTGCGAACGTAATCCGGCCGTTGTATCCACCACCCTCAACTGCTGCTTAAAGACAGCCACCCGATCACACAAACGGTCGGCTTCATCCAGATTGTGGGTAGTTAGGAAAATTGTCCGCCCCTGCTCCTTCACTTCCAGAATGAAATCTCGTACTAATTTGGCCGCTTGAGGGTCTAATCCGGCCGTCGGTTCATCCAGAAAGAGAATTTTGGGTTCATGCAGCAACGCGCGGGCAATAGCCAATTTTTGCTTCATCCCCTTGCTAAATGTGCCCGCTGCGTCTGCCCGCCTGTCCCACAGACCCAACATTCGCAGGTACTTCTCCACCTGGCCGGGAACATCGGCCACTTCATACAGATGGGCATAAATCGTCAGATTTTTGTAAGCTGACAGCCTATCATATAAACCCGGCGTTTCCGTGAGCAGTCCTACATTGCGCCGGATTTCCTGACTTTCTTGTCCCACCTTGTAACCCATGACGGCCGCCCGGCCATGTGTGGGCGCAATCAGGCAGGTAAGCAGGCGCACAGTTGTCGTTTTGCCGGCCCCATTTGGCCCCAAAAAGCCAAAGACTTCTCCTTCGCCAATTTGGATGGTTAAGCGGTCAACGGCCGTCAATCCATCAAACTTCTTCGTCAAATTTTCGGTACGTATCATCGGTATTTACTCTTTTCCAACTGTTCGGCCGATAATGTCACGTCCATTGGCTGAACTGAGCCTATCTCCGGCAGCGGGTCTAAAACGTCATCTTCCAGTGGCGGTGTTTTAAGCCAGAAAATAATCCCCAAACTAATCAGGGCATACACGGCTATAAACGCTTCTGTGCCTAAAGCACTGTTTATCGTGGTGGTGCGTTGGCTGAGGTATTGGATGGAGAGGACGGCCGTGGTATCCACCGCCGTGTGCAACAAAATAGCCGCCAACAACCACAAGATATTATGGCGTACAAACGCCTGCAACACCAGCAGCGAAGCCGCTATGTGGAAGCACAAAGCAAACCCCCGTTCCACCGCCCCCAGCAAAAACATATACCAGGGCCAGGTCTCCATTTGCGATAGTTGCGCCTGAACCAACGTCAACTGCCCCACCGGCAGTGTCGCCAATATGGAAGGATTATTTTGCAACATCAGTAATTGCATCAGCCCATAATATCCTAAAAGCCCCAGGATAATGGCTTCAATGCCGCCATGCCCCACGCCCAACATAATACCCTGCCCCCAGAAACGCGCTTCTGTGGCCCAGTAACGATAAGTCAAATAACGAGCTACTTCTTCAAACACACCGGCCGACAAGCCTAAAAATAAGGCCAGAATGATGAGGTTGGTGAGAACGGCCGTGTCCACCGAAATCAACTGCCACTTATTCAGAACCAGGACATTAAACGGAATATGAAACAACTGCGACAATACAAATGTAGCCGCCCCCATGCCAAACAACCCCCAATCCACCTTCAACCGCGCCGCTACAAAGCCACCCAAAATAATCGGGGCCACAATCATCAAAGAAAAATTGAGAAACAGCAGTATTGTCGTCATAACGCTTTGTTCAAATATAACGAACCTGGTTTTCTATCTCATCGGCCGTTATCTGGTTAAGGATTCGCATAAGCCGCCGCACAAGTTCATAAGGCGGCCGACGTACTGCTAAAATAATGCCGTAATGTTTCTGGCCTGCGTCAGCTTACACTTGAGCCAAAGTCTCAAAGTCAGTCCGATTGTGTGTTAGAAACGTTTTGTGTTGAGCGGCAGTATAGGCCAATTGTTCAGCATCGCTATTTCCCAGTTGGCCTTCGTCGCGTGTTGTGGTGGCTATAAACCCACGGCCGCGTAGCAAATCAGCTGCCAACACACTGACGTCTTCATCCAGGTAAAATTCAATAAAAAGGCGGTTCACTGTTCCTTTACCAGAGGATCAATTAACTCATGGGGGATCCGATTACGCTCAATGTGGACGTTAATCTCGCCTTGATGATCGTTGTAATAGCTCAGGGCATCAAATACCTGGGCTAACGTCAGGTGTGGTAGATGGCCTGGTATTTCTTCTGGTAAAAAACCCTGCCGCCATAATTCTACAATTGCGCGAACCGGTGTACGTGTTCCTTCTATAATGGGTTCACCACTAAGGATGTCTTCGTCTGAAACAATATAACGATGTCTTGTCGCCTGGATCATAATAAGTTTCTCTCCTCTTGCTTACTCAAGTATAAGACATTCACCCCTATCCCTTAATAATCGAAAGTTCCACATTCTGTCTCTTTGCATAATCGCGCCTGATGGCCTGACGGCCGATTCAATCCAAATTGTAGCACGATTTACCGTTTTAAGGTGTGTACTCCAGACCTCCGAGGTTTTGAAAACCTCGGAGGTCTAGGTAATAAAAATACAAGTGCCGCTCTCGCCAAAATCGTCTATAATTCCAGCCATAGAAAGCCAGTTGGCAAGTGGAAACCCGCATAATGGGGCCACAGCGGAGTGGAAATAAATGGCAAAATCTAATTCATGGATCGGCAGAAAAATCGATCATTACATTATTCAAGAGCATATCCAGCGTGGCGGTATGGCTGATGTTTTTCTGGCGAATGATGAATGGTTGGAACGACGCGCCGCCATCAAAATCCTCTTCCCCCAACTCAGCAGCGACCCAGATTTTGTCAGACGGTTCCAACGGGAAGCTAAAACAGTCGCCCGCCTACGACACGAACATATCGTCCAGATTTACACCACCGGCGTCACCGAAGATGGTCATCATTATATCGCTATGGAATATGTTGGCGGGGGGACGTTGCAAGATAAGCTGGCCGATTTAACCAAACAAGGGGCGCTGCTAGATACGCCCACAGCTATCGGTATTGTCCACCAAATTGCAGAAGCGTTAGCCGTCGCTCATCAAGCAGGCATCGTGCATCGGGATATCAAGCCCAGCAATGTTTTGCTGCGGGAAGATGGCACGCCGGTTCTTACAGACCTGGGCATCGCCAAAGTGTCTGACAAACCGGGATTGACCCGTACTGATGCTCTGGTGGGTACGCCGGCCTATATGTCACCGGAACAGGTTTCTAATACAGAGGTTGACGGCCGCTCCGACATCTACTCACTCGGTGTCATCTTTTACGAACTATTTTCTGGAGCCAAACTATTTGACGGCGATACCCCCTGGGCTATTTTGCATCAACACATCTCCCAGGAACCTCGCCCCATCACTGAAATCCGCCACGATATTACCGACACCACCCAGTTAGTTCTACAAAAATGTCTACAAAAAGACCCCATCTATCGCTACCAGACGGCCGCTGAACTTTTGCACGATTTAGACTCTGCTCTGATTGCCGAACATGCAGCCGACCAGATTGACACCAGCGGCCATTGGGTTGGCGCACAGCCGGGCGTTACCGCTACCGTGCTGCCCCGTGATACGATGATCGCCCGTACGCCTATTGGCCTGACACAACCCGCAATACCATCACCCACACCAACACCGGGACTCACGGCCGTTACCCCACCCCAACCAGCCACTCAAATCCAAGAAGAGAAAAAACGGCCGTCCTGGCTTATTCCCTTACTCATTATATTGTTGCTCTTGATTTGTGGCGGTGCGGCCGTTGCTCTCGGCCCTTTACGCAATACTATCTTCCCAGTAGCCCAACTGCCGCCCACCGTACCTGCTACCGAAACACCAACGGCAACTGACACGGCCGTGCCCACCGTCACCGAAATTCAACCCACCGCTCTACCCACCATAGACACCTTAGCCACAGTCGCCGCTCTAGAAGCCCTGCTCAACGCTACCGACATCCCGACCCCAACCTCTGAAGCCAGCGCCACTCCCAGCCACACTCCCAAACCAACCTCCACTAATACAGCTGATGAAACAGGCACAGCTACCCGCACGCCCACCGCTGCAGCCACACTCACAGACGATGACGACGATTCCTCATCCAACCCCACCGGCAACGCCAGCAGCGGCAGCGGCTTTCCGATGACCTTTGAAAACTTTGGTCTCTGGGTACGTGGCGACGAAGACAACGGCAGCTTTACCTCTTCCACTGCCCAAGCCCGCAGCGGCGGAACGGCCGGGAAAATCAGCTACGATTTTGGTACAAGCGGCAACGATTACGTCGTCTTCCTGCAAAACAACAGCATCTCTGGCACACCCAACGCCCTGCAAATTTGGGTTTATGGGGATGGCTCCGGTCATTTTTTGAACGCCTGGATAAGAGACGCCGGCGGGCAGACCTGGCAAGTTCCCTTTGGCCGTATTACCCACAGCGGCTGGAAACAGATGACCGGCCACATAGACACCAGCCAGACCTGGCCCTGGGCTGTCATCTCCGGCGGCAGCGATGACGCGGTAGATTACCCTATCTCCTTCCGAGGCTTTGTGTTAGATGATCCCAATAATGCTTACACCGGCAAAGGGAACATTTATCTGGATGATTTGACAGCGACCACACTCAGCAATGGCTCACTACCAACTGCATCTGCCCCCACACCTACCACCGGCAGCCCAAGTAGCGCCAGTACGTCCGTACCCACATCTGCCCCGGTTGATTCTAATGGGGTAGGGCGTATTTTGTATACCTCAGGCAACACTTTGCTCACAACTGATCCAGATTGGAGTTCCCCCATAGAATTAGGAACCATTGCCAGCAACAGTTGCAGCAGTCCAGCCACAACCGTATCTGGACAAAGTTACAACCTCTACTTTGGGTCATTTTGCGGCGTCACGGCCAATGGAACCAGTGTTTGTACATCTCCTAATGGGCAGTACGAAATCGTAAGCAACCGGGTCAGTGAAGGTACTTATTCCATCGTCATAAGATCACCCGGTTCTGAAAGCCATACATTTGTCTACCAGGGTAGTTTGGACTTAAATGAAGGCATCCGCTGGTCGCCTGTTAGTAGCAATTACCTCTTTATTGTGGGTGATACAATCCACCAGGGTTTTCTAGACGGTACATATAACCAGATTATCAGCACAGCTTTTCAACCATACTTTTCACCAGATGGCAGCATGATTTTGTATCGCAAACCAATTGGCCCCGGCGTGAATGATATTTTTGTAGCCAATAATGATGGCAGCAACCAGCGCAATGTCACTAATGTTAGCGCAGTAGACAAAACATGTGCTGTCTGGCGCAATTAATAGCTTCCCGGTGCAACACTCTTTTCTTAGCAGAGCCGAATAATTATTCCCCAACTATATAGCGATCACTAACATTATTATATTCACGGCCGTTCACTTCATCCCACTCCTTCACCACCCCAGTCGTATCCACCTGCGCGTAAACCGGCGTACCATTAAATATGAAACTGGGGAAAATACTTTCATCCGGCAAATAATACAGGTTGGGCGCCTGGACGGCCGTACTGTAAACCAGCGTCAACAATTCCCCCGGTTGCAGTGGGGCTGTCACTAACCAGGCCAGACCATTGGCTGCCAGGTCAGACCACAATTCACCGGACTGCGTGGGCACAGGAACCGGGTCTACATACAAGTCCACCCGAAAGGGAACGGTAATTGGCTCTGTGCCTGCATTGCCAATGGTCACTTCTGCGCCAGGGTTGTTAACTTGCACGGCCGTAACCACCAAATCTACACCCGGCTTAATTTCCAGGGCTGCTAATGTCACCGGCAAATAAATCTTCCACGAGTCAGTAATCAACGGTGTCTCAACATTAAATTGGGCTGCATCCTGAAAAATATTTCCGCCAGATTGTACATTAACTTGGTTAGAGACAATATCGCCGTAAGCGCCGGTATGCACGGCCGTAAACATCAAACTCAATTTAGCGGCCGTCGTCAGTCTCCCCTGCCACGTCAATACATTCGCCTGTACATCTGCCCCTCCTGGATGGGTTAGCCAGTTGTCAAAATCGACGACCGACGGCAGCACATCTGTCAACAATAGACCAGACAGAATCAACCCACTCTCATTGGTCACATTAATCGTGTATGTCACCAAACCATGATACGGCACATCTACTTCTGGTGATACCGATTTGCTCACCGAAAGGCAAGTTGCCGTATCATGACAAGTTGGCGGCGAAGAGGAAACTGTTGTAAATGTGAAGACAAAATCAGCCGCCATATTGTCCGGGGGATCATCTGTATCTACATCAAAAACATGGTCAGCCAATAGCGTCACTGTACACAGTTCGCTATACGTAAAGGCCGTGTCAGGCATCAGTTGGTACGATGCCGGCCCACCGCTAACGACGACCGTATGGGTCATACTCGTACCACAATACAAATCAAACCAACCCGGCGTCAACGTTACCGCTTCCGTAAAGGTGATGTGAATGGTGGCGGTCAGGGGCACGGCCGTGCTGACACTAATTGGCTTCGTCCCTAAAACATCTGGGGCTGTGTCTGTGGGTGGGGTGCATACGGCCGTGTGGCTACCCAATCCATCAAACGTATCCTGCGGCCAACCAGACCATTCCAACGCCGGATCAAAAACATCAGACGGGTTCGTGTCTCCAGTACAAATAGAGGATAAACGGCGCAGCGTATTATTTTGCGTAGATATGTCCCCACTGCCCCATTCCGTAACAGGATCAAACCCTACCTGCCCAATTACATCCACAATGCCAACGGCATCTCGCAGCACAATGGCGTCATTCCCATTAAAAAACGTACCTGTGGCCAGCAAATCTGCCTGAGCCAGAATCTGTGGCGCACTGGCGCTGTCATCAGCCACGACATACACATCCCCATCTGCTACCACACCCGTCAGAGCAATCGTATTCAATGGCGAACTGTTGCCATTGAAATAGAATTCTAATTGATACCCACTCGCTGTGAGATCAACGGCCGCACCCGTCCCATTATAAATTTCAATCGCCTTATTATTGGAGCTACCTTCTACATATTCAGAAATCAGGATAACGGCCGTGTTGGCCCGTAAACTCAGCAAACGGCCACCCCAAACCAAAACCAACAACGGTAGCAACACCCCACCTATCAACCACTGGAATCGCTTACCCATCTTAACCCCCTGTAAACTTGTCTGTTATTTACAACTGATTTGAGTCGCGTGGTGTCCCACCTAAAAGCTACCCCCAATCACCACGTCTCTACACACACAAGAGCTGTAAGCCGCATCAAGATTGGCTGCCCCAACACCTACTCATAAAGTTGGTCAGAAGGAACTTGAGAGAGTAGTTGTCCGACTTCTTTCGATCTGGCTTGATCTAACATCCGCTCAAGCCAAATATTGGTATCGAGTAAATACATTTATACACTACTCCGCCATTCTAAGGCTTTCTGCTGGAGTTCAAGCGCAGTGTACTGCTCACGATAATCACGCAAAGCGCCAGCCCAATCTTGACGTAATGTCCTACCCGTTTTGGATTGATGCCTCATAAGAAGAAATTCGGCAAAATCCCTGACCACCCTTTGATCCTAGAGTGGTAATTCCTTGACAAGTTCTGGTAATGGCTTGACTGCTGTATTCATTGCTCACTTCCCATATAGAAAATATTTGAATAACATTATTCTATATAAAATTAAGTCAGATACTCTATCCACAATAAGAAGTATACCATTTCTATTTTCCAACACCCAACACTCAGACTTCCTACCTATCGGCAAAAATTTAAATTTTCTTGTCCCAATCATAGGTAACTGGTACTATACCATTGTTAGCCAACAATACAGTTTCATCCCTACCGTTGCAATATTAGCTCATGTGTTTTTGATATTATCAGATATGTAACTATCCAAATTTGGCAAATTTCAAGACCAAACTATTTACAATACTGCATAGTTACCCTACTCGTGATTCAGGTCAATCCCTAAAAAGAGGGGTGGCTTTTATTTTTTGTTCGCTGCAACATCTGTTGCAGCCACAATTTTCTCAAGGTAAGGAGGATAAACGATGAGCATTACGCTCCCCAAAATCAAAAAAGTTCTGAAACCATTTATCCCTATTACAATGATGTTATTGATGGGATTTTTGCTGCTTTATCAGCCTATTGCCGCCCAATCTACAGTTACTGGCATCATTAGCAATGGGTCTGTTCAAGGACAAGTTCCGGCCGTTAATACAAATAACGGCCGTACCCCGTCATTCGCCATCGAACGCAACATGGTAACTGACACCGTCATCATCAGCGAAGTACGCACAGACCAGCCCAGCACAGACAACGATGAATATTTTGAATTAGCCGGAGATGCGGGTACCGCATTGGACACGCTCACATATATCGTCATCGGAGATGATGGAAGCGGTGGCAGCGGAACCATAGAATCTGTCACCTCCCTATCCGGTTCAATTGCCGCCGGAGGATTCTACCTGGGTGTTGAATCTACATTTAGTCTGACCACAACGGCCGACCTCACAGCCACCCTCGGTTTTGAAAACAGCGATAACGTCACCCATATGCTCGTTAGTAATTTCACGGGCAGTCTGGGAGATGATATTGACACCGATGATGATGGTAACATTGACAATGCTCCCTGGTCAGCTCTGATTAATTGTATAGGTCTCGTGGAGTCAATTGGCAGCGGCGATGCCATTTATTGTGCCACTACCGTAGGACCAGACGGCATCTTTGTACCAGGGCACGCTTATAATTGTCCCCTTAGCTGGGTCATTGGTCAATTCACAGTCGGCATTGATGATACACCCCGTGCTGCCAACAGTTGTCCTGCAGGCGACTTAACCATCGGTAAAAGCGGTCCTGCAATTGCTCAACCAGGAGACACCATCAGCTACACCATTAACTACGATAATATTGGCGCAGATTTAGCCGACAATGTTGTCATTAGCGACACGCTGCCACCTTATGTCTCCTATCTTTCCGACAATAGTGGACTCTCCTGTATAGCTTGTACACCTGGGGCTACAGGCACCATTACCTGGAGTTTAGGAACGGTTACACCGACAACACCTGCCAGCTTTGTCATTATGACATTGATCAGTGATAGTGTGCCCTTTGCCACGACATTAACCAATACGG
>JAAEOP010000993.1 GCA_024223125.1 Chloroflexota bacterium
GCCGCTGGAATATTGGGAGTTGGGCTTCCAGTTGGCAATTGGATTTAGCCCGTATGATATTGTCTATGATGCGGCCTCGCTGCTGGCGGGCAAAGATATTATCACCGGCGATGAGTTGACCGATTTTGACAAGTTCGCTATAGCCCTGGGCGTCTTCACTGTTATTGGAGATGATTTGCTCAAGTTGGGCAAGAAAGTCAGCCAACTTGACAACATCAAGAAGGCGGGTAATGTAACCTCAGCCCTTGATACCGGGCGGAGGATGTTCAGCAACTTCCGCAAAAAAGGTATTCGAGGCGGGTTGGCCGACCTCTCGGCCCGGTTGGGGCAGAAGATGAAGGGATTCTTTGGCGATGTCCGTCAATTTGGCAAAGATGCCGCCGATGGCTCAATATGGCGCACATTGAGAAACGGCCCCGACAACCTGAAACCTGTTCGCAAGGTTAACCTGAACAACGGCTCTTACGCCACCAGAGCAAGATTTGGTCGCCAAGTACCCGGAACAACAAAGAGCCGCGTATTTTCTGACTCAAGTTTGGCTGCAAGGCAAAGATTCGGGAAGTCCGCCGGAGCGTCATTTGAAAAATTTAGAGCAACCAAAGCCGCAGCCACCCGTTTACCCACCCCGCCGGTACTAAGACCGCTGCCATTGAGTAAAGAGATAGCTTATCGCGCCGGGGATATTAGAAAAGCCGCTGGTCGAGTATGGCGAGAAGGTTGGCGCAGCAACATCGGCATAGATGCGTTGGTTGGGGCAGGCACTGGATTTGCGTTTGAAGGATACCGTCAGTGGCAGAATGGAGAGTTGAATGAGAAGGATTTGCTGCTGGCAATGGGTACGGGCGTGGTACTTGGCGGGTCGGTTGGTGTACGGAAGAAGGTGACGGGAGAATCTTATGGTATGGCCTTTGGACAAGTAGCAGCAGGGGCAGGGTTTAATGTTGCAGCACTGGAAGCAGGGCCGCCCCTTGCTGGTGGATCGGTAAGCGCAAGCGATAGATATATTGCCGCAATGTTCGGAGGTGTAGCCTCACCGGTAACTCATCTTACTGAACGAGGGTTTGGTGGAATCATTCCTAATCAAAGAGTATCTGAAGCCGTTGCAGATGCTCTAGTAGGAGCAGCATTTACCGGTTCTCAATATATTGCAAGTACCGGATACAAGGGAGAAAGTATTTCCCGTGCCGCCGCCCTGAGTAATTTTGTAGGGGGTGGAATAGGTGCCGGTTGGGCATCTTTAGTACCGCCGGTGCGAATTAAACATCCACAGGGACGCAAGTTTGCGAATGATTTTGCCGTACCTGGTATTGGTACTCTCATAGGTGGGGGGTTCCTCCCACCCATTATTGAAAATTATGGTGTAGAAGGTTTATATATTCCACCTGTCCCTCAGAGTCTGATGGAGGCAAATAACTAATAACTGCTAAAGATTGCTCAGGAGTATAAAATGCTGGAAGAATGGGGGCCTTTTCTGACGTATCCTGTTGTGGCATTGGGCATCTTCTTTGCTTCTTTTGCCGCTTTGTTCTGGTCGGATGGCTATATTAAGTGGTTAATCCTTACAGGAAAAGATATTCCTTCTTGGTTAGTCAAGTCACTTGATGAACCAAATAAGCCTTTTTCCAAAGTGGTTGAAGAAGGCACTAAATTCTATCAAATGTACACTATGAAGGGAATAGCGTGGTGTATCAATCTCTTTTGGATCGGATGGTTTCTTAGTCAATCGGGATGTGGTACATGGGTAGATTATGCCTGTCATTCGATTTTTGGTAATGTGGCTCTTCTTGACATAGGGGCAATCACCTTTGAACTTGCTCTGTTTTTTGTCTTGACAGGTCTGTATCGTTGGTATGTTTGGAGGAAATGAAATAAGCCACAGAATTTTGAGCATGGCAC
>JAAEOP010000994.1 GCA_024223125.1 Chloroflexota bacterium
AAAAATCGCATTGGCCGGGCAGGCGGCCGCGCACAAAGCGCAGCCAATACATTTTTCCAGGCCATTATCATACCGCTTCAGTTCATGCCGCCCCTTAAAACGATTGCGAACCGGCCGTTTCACCTCAGGATATTGAATGGTAACAGGTGGTTGAAACAGATGCTTGAATGTTGTCCCCAAGCCTTTAACGATTTCACCAATCATACAAGTTCTCCAACAATAAAAATTTTAATCTCTAAAACAAGTTCCCAAATACGCCTTCTTCCACCAACACAATCATGACGCCTACAATCATGAAATTAATGACCGAAAGCGGCAGTAGCGCCTTCCAACCAAATGACATCAATTGATCGTAGCGGAAACGGGGCAGTGAAGCTCGAATCCAGATCATGACGCAGAGGCCGAAGAATATCTTAATGAGCATGTACAAAAAGCCTAATGCCGGAACCTGATCCACAAACGGCCCCCGATAGCCACCCAGAAAAAAGACCGCAAACAGAGCGCTAAACACAACCATCTTGACGTACTCAGCCATAAAAAACATGCCAAAGCGCATACTGCTGTACTCGACTGTAAAGCCAGCCGAGAGTTCCTGTTCTGCTTCCAACAAATCAAATGGCGCGCGTTGCAATTCCGCCATCGCCGCAATCCAAAAAACCAGGGCGGCAATCGGTTGCAGAAAAATGAACCACATTCCTTTTTGCCCAGCCACAATGTCACCCAAATCCATAGAGTTTGCCAGCATAACCGGAACCAATACGGTCAGTCCCATCGCCAATTCATAGCTAATCATTTGCGCTGAAGCGCGGATACCGCCCAAAATGGCATATTTACTGTTAGATGCCCAACCAGCCAACACCACGCCATAAACGCTGATTGATGTAATCGCCAAAATGAAAAGGACGCCCACGTTAATGCCCGGCGCAATGGCAAAATAATCACGGTTTTCTGGGGTAATAAAAGGCACTTTACCAGCCCAGGGAATGACTGCCAAAATAAAGATGGCTGGGATGACGGTGATGATGGGAGCCAGGAAATATACCCATTTATCTACCATCAGAGGGGTCATATCTTCTTTGAAGAACAGCTTTACGGCATCGGCCGCGGGCTGCATAATGCCGCCTAAAAGCCGCCGTTCTTTGCCCCCGCGTGACGGCAACGGAATGTACCCGACCCGATTTGGCCCAACACGCACCTGGAGCCGGGCGAGCAGTTTCCGTTCCAGCAAGGTGGTGTAGGCAAATCCGGTAATAATTACCAAAGACATAATGAAGCCTACAATAAGGGAGTATATGGCTAATTGACCGAGTGAGTTGATCGTCATGTAACCTCTTTACAGACCCTAAGGGTTTGCTAAACTCTTAGGGTCTCTTTGAATTTCAAATTCGGCGACGCCAGGTAGATATGGTACGCCGCGCAATAAGGCCGTTCCCTTCGGCGCCTGCCCATTAACCTGCGCCTGAACATTTATTGTTTTTCCATTAACGTTGATGACAACGGCCGTCCCCTCCATCACCATCAATTTCTCCGCATCCGCTTCATTCAGGGTTAATGTGGGCTGTGCCAGACGGCCGTTCAACACCTCAGAATAGTTTATAAGTGTACCGGGCGTATACAAAGCGGCCGTGCGTACGAGAGATAGACCGTTAATATTGGCTACGGCCGTCTCCCCCACTTCAAACAAATTCACATTGCCAGACTCAGCGGCCGCTGCCCATTGCTGCCCCAACCCCGATTTATTCTCGTAAGACGTACCGCCATAATACAAATCATCACGGCCGATAATCGGCCATTGTTCTTCAACGCGGGCCAGTGAACGGTAATCCATACCCTTGTACTGAGGCACAACTTTACTGATGTC
>JAAEOP010000995.1 GCA_024223125.1 Chloroflexota bacterium
GGTAAAGCAGACTTACCGGTCGGGCGGAAAACTGCACAGCCACATGTGGAGCCACGGCAGATAGATTTGAGCGAATACCACGCCAGATGACGGTGTGATTTACGCCGGGACTTCCCACCCGCAGGATGAAGTTGCCTGTCGGCATATGCATATTTTCGATCACTTCGTAGGGACCGCGTCGCACCATACGGCCTACGCCCGGCATGCGGCCCATACCGGCCCCGAATTTGAGATAGCGCTCCTCTTCAATATATATACGCCCTTTTTCATCAAGGCTGTGTTCTTCCCAGATCGGAGCATTTTCCACCGAGTGGTAATAGTGAATGGTAAAGCGTTCATCCGGCTGCAACGGCAATACCAGCAAGGGTTCTTTGCCTTTCACCGGCCTGATGCTTAATTCAAGACCACCGGGGATCATCCCCGCCGCTATTAGAAGTATAAAAAACAGGCCGGCAACTGTCAGAACAGTTATGTGAGCCGGCCTGGTCAATGTTTAAACCTTAAGGCATCAATTTGGCTGGTACTGCGACACCTTTTTCCTTGAGATATTTGGCGGTTCCCGGATGCAGGGGAATCGGTGAATATTTTACTGCATTCTCAGGTGTCGTGTAGGCAGCCGAAGGATGAATTTTCATCAGATAATCGTTGTGCTCAAAAAGAGCCTTGGCCAGGCTGTATACCAAATTCGTATCCAGGGACGCCTGGCAGATCATCACGTTCCACACACCGATAGTGGACACGGCCTTATCCGCTCCGCGATAAACACCGCCTGCCAGCTCAACCGATGAATATTTCGAATTAGCGGCCAGTATCTTCTGGGTCTGCTCGGGAGTAAACGAGATGATGTGAATATCGTGAGTTGTAGCCAGGTCAAGGATGGAGCTGGTTCCCGGTCCCACAGACCAGACGCCGACTTCTATTGTGCCGTCTCGAAGGGCATTGGCACTTTCCGTAAAGGATAACCGGCTGTCTTTATATGATTTCAGTGGAATACCCAGGGCTTTGAACACGACTTCCGCCATAAAATTGGTGCCACTTCCCGGGCTGCCGCTACTGATATTTCTGCCCTTGATTTGCTCGATATTGGTGATGCCGCTTTTTTTCAGGGTCACCACCTGAAGCAGGTTGGGATACATGATGGCCAAGGAAAGAATGTTGTGTTTCTTTCCCTTGAATTTACCTGTTCCGTTACGGCCGGCATCAGCCACGTCTCCCATGACCTCGCCGATAACGGTTTCGCCCTTGTGGGCCAGCTTTACGTTTTCAACACTGGCACCGGTAACCTCGGCCACCGCTTTCACACCCTTGACATATTTAGACCAAATTTCAGCCACACCGCCGCCATAGGGATAATAGATACCACCGGTTCCACCGGTTCCGAGGCTGACGAACTGTGTTTTTGCAGCCACCGGCCCTGCGATGGCCAGGACGATACAAAGCGTCAGAATAACGCATGCTCTTTTCATATGTATAACCTCCTTTAAACGTTTTAAGCTCTGCTAGTCGATGGAACGGATTTTTAGCATGACTTCTTTGGGTTGTTTAGTGACGCCTTTGACCGGATAGGTAAAGGAAGCGGTCTTACCAGGCTGGACAAGGCCTTTTTTAGTTTTTCTGGGTATTAGCCCGCCAACCGCTTTGCCGTTATCCAGAAAAATATTCACTTTGAAACGCTGGGGCTTTTTGCTTAAGTTTTTGACTGCCACTGTAAAGTGCAGGGTTGCAGCGCCTTCCCATTTTTTAAATGAGCAGGAAAAGTCCGCCAGTTCGGCCTCTCCCGCAACATCCACATCGACATTGTTATCCACGGCACAGAGAAATTCGTTGGGGGCGTTTTTAGGTGTATAACCTTTTCCTGCGCAGCCGGCCAATACCAGAACAACCGTAACTGCAATTAAGATCGGCAAAATAGAGACCCGTTTAAATTGCTTCATATTCCCCTCCTTTGTTTGGTTTTTAATATAAAAAAGATAAGAAGTTGCTTTTTCAAAACGGATAAATCGAAAATGGTGAATTGCCGGGGCCTTTGAAAAATGGTGGTTCTTGTTCGAGTTTAAGAAAGATAAAAATTTTAACCGCAGGCGCCCCGCAGGAAGTGCCCTTGGGGTTAATATATTGAATATTTCAAGGATTAAAATTTGAGCATAACGCAGAAATCCGGCAGTTAGGCGCAGACGACGAAAAGTGCCGTTTCGAAGTCTGCGCTTATCCGCAAAGGTCTCTGTGTATTGGTTACAGTTGTAATCTAACATATTGAAACGTCTATAAACGCAAAC
>JAAEOP010000996.1 GCA_024223125.1 Chloroflexota bacterium
ACCAGTGAAATTCTTGTACATTGGGCAATAAAAATCATTGCTTCAAGAAAGTGGTAAACAAGAACTTTTTTGGTTCTGGCTCGTCCGGGTTAGGCCCTAACCAGTGAAATTCTTGTACATTGAGCAAGAAAGTGGTAAACAAGAACTTTTTTGGTTCCGGCTCGTCCGGGTTAGGGATAATGCAGCTCCCCTTGCAAACTTGCATACATGCAAACCTTTTACATACAAGATTCTCGTACACAATGCGTATGTTTTAAGATATCACTATATGGTAGCTGGAAAAGCACGGTGTGTTTGCCGTTTTTAAGTCGATGGACTACCATGGGGGCTAACTATCTACCCCGTATTGGAGGAAATTTAATATGCCCCACAAATTAGCATTTATTGGCTTTGGCACGGTCGGACAGGGTCTGGCTGAAATTCTACGTGATAAAGGCGACGACTTGCGTAACACCCTCGGCTTTGACGCCCAGGTTGTGGCTATCTCTGATTTACTTAAAGGCTCGGTTTATCATCCTGACGGTCTGGATGTGACCAAGTTGTTAGAAGTGGTTCAAGCAACTGACAAGCTAGACGATTACCCCGACTCGCCCGGCCTGGAACGAGGCTGGGACAGCCTAAAGACTATCCGTGAGAGTAACGCCGATAGCATCGTCGAAGTGAGCTACACCGATATCAAAACCGGCCAGCCGGCTATCGACCACTGCCGGGCCGCGTTTGAAAGCGGCAAAAATGTAGTCATGTCCAATAAAGGTCCGGTGGCGCTGGCTCACGCCGAATTATCTGAACTGGCTAAAGCAAATGGCGTTCGCTGGGGATTTGAGGGAACAGTCATGAGCGGAACGCCCGCCTTACGAATGCCCCTAACTTCCCTGGCCGGCAATGATATCAGCGAAGTGCGCGGTATCTTTAACGGAACCACCAATTACATCCTGACCAAAATGGAAGAGGGTA
>JAAEOP010000997.1 GCA_024223125.1 Chloroflexota bacterium
CATCATCAACAATCACAACACGAATCTTCTCACCTACATCGGTCAGATTAGGGAAGTCAGCCAAGCCCACTTTCATTTTTTCAACCATCTCTAAGTCAGACATCGTATCGCCTCCATAACCATATCGTGTCTCTTGATACAACCGGTCAACGGCCACAGCAATAGCTTCAGCCTGTGTGCCATAAAATGTGGACAAATAATCCAACTTGTCCCGTGTCATATCGCTTACTCTCATATTTACCTGACGTTTAGCCATAAATGTCTCCGTTGAACTAATCATTGTAACGGTCAAAGGTTGGTAGTCACGGTTTCCATACCGCGTAGTTTGGCGCGAAAGGGATTTCGCGGCTACCAGTAACTCTTGACCATTACACATTGAACCGATAATCCATGTTTAATGTCAAGAGTATAGCATAATGCTATACATTGTCAAACCCTGTACTTGAATTCACGGCCGTTTTCCCGTACCTTATATTCATGAAAGCAGGAGATAAGTTCGCTGCCGGGCCACCACCCTACATCAAAGAACGTTACCGCCTCGTCGAATGGATTGGCGAGGGCAGCATGGGCGTCGTTTACCGTGCTCACGATGAGAGGTTGGATCGAGAAATCGCCATTAAGTTCCTGTCGCCGGAACGAGTAACTGGCAGCGAAGCCAGCGACCGCTTCCTGCGCGAAGCTCGTGCCGTTGCCCGTCTCTCTCATCCCAACATCATGACTCTGTATGACATGGGGCGGGAGGATGGTTGGCATTATCTGGTCTTGGAACATATCCCCGGTCAGGATTTACACGCCCATATGATGAGTAACGGGCCGCTTTCCCCCCGACAAGCTATCCAGTCCATTCGGGGCACATTGTCCGCGCTGGCTTACGCCCACGACCAGGGGATCATCCACCGGGATATTAAGCCAGAAAATATTATGATGATGCCAGACGGCCGTATCAAAGTTACCGATTTTGGCCTGGCGCGGGTACAGGGGGATGCGCGTTTGACGCAAGAAGGGATGCTGCTGGGAACTGTTCTCTATCTGGCCCCGGAACTAATTACCGGACAGCCAGCCGACATTCGCAGCGATTTATACGCCGTGGGCGCGGTTTTGTATGAACTGCTCACCGGCCAGTCCCCTTTCCCCGGCGACCAGCCCACGGCCGTTCTCATCCAAATTCTCAACAACCCGGTTACGCCGCCCAGCCAGTATAATCCAGCCATCCCCGCCGACATAGAGCGCCTGATTTTGAAATTGTTGGCCAAGGAACCGAGCGGCCGTTTCCAATCGGCGTCTGAAGTTTTGGACGCGCTGCCAGACGAGTCAACGGCCGCGCCATCAAAAACTGAAGTGGTTTCGGCCGCAGCGCCAGCCACTTCGCTGGTGCAGCAAATTGTGCGTAGTTCCTCCACCGATGCCGCTCCGTCTTCTGAATTGCTACCCCATTTGTTGCTGACTGCCGCACTGGAAGATACGGCCGTGGCTGTGGAAAGCGAACGCCGTCGCCTGGCCGGACTGTTGCAAGAAAGTATTGTCGAGCCGCTCAACCTGCTGCTCTCCCAAGCCAATGTTTACGAGCAAACGATGGGCGGCAATCCAACTGCAAAAATGGCCGTCTCTGTCCTGACAACGCTGGCGCGGCAGGTGTTGCAGCAAGCCCGCGATTTGGAAACGCAATTGCATCCGACACTGCTAGACACACTGGGGTTGGAACCGGCGTTGGAGGCGTTGGTCAATCAGACGATGCGGACGCACGGTGTCCAGATCACGCTATATTTACGTCGTTTGCATGAACGTCTACCGTCGTCCATCGAATTGATTTTGTTCCGCGTGACACAGGACGCGCTGGCGCTGGCGACGAAGGGGGGCCACGCCACTAAGATCGTCATTCATTTGGAATTGGAGGATGCAGGATTGACGTATCGGTTTAGCGATAACGGCCGTTCCCACCCCGACAACCCGCTCCAATCCACTCTCCCCCGCATTGAAGGACTGGGAGGCGAGGTTGAAATGGGCGCTAATGAGCAAGGCGGACTGGATATGCGGATTCAATTTGGGCTAGAAACGGCCATTGACCTGACCCCCCGCGAAATGGAGGTAATCCAACTGCTGGCCGAAGGGTTGAGCAATAAAGAAATGGCCCAAATCCTTTCCGTCAGCCCGCGCACAATCAACTTTCATCTGGACAATATTTATTCCAAGCTAGGAGTCAGTTCGCGCACGGAAGCGGCCGTTTACGCCCTGCGGCAAGGGTGGATTCGTAAACCCTAAGGGTCTAAGACGACCCTGTTCAAATGACTGGGATACAAACCCGTCATTTACCCATTCTGCCGCACATGGCAGCTATGTTACAAATCAGGCATAGACAAAATGTGTAGCAGAGGGGATGGAAGCAACCGTCCATCTCCCCAAGGAGTTCAAAATGAACGCAAAAGAAATAAGCAAAATCATTACCCCAATACAGCCATTGTTGGATGATTCAAGTATCACTGAAATCATGATTGACGGCTTTGACAAAATGTATGTCGAACGGCAAGGTCAGTTTGAAGACATCTCCAGCCCTTTCCGCGACAATCAACATTTGCTAGACGTCATTCGGCAAACGGCCGCCGCGCTGGGCCGTCCGTTGGGTGATGGCGAGTTGATGATGGATGGTCGTCTCCCCGATGGTTCCCGTTTTAATGCTGTTTTGCCGCCGGTTGCCATTCTGGGACCGTCGTTGGTGATTCGTAAGTTTTCGGCAAGGCCATTCACCTTTGCAGATTTAATCGGCTATGGTTCTCTCAGCCAGCCCATCATTGACTTTCTGCGCGCCTGCGTGGAAGGGCGGCTCAACATGGTCGTTTCTGGCGGAACCGGTTCCGGCAAAACGACCATTCTCAACATCATTACTGGCCTCATCCCGCCCGATGAACGTATTGTCACTGTGGAAAATGCGGCCGAATTACGGCCGTCTAAAACCCTCAAGCGTGTGGTGCGGCTGGAAAGCCAACCGGGCAACGCCAGCGGCGAAGGCATTGTCAGCATGCGCGATCTGGTTATCAATGCGATGCGGATGCGCCCCGACCGGCTCATCATCGGCGAAGTGCGCGGCAGCGAAGCGCTAGAGATGTTTCAGGCTATGAACACTGGCTATGATGGCAGTATGGTCACTTTGCACGCCAACGGCCCGCGTGATACGCTGTCCCGGCTGGAGACGATGGTTTATATGGCGATGCCTTCATTACCCTTACTGCAAGTTCGGCAGCAAATCGCCTCGGCCATTGACCTTATTACTTATCAAGAACGACTCCCCGATGGGACACGCA
>JAAEOP010000998.1 GCA_024223125.1 Chloroflexota bacterium
CGACCAGATGATGTGGTCGCCCGACAATCAATGGGTGGCTGCATCTGTGCAAGACACGGAAAACTATACCAGTCATATTGTGCTCATCAACCCGAACAGCGGCGAAAGACGTCATTTAGACAGCGCTGTGGGACAAATGCAATATCCTTTGGGTTGGTTGAGCGCCACAGAATTACTGGCGCTGGCGGCAAAACACGAACCCATCATAGAAGGAGACATGCGAAAACAAAACGTGTCAGAAGTCAGCATGTATAGGGTCGATCTTCAAAATAACCAGTGGGTAGAATTGGGACAGAATATGGATTGGACTGCGCATGATGAAGTTGTCCTTTCCCCTGACAAAATGTCATTGGCCTACACCACACGTGACAGAGGACGCTTGCTTGTCATCATGCGCGCTGACGGCGCCAGCGAGAAGGTTCTGGGCGCACACGGCGTCATGCCCGCATGGGCGCCGAACGGGGAGTGGATTGCAACAATTTGGCCGGTGGGCGGGGGTGAAGTCCAGGTGAATATTGTTCATCCGGATGGAACCGCGCCCCGCAACGTGTTCCAGGGCCAGGGCGATTTTGCGATGGCTGTTTGGCTGCCCGGCAGCGCGCACTTGCTCATCCAAACGTTCGAGGAAATACACGGCAGCGAAACGAACGCTTTATATCTTGTTAGCGTAGAAGAGCAAAATTTCCGTCCCGTCGCCATCCCCGGATTTGAGACAGGCGCTTACTTCATAAGCGGGATATCTGTGAGGCCAATGGGACATCCGTAGAACAAGCGCCGGAGACTCGCAATGAAAGACAGAAAACAGATCATTCTCATCGGCGCTCTTCTTGCCATGACAGTCTGGCTTATCTCATCTTGTGCATATCGCGCAGATACGCCTGCAAACCCTCAGCAAGTAACGCCAACACCCCAGGCCGCGGAAAGTTCCAGCCCCACAAGCGCGGAACCCTCCGTGCCTGTTCCCCCACCTTCATTTCTCCCCACTGGCTCCAAAGCGTACATAAACCCTGAAGATCTCTTTGAAGAATACGGATGGACAATAAATCAAGCGCTGGGTTATCACCAGATAACCCTTCCCCGCAGTTTCTCACACTTACCTGGAGACTTTCCTATCCCCATATATTGGGCTTACAACAACGCATTAAGTAACGCGATTGGTTTAGACTTCAGTGCATTGGGAGGGGCGGAAGTGGAGGCAATCGTGTACTCATTAGAAGAAGTTTCTCCTCCCTGTCTACACCCGTACAATGATGCCAGGGGAATTGCAATCACAGCAAATGGCAACGTCATTGGCGCGTGGCTTGATGCAGGTGCTTACCTGGATAAGGCTTGTGCTTTAGATGGGAGAACGTTGCAGGAAATCGTCGGCTTGACTTGGGGACAATGGCTGGTCGAAACCGGGATTGTAGACCCAGAAAATATGTTAGAGAAATCCATTGCTGCAATGTCGCCCGAAGAAACTGTCCATGCATATTAC
>JAAEOP010000999.1 GCA_024223125.1 Chloroflexota bacterium
CCTCCCCAAATCTACCGAACCGATCACCCCACCCCCGGAGTTTATTGCCAAGCTCGAGGAGCAAATGTTGCGACAGTGGCTTGATGAAAAGATTCCGGCTCTGGACGGCAAGACCCCCCGGCAGGCGGTAAAAACGCCCGAGGGTCGCCGGCAGGTGTTGGAGTTGCTTGACTATATCGAGCAAAGGCGGAAACAGATGAAAGAAGTGCCGGGTATGTTTTCGCCCGATTATAACAAAGTCAAGAAGATGTTGGGCCTGGAGTAGAGCAAAAAATAGCTCACGGATTAACACGGATAAAAAAAGTGGGCAAAGCGGCAAAATCCATACCAGTACTTACGCAGTTAGTTCAGTTTTTGCCACGAATTACACGAATTAACACGAAAAAAGAAAAATTGTGGTGGTCAGGAACATGTTGCAATTGATTAAAAGGCAAAACAACAACGAATTGGCGAAATTAACGAATAAAACAGGCTAAAATTCGTTCCTTTCAGCAATTCGTTGTTGTGTCTTTACTGCAATATGTTGTTGACCACTACGAAAAAAAGAAAAAATTTGTAAGGGTCAACAAGATGTTGAACACCGCACCTGGCTACAATGCTCTGCGTTATAGCCTATACGGGGACGCTCAGCGTCCAGAATGGCCGTTCCAACGCAGAGCGTCGGAACGAGGTCTGTTCAAAATGTCCTTGACCACTACGAAAAAAAGAAAAAATTAGTGAAAATTCGTGCAATTCGTGGCTGATTTTCTTCCAACTGCATAAGTACTGTATACAATCTGTGTTTATCCGTGAGCCAACAAAGGAACCCTTATGAAAAAACGCCTCATTGAATACGACCTGCCCCTGGCCGATATCTCCGAAGAGTCGGCGCGGGAGAAAAATATCCGCCACGGCCACCCCTCGACGCTGCATATCTGGTGGGCGCGAAAACCACTGGCTGCCTCACGAGCCACGGCCTTTGCCGCCCTCATTGACGACCCCGGCCCCGACAACCCCGAAGAGCGAAAATACCTACTCGACCTCATCCGCCGCATTACCCCCTGGGAAGCGGTGAAAAAGGGTAACTCTGCCGACATTGAGGAAGCCCGCCAACTGATCCAAAAGCAGTATGGTCGCCCGCCCCGCGTGCTTGACCCTTTCTCCGGGGGCGGCTCCATTCCCCTGGAGGCTCTGCGCCTGGGCTGCGAAACCTACGCCAACGATTACAACCCCGTGGCTGTCTTCATTGAGAAAGCTACTCTGGAATGGCCGCAGAAGTTTGGCATCGAGGTGGAGTTGCCGGAAGAACACGGATTGGCGGGATGTAACGGA
>JAAEOP010001000.1 GCA_024223125.1 Chloroflexota bacterium
GTGAAATTGGTGTTGAGTCAACACCAGACTTCAGTCTGGTGAAGATGAGAACGTGTCCCGCCCCCGTCCGCCTTGCCGTCCGCTCAGGCGGACGGCAAGGCGGGGGTGTTGGGTATGTACTTGTCTTATCACCAGACTGAAGTCTGGTGCTGACTCAACCGTTCACGGGAATTATCAAAGAACCTATCTTTCTTCGTTCCAAAAAACAGTATGGCTGTAGCAACGCGTCTGTCCACCTTCTTTTTCTTTCCTCTTTTCTGTAACAAATACAAGATGGGAGAGATGCTTGCCTTTTCTAGAAATGAGGAGGAGGAGGTATTTTTATAAATGTAATATAAATATAATATATATAAAATTTATTATGTAAAATGTAATTTTTTTATTGACAAATATTATTACATTATTTATACAGTTCCTAACATTGCTGAGAGGCAATGTGGGACGTGACTAGATAAACAGCATCATGTAACATTGTCTGGCTGCGCGTTATCCGCACATAGCGGGAGCGCGTGTCCAAATTTCCCAGGGAGGTTTGTAATGAAAAGACTCACACTGCTACTCTGTCTTGCAATCGCCGTTTTCGGAGTGTCTGCCTACGGACAGGAGGCTGCCAGGAAAGTGACCATCGGCATGGCGATTCATGGCACGGACAACGAATATTGGAATCAAGAAGCGGAGGGCGGGAAGTTGTTTGCTGCTTCGCTGCCTGTCGGCGCCGCTGATGTACAGGTGTTGACATGTAATGGCGATGATGCCAAGCAGGTGAATGGGATCAAGGCGCTGATCGCGGCCAAAGGGAAAGACGTGATTTTCTATGTTGACCCCAGTAACGCGCCGAATACTGCGGTGATTGCGGAATTGTGCGAGGAAGCCCAGGTCTATTGGGTCAGCGTGTGGCATCTGGCCAAAGGGCTTGACCCGACAAAGTACAAATATTATGTGGCCCACTCGTCCGTTGATGGCGTTACCCAGGGCTACCAGATCGCAAATGCAATGTTCAAGACCTTCAAAACTCCTGGAAAAGGCAGAATTCTGGCGCTCCAGGGCATGCTGGGCAATGATTCCGCCGTGGAAAGGTATGTCGGTCTGCAAAAGGCGCTGGAAGAAAATCCGGGGATTGAGCTGGTCGATACCCAGGTCGCTGACTGGAGTCCGCAAAAGGCGTTGACAATTACGGAGACCTGGCTGGCAAAATATTCGGACATTGATGGGATCTGGTGCGCCAATGACGGCATGGCGCTTGGCGTGATTCAGGCGTTAAAAGCCAAAAAACTCAACGGCGCGATCAAAACTGTTGGCGTGGATGGCGTCTCGGAAGCGATTCGGGCGATTGAAAACGGCGATATGGTAGCCACCGTTGCCAACAATGGGTATCTCCAGGGCGGTTACATGGTGGCGTATGCGTATGCCGCCTACACCGGCAAGATCGATCCGATGAAGCTGCCCGTCGAAAAGCGGTTGTTTATGACAAAAGCCCACTTTGTCGATAAGAATAATGTGGAGGAATATAAAAAAGAGTTTATGTCTGGTAAGCCAAGCTATGATTTTACCGATCTGGACTATCCGATTGCCGGACCATATAAACTGAAAGAATAGTGCAGCGACTCAATCTCCATGAAAAACTCCCCGGCCCTCTCCTCTTTGGGCACACAAAGCGAGGGTTGGGGAGCCATGATCGCAATTTTGGAAGAGTATTATGATGGATCGAAATAGAGCCCAGCATGATGTGACCGTTGCCGAAGAGTTTCTGGAAAAAATTCAGACAGAGCGCCGGAAAGCAAAAATTATCGATCTGGCGCCGTCAAGCACACTGTTTCTGATGATCGTCCTTATGTCCATATTTATTGAGGGGTTTTTTACGACGAGCAATTTTATCAGTATTCTCAATCAGATTGCTTCCCCTCTTGTCCTGGCCATAGGACTGACCTTTGTGATCTTACTTGGCAGCATAGACCTTTCAGTGGAAGGCGTGATGGGCTTTACCGGCTCGATCGTCACCCTGCTAGTCTTAAATAATAAAACCTCGTATGATTTAGGTGTGTGGGGCATCTTTCTCTCGGTAAGCGCAGGGACGTTAGTTGGCGTGTTCACCGGATTGCTGCATGTGAAATTACGGATTCCATCATTTATAGTGACCTTTGGCATTGCGGGCATTATTACCGGGTTTGGCGTCTTGAGTTATCGAGGCCGGCCGGCGTCGGTGCTCGATCCGTTGTTTGTCAAGCTCTCGCAAGAGACCGTGTTCGACGTTCCTTATTTGGCGTGGTTTGCCTTCCTGATGCTGCTGGTGGGGTATATCATTCAGGAATATACCGCGTTTGGTCGGCATGTCTTTGCAATCGGCGAGAATGAAAGTATTTTGCGCGCAACCGGCATCAACGTCGATCGCATTAAAATTCTTGTGTTTACATGGTGCGCTTTTTGTGCCAGCATTGCCGGCATCTTTGGGGCGATCCGCCTGAAAAGAGGTGAAGTCATTATCGGGGAAGGTTTTCTGTTTTATACCATTACGGCGGTGGTGGTCGGCGGCACGTCTTTGTCCGGAGGGAAAGGCGGCGTGCTCCAATCACTGGTGGGCGTTTTGATGGTGACCGTTATTCAAAGCAGTCTGATTCTTTTAGGCGTCAATCCCTACATTCAATCCGCGATCCAGGGAGGGATTATTATTCTGGCGGTCTCGTTGACCGTGGCCAGAGGAAGAAAATTTATTATCAAATAGCGTGTGAGAGGAGTCATGGCCAAAAAAACCTTACTTCAGGTAAAAGCGCTCGGGAAAACATATAGCGGAACGATCGCCCTGAACAACATCGATCTGAAAATTTATAGGGGCGAAGTCGTGGGGCTGATTGGCGAAAATGGGGCAGGCAAGTCAACCTTGCTCAGAATTATTGCCGGCGTTGAGCAGCAGACGACGGGCGAGATGACAATGCACAACAAACCCTATATATGTCAAAACCCCATTCAGGCGAATCAGATGGGGATCGGGATGGTCTTTCAGGAACAGTCGCTGATCAAAAATTTGACCGTGAATCAAAATATTTTTTTAGGGCGCGAACAACACTATAAAAAGTGGGGGGTTATGGACTGGCAAGCTATGAACCGGGATGCCAAAGCGGCGTTAGCGACCATTGGTATCGAGCATATTGCCCCAGAGAAAAAAATTATGAACCTCACGTTTTCCGCACGGCAAATGGTGGAAATCGCGAAGGTCTTTGACATGGTGGGGGGCAAATCGGGCGCTGGCTCCATCATTCTGCTGGACGAACCAACGTCGGTCTTAAGCGAGGCTGAGATTCAACAACTCTTTGCAGAAATCACCAGGATGAGAGATGACGGGAATGCCGTCATTTTTGTGTCGCATCGGCTTGATGAGGTGTTGACCATCTCCGATCGGATTTATATCTTCAAAGATGGCGAAAATGCAGGGGTCGTGAACAAACAGGACGCGACAGAGCGTCTGCTCTATGAAAAAATGGTGGGCCGCGCGACGACAGGGGAATACTTTAAAATTCACCGCCAGACCGTCCCGCATTCTGAAATTGTGTTAGAAGTTCGGCGCTTAGGACAGCACGGTTCTTTCAAAGACATCAACTTTACGCTGCACAGAGGCGAAGTGCTCGGGATTGCCGGCGTGGTTGGCTCCGGGAAGGAAAAACTGTGCGCGGTGCTCTGCGGCGATGAGGACTATGATACGGGGGTGATAATGTTAAACGGGAGCCAAACCCGTTTTGCTTCCCCGTCCGACGCGTTGTGCGCCGGGGTGTTAGCGGTGCCGAAAGAGCGCAGAGATGTGGGCATCGTGGGGATCCTCAGCATTGCCGAGAATATCAGTCTTTCGAATTTGAAACAGGTCCGTCATCACGGATTGATTTCTCAAAAAAAGCAGCAGGTGACGGCGCAGGAATGGGTGGCGAAATTGGGGATCAAGTGCTCCAGCATCAGAGAACATGTCGAATTTTTGAGCGGTGGTAATGCCCAGAAGGTCGTCTTTGCGCGAGCCATGTTCAGTGCGGCGGACGTGTTCATCTTGAATCACCCGACCCGAGGCGTCGATATTGGCGCAAAAGAAGACATCTATCATCTTATTCGAGATTTGTCGGAACAGGGGGCCGCCATCATTTTACTCGGTGATACCCTGGACGAGTGTATTGGCCTGAGCAGTAAAATTCTGGTGATGAAGGACGGTCTTGTGACCAGCACATTCGATTGTCCCGCCGATCGCAAACCTTCCCAGGTTGAGATCGTGCAATTTATGATGTAAGTTGTTGAGGTGTCGAACATGCGAATATTAGCAATGTCCAAAATTGATCTGAGAAAAAGTCTAAATTATCTAAGTGCGACGTCGATTATCGTGCTGGTCGGTGTATTCACCGCCATGAATCCGAATTTTATCGGACCCGCCAATACCAAAAATATTTTATCGGATGTGGCGCCAATTTTAGTGATGTCAATTGGGATAACCTTTGTCTTATTAATTGGGTCGATCGATTTGTCGGTAGGCGCGATCTGCTCGTGCGCGTGCGTGATGACGGGCACGTGGTTCCCGTACATGGGCAACTGGGTCATCCCGGTAATATTGGTGTATGGCCTGCTGGCCGGCGTGTTAAACGGCGTGATTTTCACGTCCCTGAAAATTCCCTCGTTTATTGTCACGCTGAGTACGATGAGTCTCTGGAAATGTGTGGCGCTCCTTGTATCGAAAGGCGCGCCCCAGGGCATCCCGCTCGAATTATGGCCGTCGCTCAGATGGATCAAGTATAGTGTCGGGGTTGTCCCCATTGTGTTTGCGATCAGTCTGGCGGTGTTGGGAGTCTACTATATTCTACAGCGCAACACGATTTTTGGAAAATCCGTGTTTGCCGTGGGGGCTAACGAACGGGCGGCCAGAATCATTGGATTGAACGTCCCGAGAACAAAAATGCTGGCGTTTGTCCTCTCAGGCATGGGGAGCGCCTTGAGCGGGGTGTTTTTCGCACTGATTCTGAGGAGTAGTTTGCCAACCATCGGCGATCAATTAGTACTGGTCGCCATCGCAGCTGTCGTGCTTGGCGGGACGGCACTGACCGGAGGCAAAGGCAGCGTCTTAAAGACCTTGCTGGGCGTCGTGTTGGTTCTGGTGATCCAGAATGGCCTCAACGTCATCGCGGTCGATGCGTTTTGGCAGCAGATCGTCTTTGGCGTCCTGACCATCGTTGCCGTATACTTGAACACGGAGAAAGGCGGCCGTGGGCTCATCATCAAATAATAACGGCCGGGAATGTCAAGCATTATTTTAATACTACATTACGACTTTAAAAATGCCTGTAAAATAGGCAACATGAGTACATGCAAGATCATGACAAGAGCATGAAAATAGGGGAAAATGGGATATTGGGCACATATTTGACCAGCGTCTTGTGGATATGTCATGAGCAAAATCGGGTCACTTTCCCCTATTTTGAGCTGTTTACACGTTAACGTTTAAAGTCGTACTGTAGTATTAGTCATGTTCGAAATTCCCGTGTGTGGAGTCCACTTTCCGAAATGGCCTCCACATAAACGGCGGGTCGGCAAGATGGATGGAGGCCACTTCGGAACGTAGACTCCATCGACCGAAACATGACAAAGGCGACTGATGCGTGAGCGGTCTTTATTTTTCAATAACTTAGAAGAAATGTACATAAAATTTTCTGCGCTACGCGTAAAGTCTTATTCTATAACGGTTTGGGCCAAAATGTACCAAAATAGCGTTTCAAATTGAGCATGGTTTGCCCCAAATTTCCGAAAAATGGCAAATCGCAATTGTGGCAATTTTCACGAAATGTCTCATGTCCCACCACGAGGAGATGTGAGAAAAATGTCAAGCTGGGGCTATTTGCCCTGTTTTCAGGGATTGTTTCAGGGAATCCCCATAAACAGCGGGAAGCTCCAGGTGCAACAGTCACTGACAAAGTAAAGATAAATAACGCAATTTTTTCTTGACAAAAGCATTTGCCAACAGAATAGGCTCTATACATGGACGCTTTGAGACCTGAAAGGTCCTCGAAAACCTTTCAGGTCTATACTAACAACCAGGCATGATACCATCAACCTCAGAGAGGAGGCGATGCTTTCCCTGTAAATTTTCATTTGTGTTGTTTCACCGGCTTGTATGGCTTATCTAATTAATAATCACTAATCTTTACATAAAATACATGGAGGTTAATTATGAAGCGTAGTGTATCAATATTTACTGTTGTAGTAGTAAGCATGTTTTTTATCGGCACAGCTTATGCTGAGGTTACCGTAACTTCAGCCGGTGGCGATGTCATCACGTTTACCGATGAAGAAATCGGCTCAATTGCTGTTGGTGGAGAACAACCTTTTAAAGGGCAAGAAGTGACTATTACGGTCAATAACAGTGGGCCAAAAGGAGGGATATCAGGACCTCTCTACGAATGGCGCGATGCCTGGGAAAAATTGACCGGCGCGAAACTTACTATTGTGGAACTTCCGATTGACGAACAATTCCAAAAGGTTATGATCGATCTGCAAACCGGCGCCGGCAACTATGATATCTGCATGCCGCCTGCTTCCTGGTACGGCGACCTTGTGACCGGTGGTTTTGCGTTCTCACCTGAAGGATTTTACGATGATCCTCGTTTCCCGAAATGGCACCGGGAATATCTGCCCCCGTCTCTTGTCAATTTGCACACCTGGGAAGGAAAATGGTATGGCGTCCCGAATGATAGTGACGGACAGGTGCTTTACTACAGAAAAGACATTCTGACCGACCCGGAATGGCAGGCAGCGTTTAAAGCAGAAGTCGGCTATGACCTGCCGGTTCCTCCTAAAACCTGGGATCAGGTCTATGACATCGCCAATTTCTTTAACAACAAAGATTGGGATCGTGATGGGGAAGTCGAAAAAGATTCCGGGGTCGCTCTGCATTTCCAGGTGCGTAATCAGGGGATGTATCACTTCGTGTCACTTTCTGCAGCGTATACCGTCCTTCCTGGCGACAAAGTCGACAAATGCCATAATGTCTACTGGTTCGATCCTGACGATTTGACACCGTTAGTGAATGAACCGGGGCATGTCAAAGCTCTGGAATTCCTGATCAAATTGTTTAAAACCGGTCCGGAAGCCCAGATCGCCTGGGGGCTTGGTGAAGCCTGGGATTACTTCCTGCGCGGCGATGCCATCTTTACCTACTCCTGGGGTGATGTCGGCTCATTGGTCCAGGATGAAAGCCGTTCGCAAATCAAAGGCAAATTGGGAGCCTCTGTGCTGCCCGGTTCCTACGAAGTCTATGATAGATGTCAAGGTGATTTCGTGAAAATGGACGAGCCGAACGTGATCGGAAATACCACTGGCGGTTCCTGGCACGGTGTCATCTTGAATTCAACCGTGGATAAAGGGGTCGCAGAAGCCGCATATTCTCTGCTTGCTTTCCATGCGACGCCGAAAATCAGTATGTGGAATGTCACTCGCGGCTGGACTGGCGTTGATCCGGGCTGGAATATCCACTATTTGAAAGAGCAAGGTGGAACGGCAACAGTAGAAGACTTTGTCAAAGAAGATTGGAATGCTGATGATGTCGTCGACTACACACAGGCGTATCATGACAACTTCTTTGCCGATACGGTCCAGCCCTATATTCGAATTCCTGGAGGTGAAGAATTCTGGTACAAACTCGATGAACATCTCTCGGCAGCGATGGCCGGACAACTTAGCGCGCAAGAAGCTCTGGATCGCGCTGCACAAGACTGGAACGACATCAATGACCGGTTTGGGATGGAAGAGCAGTTGAAGTACTATCAGGAGTCTATCGGCTATCAGCCGTAATTTTATCAACAAAACCTGAAAGGTCTTGAAGACCTTTCAGGTTTGCGCGGGTAGTGCTTTGTCAATCGTAAATTGATGGGTTTGTAGTAATCGCCTTAGCGATTTTTTGACCGCTGAAGCGGTCACTACGAGCCCGTCAAAACATCCCTGAGAGAACAGTAGTGCTTGAGGGAAGTAATTTATGCTTTTTAGTACGTTGTTAATGCGGAAAATTGATGCGGTCGATCCGGAATTGCAAGACATTTTGCGGATGATGGTGGATGAAATTGACCTGAGCCGGGAAAAGTCTGCCATGAATCTTGAGTTCAAAGAGTTTAAGGAAATTCTCAAGGAACTCGCCCATACAACCAAAGAACTGGGGCAAGCCCAAAAACACACGGATCAAAGACTTGCAGAATTCCAAAAACACACGGATCAAAGTATCGCAGAATTGGCGCAAGCCCAAAAACACACGGATCAAAGTATCGCAGAATTGGCGCAAGCCCAAAAACAGACGGAACAGAGGATGGAACGCCTGGCGAAAGCACAAGAGGATTTGGCGGAGGCTCAGAAGCAAACGGAAAAAGAAGTCAGTAAGCTTTCAAAATTTTTGGGCGATTCAAGACGTCAGATCGGTGGTCTATCGAGAAGTGTGGCGTATGCTTTGGAAAATGAGGCCTACCGAAAATTGCCGGAATATCTAAAAACCCATTGTCATCTTCATATTAGTGATCGTTTTGTTCGGACTGTCATCGGCGGAGAGGAAATCAATATCTTTGCAAAAGCAAAGCGTGATGGAGAACACGTCCTGATAGTTGGGGAAGCTGTTCTCAAATTGGATGATCGCTCAAAGATGAGGCAACTGGAAAAAAATGTGGAAGCTGTACAAAAAGAATTTAATCAAACGATTGTTCCTCTTGTGATTACTCATTTTGCTCATCCCAATATCCTTGAAAAGGCCCGCAAAGAAGGAGTACTCATTGTACAGAGTTTTGAGTGGGGTTGATTTCCTCAAGGAAAGCAATAGTTTGTATAGTTCTTCATAAATATACTTGCACGACGTTATCGGTCGAACTGCTCGACAACGTACGAAACAGTACGCTTTACGCGCCGTTCTTCCTCTAGCCTTGTGCAACTAAATTTCTGAAAAACTATAGCTAGTGGAGAGTTAGAGAGAATAATGTAATGATCAACTGGCAAGAATTATCAACAACATCACATTACCAGACGGCAGTCGCAGTGCAGCATGAATTACAAAACGGTAATATTCATGAGGCAACTGCTGGGATTCAGGAGTTAATTGACGCATTGTCGCGCTCAGAAAAACGGGCATTGAAAAGCCATCTCATTCGACTCATGATGCATATTATTACATGGAAATCGCAA
>JAAEOP010001001.1 GCA_024223125.1 Chloroflexota bacterium
CAACAAACGCTCAACAAAGACCCCAACAAACGCCCCTACAAACGATCAACAAACCCAAAACGCAGCCGTCACCTTGCGGCGTCCGGGAGCCAGAATCGTACCGAAAACAAGCACCTGTGCTTTGGCAAACGTGGGTGCGGTGAATGCTACCGCAAGACGGAAAGTAATTGTATAATCTCTGGTGATGGGATTGGCATGGCTGTCTCCTGAGCATGTAGTTGGGTGAAACTCTACATTACCACAGGTGGTCCATGTCAGCCCATCTCTCCTTGGAATTGGCCAAAGTCCAGAAAAAATGAGGCAGAGCACTTCTGCTTGGCTAAGCCTACTTACTCTAAACACAAGAATGCGGAGAAAATCGATGAAGCTCAAATTATGGATATGGTTGCTATGCCTTACGATGACAATCCTGGCATGTGCTGTTGCAAATGGTATGCGTAGCACACCAACCAGCACTGGTATTTCCACATACCCTCCTGCCACTTTTCAAGAAGCAGACTTGGTTGGTACGTGGCAAGGGTGGCGGGATGAAGGCGAGATGCTAATACTCAGAGCTGATAGGACATTTAAGCAAATATATGACGCAATGCTGGAGACAGGCAGCTATCATTTTGAAGGGGAGGGCACGTGGTGGTTGGAATATCGCCCCAGCGGTTGCGTGTATATTCATCTGGAAGGAATGCGCTATTATCACCTTGACTACTCAACAGCAGAGACCGGAAACCGACACAGTCATGGGCTAGTATCTTTTTGGGACTATTGCGAGGAGCGAGTAATTGAAATGCCAGATAAAGTGATCATGATTGTAGGGAGTCACCGGGGTTTCTTGAAAGATATAAAACTAGAGCACATGGCTATGGAGATTAATGCATCAACAGAAATACTTCAACTCATTCACATACCAATGCCCGACTCGGATTTGGCAACAACGCCTACTCCATAGGATGGCTAGTCAACGAGCCATCCTAGCACAAGAGGCGTTAAAACCCACCCCTACACCTACAATGGTCTCGGCGATCACCTACAGCAAACTGTATGCAGTGGGCCATGTCTGGCCACTACTTACACCCTTGACCTGGCCGCGGGCTTGACCCAGGTATTGGATGCTGACGACGGTACCACCAGCGCCCGCTACTACTACGGCCTGGGCCGCCTTGCTGAATATGGAGAGGCCGATGCGCTGCCCAATCCCCCGGTTAGAGAGCCCCTCGGCAGCCAGGCGCAAGATGGTTTGCTCGGGCTGTGTGAGGGCGAGCGGCGGGGCCACCGTGAGCTGGGCGCGGATAGCGCGGGCATAATACACCTGTCCGGCGGCCACCTGGCG
>JAAEOP010001002.1 GCA_024223125.1 Chloroflexota bacterium
ACTCTGTGACGCTGACAGGGGCGAATGAAGTTCCGCCTGTGGCCACGACGATGATTGGCACGGCCGATTTTGGCTATGACAATGCCAATCAGGTGTTGGATTATGATGTAACGGTGACAGTATCTAACCCGGTGACGATTACGGCAGCGCACATTCATACCGGTACGGCCGGCGTGAATGGCGGCGTATTGGCTACTGTGTTTAGTACGCCTACCTGGGTAACTGATACGTTGTCGTTCTCCGGGCAGGCAACTATTCCAGCCGGTAGTGAAGCTGCGCTGCTTAGTGGCGGATTGTATGTCAACGTCCATTCTACTGATGTGCCTAGTGGTGAAATTCGGGGTCAGGTAGATGCGGCCGTGAATGGCGATGGCGCTGCCAATCAATACTATATTGACGAAATTCAAACCTGGCCGAATATTGAGCCAAATCCGGTGCCGGGTTGGCCGTATCCGTATACACCCTTGTTTACTTACAGTGACCCCTCTAATTATTTGGCAGAAGGGACAGTTGGTATGGCCCACCGGGCACAGCCTTCGCTTGAGTATCCGGGTGTGTATTATGACGGCCGTTCTATCTTCACATCCTTCGGTCTGGAAGGCGTCAATGACGGCACGGGTGGTACAGAGCGATCTGACCTGCTGGATTCGATGTTGACCTGGGCGATGGATGATCCCGTTGTCACGATTTCGCAGACAACCAGCGCCCTGACGACAACCAGCCAGGTTGTGACCTTTAACGCCAATGTGAGCGGCGGCAATAGTTATCGTTGGGACTTTGGGGATGGTTCAGCTTATGCTGGCCCATATTCTTCCAGTCAGACATCCCATACTTATACGGTGTGCGGCAGTTACACAGTACGTGTAGAAGCGGTTAATAACTGGGGTAATGCTGTCATTGGCGAAACAACAACGACGATTGATGTGGCTTGTGGCGCTTACAGTGTTACGGCCGCTTCATCGGACAACGCAATGAGCGATTGGCCCGGTCGTACACTTACTTACACAGTCTGGATTACCAACACTGGTACAGCGATAGATACGTATGACCTGTCTACCTCTGGAATGTGGTCTGCCAGTTTATCTGATAGTAGTGTGACGTTGGGTAGCGGTCAGGGTACGGCTGTATCTGTTTGGGTTGCCATTCCAGCCAATGTTATTGATGGAGCGACGGATACTACTACCGTTTGGGTGCAATCCCAAAGCGATGGTAATGTGATGGCCTCAGATGGTCTCATAAGTACAGCTACAGCGCCAGACATTGCCATTACCAGCCCATCTGATGGAGAGACGATTACAGCTACCAATGGGATGACAGCGACAACCGCGGTGACGGTTACTCTCACCGATTTCACGATTCCCACCGACGGACATTGGCATCTTTGGGTAGATGGTACGGACAATGGCGCAGTCATGACAACAACGACATCAGTAGACTTGACGCTGGGGTCGCATGTGATTAGCGCAGAATTACGAAGCCCGTCGCATGTGCCTTTAGGGCCAGTAGATAGCGCCTCAGTGACGGTGGTTGCATCTGACATCACCATTACCAATCCGACGGATGGCGCTACGATTACGGCTACCAATGGTATAACAGCGACAACTATGGTAACGGTCGCTCTCACCAACTTCACCATTCCTATCGATGGACATTGGCATCTTTGGGTAGATGGTACGGACAATGGCGCAGTCATGACAACAACGACATCAGTAGACTTGACGCTGGGGTCGCATGTGATTAGCGCCGAACTACGAAGCCCGTCGCATGTACCTTTAGGACCAGTAGACAGTGTAACAGTGACAGTGGTAGCGCCCGCAGTTACCAGTTATGAAGTCTACTTGCCTGTTATCATGAACCCGTAGTCTGGTTTGATGAGAACCGATAAGCGGTAACCCGCTTATGATGAAGAAAGAGACGGTCTTTTGGAGGCCGTCTCTTTTTTTGCCGTACACGGCCGTGCCAACCAATG
>JAAEOP010001003.1 GCA_024223125.1 Chloroflexota bacterium
CCGGCGAATGTCAGCCTCTCTGCCGTGATCGGGCCTGTGACCAAGATCACCCATGATGATCAGGAAAGCATGAACGTAGACCCCACCGCGGGCAAATCGATCAATGCGATCCGGGCGTTTACCGGGAAAGGCACCCTGGTTTGGGGCGCGCGCACCCTGGCAGGAAACGACAACGAATGGCGGTATATCTCCGTCCGGCGGCTGTTCAACATGATTGAGGAATCGACCCAGAAAGCTACCAGTTTTGCCGTGTTTGAACCCAATGACACGACAACCTGGCTCAAGGTGAAAGCCATGATCGAGAGCTACCTGTACGGTTTGTGGGAACAGGGCGCGCTGGCAGGGCCGACCTCCGACGCGGCCTACTTCGTCAACGTTGGGCTGGGCAAAACCATGACCAGCCAGGACATTTTGGAAGGCCGCATGATTGTGGAAATCGGCATTGCAGCCGTCCGCCCGGCAGAATTCATTGTCCTCCGCTTCTCCCACAAAATGCAGGAAGCGTAACCTTGTTTTGCCGTAAACCCGCACACATTGGGTTTTCCACCCGAACCGCGTGCCGGTATTTCGTTGAAAGTCAAACAACTCTCAGAGGAGTATAACGATGGCCCTCACAAAAGATCAAATCAAATCCGCATATCCGCTCCCGGTCTACAACTACAAGGTAGAGATCGGCAGCGATACCGTTGCTTTCTCCGAGGTTTCTGGCCTGAGTATTAGCCACGAGACTGCAACCTACAAAGAAAGCCCCTCCGTAGAAAACCAAGCCGGCCCCACCACCATGCACATGCCCATGCAGGGGACGCCAGCCAACGTCACCCTGAACAAGGGCCTGGTTACTGGCGTCAGCATACCGACGTTCTTCAATTGGATCAATTCCATTCAACTCAATCAAGTTGAGAAAAAGGATGTCATCATCCACTTGATGGACGAAGCCGGGGCAACGCTGATCAAATGGACGGTGAAAAATGC
>JAAEOP010001004.1 GCA_024223125.1 Chloroflexota bacterium
GCGTATTAATTTCATTTGATTCCCCCTTGCGGCTGCCCTTCGAGAGGGGCATTCTGATCCGTGCATCTCTATCCTGCACTAAGGAATCGTTACAAAATAACTTGGGCATAATTGTTTTCAAAAACCCTTAAAAGACTGGGTATTTTGAAAACAAAAGCTCAAGTAATTTTGGAGCCGATCCTAAGCTTTCATTTTTTTGATCAGATGTTTGTACCCCTCTTAAAAATTGCCGCCACTATTAAGTTAATATCAGTATAAATTAATGATTGACAGCTATGCAATGCTTGTCAGGGTATCCTCCAGCCGGACCAGCATCTCGTCAATAATCTCATAGGGCACGTTCAGGGCCGGTTCGATCCGGACGGTCTTGGAATTGGTCAGGGTGCCTGCGGTCAGCACCTTTCTGCTGAACAAACCCGTAGCCACTTTGTATCCGATGTCATCCGTGGGAAAGACCATGCCGATGAGAAGGCCTTTGCCCCTTACATCTTCTATGGTACCGGGATACTTTTCGATTAGCTTCTTGATTTTTCCAATGATGTAGTCGCCTTTTTCAGCAGCCTGCCCGGGCAGATCTTCTTCCAGGAGAACCTGGATCTGGGCCAGGGCAGAAGCACAGGCCAGGGGATTGCCGCCGGTGGTTGTGGTGTGCATAAACGGGTTGGGTTCCAGGCATTTCCAGATCTCTGCAGTGGAGAAGAAGGCGGACATCGGCACAACACCGCCGCCCAGAGATTTTCCGAAACACATGATATCAGGCGTTACATCCCAGTGGTCCACACCGAAAATCGTACCGGTTCTTCCAAACCCGGTCTGAACCTCATCAGCGATTAGCAGAACACCGTAATGATCGCAGATGTCCCTAAGGGCTGGCCAGTAGTCGTCAGATGGGACAATGGCGCCGGCTTCCCCCTGGATGGGTTCGACAACAACTGCGGCAATACCTTCTCCAATGATTTTGGCAGCTTCAAGGGCATTTTTCACGGCGTCTGCATCATTAAAAGGCACGTGGTGAATGCCTTCCAGCAGTGGCAGGACCGGCTCACGGAAAACCGCTTTTCCCAAAAGGGAGAGTGCACCCAGGGATTTGCCGTGGAATGCACCCGTAGTGGCGATAAATCCTTTTTTACCAGTATAAAGTTTGGCCAGTTTCATGGCCCCGTCCACAGCC
>JAAEOP010001005.1 GCA_024223125.1 Chloroflexota bacterium
GCAGTCATCCTTTGCAGCCTGGGGAAAAGCGGCCGAATGGGTAACGGCCGATCACTCGCTAGAGTCTTCTCTGAGTGAAGAATCACCCCTGGCGCGATTGTATGAGTTAGATGGCTTTGTGCTGTTGTTGGGGGTGGGGCATGGTAATAATACATCGTTTCATCTGGCAGAAGTGCGGTCTGGTATGGTGGATAAGATGCGAACAGGCGCACCGGTGTTGGTAAACGGCCGTCGCCAATGGCAGTGGTACAGCGATTTTGATTATGATGATGATGATTTTGAACCATTGGGCGAAGCGTTTGAAGCTGCCCATTCCATTTTGCGAGACCGGGTAGGATTGGCGGAATGTTGTTTATTTTCACAGTGTACGGCCGTTGATTTTGCCCAACAATGGTTTTGTGACAATCGGAGGAAGGGGAATGTTTAGCAAAATCTTGATTGCCAACCGGGGCGAGATTGCTCGACGTATTATTCTGGCCTGCCGGGAATTGGGGGTAACGGCCGTAGCCATTTACTCTGATCCTGACGCCAACGCCCCCTGGGTACGCCTGGCCGATGAAGCGTATCTGTTGCCGGGCGTATCGGCCGCCGAAACGTATCTGAATCAGGATGAAATTTTAGCTATAGCGGCCCAATGTGGCGCCGAAGCCATCCATCCTGGCTATGGTTTTTTAAGTGAGAACCCCACCTTTGCCGCTGCCTGTGCCGCACGCAACATTACCTTTATTGGCCCCTCAGCGGTGGCGATGGAGCAGTTGGGCAGCAAAGCGCGGGCACGAGAAATTGCGGAGCGGGCCGGTGTGCCGGTGGTTCCTGGTGTGGATGGGGCGGGGATGGACACGGCCGAATTGCAGACGGCCGCTGCCCACATTGAATTTCCCATCCTCATCAAAGCCAGCGCCGGAGGGGGGGGGAAAGGGATGCGGGTTGTCTGGTCGGCCGAGGAGTTTGCCGACGCGGTGCAGGCCGCCCGCATTGAAGCCCGTTCTGCTTTTGGCGATGATCACATCCTCATAGAGAAATACTTCACTGAAATTCACCACGTAGAAATCCAGATTTTGGCCGATCATCACGGCAATGTATTGCATCTTTTTGAGCGGGAATGTTCGGTGCAGCGGCGTCATCAAAAGATTATTGAGGAGAGTCCGGCCCCCATTATTCAAGATGATGATCTGCGGCAGCGAATGGCGACGGCGGCCGTTTCATTGGCCAAAGCGGCCGATTATAGTAATGCGGGCACGGTGGAATTTATTGTAGATGGGTCGGGTAAATTTTACTTTTTGGAGATGAACACCCGTTTGCAAGTAGAGCATCCGGTGACGGAACTGGTGACGGGGTTAGACTTAGCTATCTGGCAGATTCGCGTAGCCAATAATACACCATTGCCATTTTCTCAAGATGCAATTACTCAACGGGGACATGCTCTGGAATGCCGGGTGTATGCCGAAGACCCGGCGCAAAATTTTTTACCTTCGATGGGGGAGATTGTTTATTTTCAACCTCCGGCCGGCCCAGGCATTCGGGTGGATGGGGGAATTGAATCGGGCACGGTTGTCACTCCCTATTACGACCCTATGTTAGCCAAAATCATCACCTGGGGGCATGACCGGGAGGAGGCCATTGGCAAGATGGAGAAGGCGCTGCGGGAAACGGCCGTGTTGGGTGTCACCACCAACATCCCTTATCTATTAGCTATTTTGCAGGAACCGTATTTCCGCCAGGGACAAACCAGCACCAACTATTTGCAGCAGCATATGGCTGATTGGCAGCCGGAAGATGAGTTAGAAGAAGATATGTGGTTGAGTACGGCCGTGTTTGAACTACTGCAAGGAGCGGGGAAGGGGCAAAGGGGGACGGCCGTGACAACAGACGAATCAATCCAACCTGACCCCTGGCGAGAAACGACTTCCTGGCGCAATGTTCACCCAGACTAAGGGCTTGCCCATTTTTAACTTTGGACTTTGGTAAACGGGCAAGCCTTTGCGTTTTCTTATCAAAACTTATTTGTGAACGCATCCTAAGCAGCCGCATCCATCAAGACACATAGTTTGAACGTTTGACAGCGATTGTGCCATTCGTTACAATCGCCGCGCTCTAGCCCCATTCGGGGGTTTTTCCACATATTTTGAGAAGAAGAAATATTTTTTGGAGGTTTAGGTAAGTTATGGAACTGTTTTACTCTGCGGCGGCGCAAACCGCTGCCCAAGAATCATTGCCGCTACTTTGGTGGCTTGGCCCGGTGGCGGCCGTTGTAGCCCTCGCTTTTGCCTGGTATTTTTACCGTCAGCTTATGGTTGAAAGTGAGGGGAGTGACAAGATGATTGAAATTGCTCAGGCTGTTCGTGAAGGCGCTATGGCGTACCTGTCACGGCAGTACCGGGTGGTGGCGCTTGTCTTTGTTATCCTTTTGGTTGTTTTTTCGGTGATGGCAGCAATCGGGTTACAGAATCCGGTTGTACCCATTGCCTTTATTACAGGTGGATTTTTCTCTGCATTGTGCGGTTTCTTTGGCATGAAGACGGCCACAAACGCTTCGGCACGGACGGCTCACGCAGCTAGCCAGAGCCTTGACGCCGGTTTGCGGGTCGCTTTGCGAGCCGGGGCGGTGATGGGTCTGGTTGTTGTTGGCTTTGCCTTGCTAGACATCTCGGCCTGGTTCCTAATTCTCTACTATATATTGCCATCCATCCTGCCCGATGGTGGCTTTATTATGGTGACAGGTAATCCACTACCCATTATTACGGCTACGATGTTGAGCTTTGGCATGGGTGCGTCTACTTATGCTTTGTTTGCTCGTGTGGGTGGCGGTATTTTTACGAAAGCGGCCGATGTAGGCGCTGACTTGGTGGGTAAAGTGGAAGCTGGTATCCCGGAAGACGATCCCCGGAACCCAGCCACAATTGCGGACAATGTAGGCGACAATGTAGGTGATGTAGCCGGTATGGGCGCTGATTTGTATGAATCTTATGCCGGTTCTATTTTGGCCACATCGGCGTTAGGAGTCGCGGCCGTGGTAACGGCCGGGACTGCCTTCTATGAAAATACGGGCCTGACACAAATCCAATGGCAGCTTCGTTATATTACGGCGCCAATTGCGCTGGCGGCCGTCGGTGTCTTCCTTTCTATCATGGCTATTTATCTGGTGCGCACAGAAGAAGGGGCCAGCCAGGGTAAGTTGATTGCCGCTTTATCGCGTGGTTTGTATGCCAGTTCTATTGGTATCGCTATTTTAGCTATCCCTATTGTGTATATATTGGATCTGCCCAATAAGTGGCCGGTGTGGATTTCCATTGTGACCGGTTTAATTGTGGGTATTATCGTGGGTAAATCCACCGAGTATTATACTTCCCATGCCAGCAAACCAACGCAGGGCATTGCCGACCAAGCAGACACCAGTCCGGCTACATTAATGATTGAGGGGTTGGCAGTGGGTATGGAATCTACTGGCTTGCCGGTTGTGGCCATTGTCATTGGTATTGCCGTGAGCTTTTATGTGATGGGTGGCCTGCTGAATATTTCAATGGGCTTGTATGGCGTTGGTATTGCGGCCGTGGCGATGCTCTCTACGCTGGGTTTTACACTGGCTACAGATGCGTATGGTCCCATTGCCGATAATGCCGGCGGTAATGCAGAAATGTCGGGCTTAGACCCCAGTGTGCGCGATCGTACCGATCAATTGGATGCGGTGGGGAACACGACGGCCGCAATCGGTAAAGGGTTTGCTATTGGGTCGGCGGCGTTAACAGCGTTAGCATTGCTGGCTGCGTATCTGGAAGAAGTGCGTTTGTCTCTAATTTTGCATGGCGACGCGGCATTAACTTCGCTTAACGGTGGCCGTAACATTGCCGAATGGACAATGCAAGATTTCATGGAATTTTACAATGTCACAATTCTGAATCCGGCCGTGTTGATTGGGGCGATGGTTGGAGCGGCTACCGCTTTCTTTTTCTCGGCGATGACAATGCGGGCTGTGGGCCGGGCGGCCGGTGGTATGGTAGAAGAAGTACGTCGCCAGTTCCGTGAAAAGCCGGGCATTTTGGAAGGAACAGAGCGGCCTGATTATGCCCGTTGTGTAGAAATTAGCACCTTGTCGGCTCAGAGAGAAATGATAGCTCCTTCAGTTCTGGCGATTTTAGTGCCGGTAATTATAGGCGTGCTGTTTGGTGTGGCCGGTGTGCTTGGTCTGCTGGTAGGTACGCTGGTAACAGGCTTTTCGCTGGCGGTGATGATGTCTAATACTGGCGGGGCCTGGGATAATGCCAAGAAGTATATTGAAGAAGGACATCATGGCGGCAAAGGATCGCCAGCCCATAAGGCGGCCGTTGTCGGCGATACCGTTGGCGACCCGTTTAAGGATACTTCTGGCCCATCTTTGAATATCCTCATTAAATTGATGGCTATGACTTCGGTGGTGTTTGCCGGGTTGGTAACATTCATAGCCGAGGGTCAGGGTTTGGTGATGATTTTGTTTGGTGGATAGGGGCGGTAGTCCGTAATTCGTAATCCGAACACGGAACACTCTCCAAGGAGCGTAGTCACATACAGACTACGCTCCTTTTTTGTTGGGTGTATAATGTGGGTATGAGTACAATTTTTGTTTTTACCCCAGCGTTGGATCATACGAAACAAGGGCATCCTGAAGGGGCGCACCGCCTGGCAAAGCTGCGGCCGTTTTTGGATCGGTCTGGCATTCTGGCTGATTTGACCCAGTTGGAGGCGAGATTGGCTGGTATGGATGCGCTACGCCGGGTACATTCTGCGGCTTTGATTGATCATGTGCAGTCTGTGTCGCGTCGGGGTGGGGGAGTACTGGATTATGGAGATACGTATGCCACGGCCGCGTCCTATGATTTAGCTCGTCTAGCGGCCGGCGGTTGTATGACGGCCGTAGACGCCGTCATGTCCGGTCAGGCTAGAAATGGATTTGCTCTGGTACGGCCGCCGGGACATCATGCCGAAAAGAATCAGTTGAGCGGGTTTTGCCTGTTTAACAATGTGGCTGTGGCGGCTCGTTATGCTCAGGCTGCTTACGGCATTAAGCGGGTTTTAATTCTGGATTTTGATGTCCATCATGGCAATGGGACGCAAGATATTTTTTATGAGGATGATTCAGTCCTGTTTATGTCCATGCACTTGTTTATACCACGCCTGTTTTATCCGGGAACAGGCTCTCTGGCAGAAATTGGGATGGGCACGGGCGAGGGATATACGTTGAATGTACCTCTGCTGCCGAATGTGGGGGATGCGGGATATCAACAACTGTTTACAGAAGTGATCAGCCCCAGAGTGAAAACATTTGCCCCCGAGTTGATTTTGATTTCGGCCGGATTTGACGCCCATTGGCAAGACCCGCTGGCGATGGCTGGTTTGAGTTTGACGGGATATGCCCAGTTGACGCGGTCTTTGGTGGAATTAGCGGATGGGGTGAATGACGGCCGTATTCTGTTCGTATTAGAGGGTGGCTATTTAATAGAAGCGCTGCATTATGGCATTCTCAACGTGTTTTATGCCTTAGCCGGGCGGGATGAAATTCAAGACCCGTTGGGCGCAATGCCCCAATCGGAACAAAATATTGGCGACCTGCTGGATAGCCTCAAAGTGCATCACTTGATTTCTTGAGGGAAACTTTGCATAATATTTGAATGAAGTTGACAATAAATATAGTTAGTATTCAGTAAACTGAACACTGTAAACCGATAACTGAATACTTGAAGTAACTACACTGAGTCAGAATGACAACCATAACCCTCCACGAATATATCGAAAAAATAGATCAATTTATTGCCGACAACCAATTGGATGAGGCTGTAGCGCACAGTCGCAATATTTTGCAAAAGTTTCCGCGCCACATAGACACATACCGGCTTCTGGCCAAAGTGTTGTTGGAACAAGAGCAGTATGAAGATGCGGCCGATTTGTTTCAACGAGTCTTGAGTACTGATCCCAATGATTTCATCGCTCATGTGGGTATGTCCATTGTTCTCAATGCTGATGGTGAGTATGAACAGGCGCTGTGGCATTTGGAACGAGCCTTTGAAATTCAGCCCTATAATGCGGCCATTCAAGAAGAATTACGGCAGCAATATGCTCAATTATCAGATAATCCGGTAGATCGTATTCCGCTGACATCTGGGGCATTGGCGCGTTTATATATTAAAGGGGAGATGTACCAACAGGCGGTAAAAGAGCTGCGCCATACGCTGGATGAAGTGGAGGATCGGATTGATTTGGAAGTGCTGCTGGCAGAGGCGCTGTGGCTCAACGAGCAACGAATTGATGCCGAAGAGGTATGCTTGAATGTTTTGGAACGGCTACCAAACTGCATCATGACCAATGCCATTTTGTCGGAAATCTGGTTGCAAACGGGTCGTATTGGGGAGTCGCAAAAATATTTGCTGCGACTGCAAGAGTTAACGAGTCTGGACCGGATGCATTTGAATTTAGAAACGGCCGTTGGACGAGCATTTTACACAGACGGCGCACCCACTTTGCCGGAAAAAATAGAACTTGAATTTATAGGCGCTATTCCCGATATGCCTGCACCCGCGGTGGTCGGTGAAACTCCCTCGGCCGATTGGATGAATGATGTTTCGTTTGACGCCGATATAAGCGAGG
The DNA here is from genome assembly GCA_024223125.1 of Chloroflexota bacterium. Next base: position 6,616 of record JAAEOP010001005.1, read on the forward strand.
GGTTGGAATATGGCGACCAGCCTGATATTGTGGTGGAAAGCGAAAGCGGTATGCACGACTATGATTGGATGGCTGATGTGCATGATGACGATGACACGGCCGCAGATATACCCTTAGAATCGGAATGGTTTATGGATGACCATGAAGAAGTGGCTGCGGCCGCTGTTCAACCGACGGCAGAATCAGATTGGTTAGCCGATGTCGATGACTCTGCCGTCGCCAGCGATATCATTGATGAAGAATTTGAGCTGCTATTTGCCGATAGTATGGCCACTGATGATCCGGAACCGGAAACAGAACCTGCCAAGCCGGAGACGGATTGGTTTGGGGAACAGGCTGCGGATGGTGAGTTTGTTGTCGAGGAATTTGCTTCTGAACAAGCGGTGCCAGATTGGCTGAATGATCTGGTTGGCGAGCAGGACCAGGATATGGTTGAAAATGAAGCCGCGTTAGAGATGGAGATGGCCCAATCGGATTGGTTTGTTGATGTGGACGGTGAAGATGAGCCTGTGCTGGAAGAGACTGAGGCTGAGGGGATTCCTGACTGGTTAAATAATTTAATGGATGAGCCGAAGGTAGAGGTTGGGGTAGATGAGGCTTCTTTAACAATGGCTGCAGCGGGGGAGACAGTAGAAGCTGAGGGGGCAGATGAGGAACTGTGGTTTTTGGAAGATGTAGATGAAGATGGTGATGAAACGACTGCAGATGAAGCCATTCCTGATTGGTTATTGGGGGCTGCGGACGGGGTGGATGACGTGACGGCCGATTCCCCAGCAGCCGAGATCATACCTGAACTAGAACTTGCAGCCGAACCAGATGAAGCCATTCCCGATTGGTTGCTAGGCGCAGACGGGGTGGATGACACGGCCGTTGCCAGCCAGGAAGAGGATGACCTGGATTGGTTTGGGGACCTGGTAGAAACTGACGTCCAATCACCCCAGAAACAAGCGACTATACCAGAAGATGGACTGCCAGATGATTTATCGGCCGTAGATGAAGATGAGACCCCATTGGAACAATCTGACGCCGTTGAGATAACTGGTTTGTTGGCAACTTTGGCAATAGATGAACAACTAACGGCTGATGAGGTGGATGACACAGTTGCCACAGATGAGGATGAGACCTTGTTGGACCAACCTGAATTTGGTGGGATAACTGGTTTGCTGGCAACGATGTCCATGGATGAACAGTTGGCGGCCGATGCAGAATCAGCAAAGGATAGCGCCGGCGAAGATGAGGCTGATTGGCTGGCTACTTTAAGCCAGGTTGAGGGGGAAGATGAGCAACCTGAACCAGAAAGTGAAGATGATTTCTTGTCTTTAGAAGACCTGGAGTCGTGGGTCGGGGATAGCGCTGAGGATAAAAGCGCTGATGATTGGCTGGTAGATGAAGACGTCGGTCTGACTTCGCTCCTGGCGGCCGTGGATGATCAATCTGAAATTGAATCATCTTTGCCTGACCAAATAAGTGAAGTTCTTTCTGGCAGCGATGAAGATGAAATCCCGGCCTGGTTATTAGGTGATGATCTGGAAGGTTCAGATGAAGTGGAGGCTATAGTGATGGGCGATAAAGATGAGAAGGAATCTGAACAACCGGTACCGTCTCAGCCGGAGATGGAGACAGAGGATGATTTGGTTGCCGCAGATATTACCGATTGGTTATCTGATTTAAGTGATGATGAAACGGCCGTTGTTTGGGATGACGATCATATCGGAGAAACAGCCGAAGATGACAAAGAAACAGCATTTGAGAGTAGTATGACCGATTGGTTGTCGGATGCTTCTGAGGAAGAACCAGATGTTGTGTTGGACGATACCGTTGAACCAGAATTTGATATTGAAGCCGGTTTGACCGATTGGTTGACTGATTTTGAGGATGAGCCAGAGACGGCCGCAAGTGGGCTGTTGGCTGCTTTAGACGACCCTTCGTTTTCGACTGAAGAGCCATTGCCTGATCTGGAAAGTGTGGGGTCGGAATTAGAACTAGAAGCGGGAGAGGTGGAAGCAGACATTCCTGAAATTTCCTCCGAAGAATTGTTTGCGACTGACGAAGATAATTTGCCAGATTGGTTGACTGATCTGCCCGAGGACTCCTCAGAATTAGCGGCCGAGCCGGGTGATTTGCCTGATTGGCTGCTGGACTCTCAGGATGCGTCGGCGCTGGACGGCGTTGAAGCGGCCGTAGAACCCGCGGCCGAGTTTTCTCTGGATGATTTTGCCGTTGACGCTGTTGACGATGATTTCTTGGCCGGTGTATTGGATGAGGAATTAACCGGGGAAGAAGAACCAGACCTGACCGTCGCCGGATTGACAGCCCTGCTGTCAGATATTGAAGGAGAAGAAGACCTGGGTACATTGCAGGAAGATACGGACTGGCTTGATCAGCTTTCTGCTGCTGAACAAGTCGAAGATACGGCTTCATTAGATTGGTTAGCAATGCCTGATGAGTCGCCGGCAGAGGCCAGGATGGAAGCAGACCTCCTTCCCGAATCGGCCGTCGAGGAAGAGACAGAGATTGTAGAACCGGTAGATATTGGCATAGATGGGGCGATGGAAGATTTAGAAGACACAATGTCCTGGCTGGAGGAATTAGCCGCCCAGCAAGAAACGCCGGTGGATGATATGCCTACCGTCGCCCAGGATTTGTTGGCCGAAGAGTTGCTGTCAGATTCAGAACTACCCATATTGGCAGGCACGGCCGCTGAGGATGAAAGCTGGCTGACCGACCTCATAGATGAATCGGCTGAACCCATAGCGGAAGTTGAAACTGAAATATCTGCGTCAGAGGCGGCTGAACTTTCTGAACTGCCGGAAGATACAGAAGAGGCGTTGGACTGGTTGGAAGGGTTGGCTGTCCAACAGGACGCTTCGCTGGATGAACTGTCTACTGTGCAAGATACGGCCGCAGATGAGACGGAAGATTTTGTAGACGATGATGCCCAAACTGAACTGGATGATGCCATGTCCTGGCTGAATGATCTGGCTTTTGAAGAGGAAGAAGAAACCGAAGAAGATGAACCAGAAGAGGAAGAGGCTGAAGCAGCGACGATGGCTGAGGCGATCGTTGTGGCGGAGGAACCAGAGACGCCACCCCAGTTTGATGAGGCGGACCTTGTTGATGAATTAGATTTGGAACTGGCAGACGCCCTGAATCAACTTGAAGCTCAGTTAGAGAGTGCAGGTATTATGTCCCCGGTCAGGACGAAAACGGTCGTTCCTATTACTGACGAAGTGTTAGCTGCGGAACTGGATTGGTTGGAAGGGATTTCACCGAATGAACCAGATGAGTTGGCTGTGGAGGATGAGCCTGCTGCCGAACCAGACTTATCTACGGCCGAAGAAGAAACCATATTTGATCTGCCTCTGCCAGATGTGGATGAAGATGAGACGCCATTGGTGGAAGCTGCTCTGGAACAAGGAGAAACATCAATTGATCTAGGTGATATGCCCGATAATCCTGATGCGGCCATGGCCTGGCTGGAACAGATGGCTGCCGGTGATGAGGATATTACCTTTGATATGGAGCCGCCGCCCATTACCCCCAGTGAAGATGCTAAATTTGCTGCGGATTATGGCGCTGCTCCCGAACCAGAGGCCGAGATGGCAGAAGATGAAACTGTGGTTGAAGCGGCGCTGGACATGGAACCAGCGGTCGAGGAGGAGACGGCCGTTGCTGCTGAAGTAGAATCTGAACTGGACCTATTTGAGATGGGGGATGATGAGGATGGCGCCATGGCCTGGCTGGAACAGATGGCTGCCGGTGATGAGGATATTACCTTTGATATGGAGCCGCCGCCCATTAC
>JAAEOP010001006.1 GCA_024223125.1 Chloroflexota bacterium
CTATGATGATTTGGATAAACGGATTGCCAAAACCAAGGCCAAGCAAGAACAGTTATTGCTGGTTCTGAAATACCCAGAGATGCCATTGCATAACAATCCGGCTGAACTAGGGGCACGACAACGAGTACGCAAGCGAGATGTGAGTTTTGGTCCGCGAACAGATGATGGGGTGCGAGCCTGGGATACATTTATAACGTTAGCCGAAACAGCAAAAAAGTTAAGGGTCAGTTTTTATGCTTACATCCATGACCGGATTTCTGAAAGCTATAAGTTACCAGATTTGGCCGAGATGATTCGGCAACATACACCAGTTTTTCATCCTGTTCGTATCCCTGCTCCTCCGTGAGTTATATCTTCCCCGAAATATTGAGATGATACATTATTTTCATCTTTAATCTTTAGAGTCATAACGATCAAAAAAGGATCGCTTCTTAATATTTTAGGATCACCGCTTTATAGTGTACTTACTAATGGGTGGCCGGTTGCAAGGTGTAAAGCTCTTTTGCCAGAGAAAACTTGCCGCTTACTGGGGGAGAAGTGCTGCCAGGATTTTTACTGCCTTTGGTGAAATTGTTTAGCTAATTTCCTCATCGGCCGCAATGCCTTCTTGCAATCCATAAAGCATATCCTCAATGGCAGCCAGCACAGCATCATCCATAACCGTTTCGTCGCATTGAGGACATACCCAGAGGGGCACATCTTCGATAAGGACATCTTCACCGTTTACATTCTCGGTCAGATTAGCCATTTCTTGCTCCATCGGTGTTTTACAAACAGGACATTTCATTTTTTCTCCATAGGATGAGGTGAGGCAGTCGGAAAAGTGGTTTTAGGGATGGCCTAAACTTCACCCGACTACTTCGCCCTTACGATAATTCATCGGGGGACTTCGACACTGTGGAGAACGCGCTCCAAAACGGCGTCAGCATCCAGTCCTTCCAAGGTGGCTTCCGGTTTGAGGATGATACGGTGGCGGTAGACGGGCGGTGTGACAGCTTTGATGTCGTCTGGGGTGACAAAGCTACGGCCGTGTAACGCTGCATGTACCTTACTCGATTGCAACAAAGCCACCGACGCCCGCGGACTGCCCCCCAAAAAAAGTTCGCGGGTTTCACGGGTAGCTACGCTGATCTGGGTGATGTAGTTAAGAATCCCCGGTTCAACAGTGATGCTTTGGATGTGGCGACGCACGGCCGTTAACTGCTCTGGCGTCATCAACGGCCGTAATCCCGTCCCGGCCAATTCGTGAGGATCAAACCCCTGGTGATACCGGTTCAACACTTCCGTTTCCGCGGCCGGGGTAGGGTAGCCCACTTTGATTTTGAACAAGAAGCGATCTAACTGTGCTTCCGGCAGGGGGTATGTGCCTTCATACTCCACCGGGTTTTGGGTGGCGATGACCAGGAAGGGATTGGGCAGCGCATACTCCGTGCCGTCAATTGTCACTTGCCGTTCTTCCATCGCTTCCAGTAGAGCGGCCTGCGTTTTAGCTGGGGCACGGTTGACCTCATCCACCAGCACAATACCGGCAAAAATCGGCCCGTGACGCAAATGAAATTCACTGGTGCCCACATTAAACACATTGGTGCCAATGATGTCTGAGGGCATCAGGTCAGGCGTGAATTGGATGCGGTTTATGTCGGCTTGCACCAGATGGGCCAACGTTTTAGCCATGAGCGTTTTGGCGGTGCCAGGGACGCCTTCCAGAAGCACATGCCCGCCGGTGACGAGGGCGATAAAGAGCTGGGTCAGGACACTTTTCTGGCCGACGATTACTTTGGCGGCTTCGTTGTGCAGAGTGTCAAATAGTTTTTTTGTGTTCATAAATTTCTCTCGTCAGGTTGTGTTTGTCGGATAGGGTCACGGCCGTACTCACCCATTGGCGTAATTCAGATTGACTCATTGGTGGAAAGGGGTCTTTATTGGCCGCCAGATACATCACTGTGCCCATTTCCGCATCTGATAGATGGGGTTTGAGGGCCGGAATGAACGCCTCATCGGGCAAGGTGGGGTCAACCCCGGCACGCCGGGCCAGGGTGCGTTTTAGTCGTAACCAGTAATGTTCTTTGATGTCGTCGCTTTTCTGGAATTGACGCTGGGCGCCGGCCAGGACGTTTTTGGGCACGGCCGTTCCATCCTTCAATGAACGTTTGTTGCCAGTGGGCTGGGTTTGTTTGGGTACGGACGGCAGCGAATGCCACAGGGCAAATCCGACTACCAACGGAATCGCCAACAGGATACCCCATCCGGCCGATGTGACAAACAACCAGGGGATGTTGGCTTGCTGGTGAATTTCATCGAAGCTGATTTGTTGGCCTCGCGCCGCTCCGGCCAAAATCAAATTTTCGACCAATTGGGCATTGCCCACATCGGCCAACCCCTCATTGGTGAAGGGGTGGGCGGTGGATAGATAATAAACCTGCCCATCATCCCAACCAAAGGAGATGAACAGCGGCCGACGACAATCTCCCATATGTATGGCCGCCTGCCCACAGTTGAGCCGGGGTTTCAGGTAGCGGCGGGCGCGTATGACGGCCGTGCTTACCGGCGGCCAATTCAAAGCGGGCAAAATTAGATCGCTTTGTTTAACGGGCAGCCACAAACGGCCGATGTTCAAACCAAAATGACGGGAAAGTCCGGTGGGCTGCCGTCCTTCCTGAGCTACAATCAACGTACCGCCGCTCCGCACCCAACCATCCAACTGCCACAACTGGCGAAAAGTAAATGGGCTGCGTGGGGCCAACGCCAATATGAGTTTGTCTTGGTAGGATGGTCGGGCCGCATTTGTGTCCAGCGTATTGACCACAAATCCTTCTTCCGCCAACCATTCTGCTAACAAAGAGGTTCCTTCTGGGCCATCATTTTGCACAGACCCTCGTGCATATTTGGGATTATTGAATTGGATGAGGGTGATGGTTACGGCCGTGGCAATACCTGCCAACACCAGGCCAATACCAATAAAATCAATGAGGAAGCGTTGTCTTAGCTGCATGAGGAACTTGAGATTAGAGATTGTCGGCGTACAAATTTCCAATCTCTAAATCTCTAATCTCCAATCTCTTTAATCCGTTTTACCAGCGCATCATATTCTGTTGTTTGCAAAGGTTGAAGACCGTACCAAACCCGCTCGTAAGTGTGGACGACGGGAGCCAGGGCGGGAATGAGCGACGGCCGTAACTGTTCTTGTCGTAATAATTCAAAATTTGTCTGGGCGGCATCATAACGCATGATGCCTTGTTCATCTAGCGTCAGCAACAAGGCCAGGAAGAGACGGCGTACCGCTTCACGGTGATTTTCTTGTTTTAGCTGCTGTCGCCCTTCGCTTATAGCAGCGGCCGAACGAGGGGTGAGTTTTGGTTTGGGTTTCTCTTCTTCGGAACGGGGCCACAACAATAGGGCCACGGCCGTAATCATAAACAACAGCGCCACACCCGCAATCAGATATAGCCAGGGGAATTGACCTTCCTCTTCCTCCTCAGCGGCCGCAGCTGCGGCCGCTGGTGTTGGTGTTGGCGTCGGGGTGGGCGTTGGCGTTGGTGTGGGGGTAAAGGTGGGTGCAGGTGTCAATAAGCCGATGACGGGGGCATTGGGATCGGCGGTGACGACGGCCGTAGCCACCGCATCCCCATTGCCATCTCCAGGGCCGCTGCCGTCGCCATCCTGCCCATTGCTCCCTGGTTGGTCAGGTTGGCTGGCATCACCGTCTCCTGGTTGGGGGGCCGGGCCAGGCAGCGGGTTGTTACCAGGGCGACTACTGCCACCGGGTAAAGAGCCGCCGCCGCCGGGGCGAATGAGTGGCAGCGGACGGGAGACAGTACAAACCCGGTTAGGGCATAAACCGCTGAGATAGCGGTCTGCTTTTGCCGGAGAGCAGGGAAAGGAGCGCAGCGCTTCAGAAACGCCTTGATGACTGACCGGCATGAGTGATCCATCAGGCATTTGCACTTTTGTAATGCTGTCCAATTCGGCCGCAATCTCATCCATGACAGCGTGGCACTCCGGTTGATCCAATCCGGCACGGAGAGCTTGATTGCGGAATATGGCAATGGTGTGTAAATACCCTTTATAGGAGTACAATTGCAGCCCGTTTGCCCCACTCGGCCGCAGCCAGATGAGGGCAACGATCAGAAGGATAACAAACTGAATAACATGCTGGCGCTGGGTTTGCCTGGAAGTTTTCATTAACATCAGGTGCATTGTATCATTGCCGCCACTTTTTTTGGAGTAGGAGATTATGACTGTTCATACAAATTTAGACATGGTTCAAATGAGGGCAAAAAAAACCCGTAGCTCCTTTACAATTTAATAAGCAAATTGCCCCTGTCAAACACAACAAATAGACTAACTCTAAAAAGTCAGGCTGCTAGGGTGCATTCCCATTTTCACGCTAATCCAATAACAGCCGCAAGTGGGGAATTAGCCATCTTTTTGAACTGGTTCCAACGACCAGATTTGTAATAAGAGCGCAACATCAACAAGTCCTCTGCGTGTCCCTTAC
>JAAEOP010001007.1 GCA_024223125.1 Chloroflexota bacterium
GTCGTTTACGGAACCAGCGCCCGCACCGTTGTCCCGCCCACCCCCGGCTCCGACCGGGAAACAATCTTAGGCGGCATCTACTCCCTGCAAACAGAAGGCTCCACTAATTTGGAAGCTGGTTTGCTGATGGGATATGAGATGGCGAACCAGGCTTACAAGCCCGGCGGCATCAATCGCGTTATCCTCGCTTCCGATGGGGTAGCCAATGTGGGCGATACTGGTCCCAACAGTCTGGCAGCCAAAATTCGCGGCTATGCCGACGCTGGCATTCAACTAACCAGTATTGGCGTCGGCTTGGGCAACTACAATGATGTGATGATGGAACAGCTTGCCGACCAGGGCGATGGTAATTACGCTTACGTGGATACCCTGGACGAAGCCCGCGAGGTTTTTGTGGAAGATTTGATGTCCACTCTGCAAACAATCGGTTTGGACGCCAAAATTCAGGTGGATTTTGACCCCCAGATTGTGCAACAGTACCGGTTGATTGGTTACGAAAACCGGGCCATCGCCGACCAGGATTTCCGCAACAATGAAGTAGATGCGGCCGAATTTGGAGCCGGTCACACGGCCGCTGCCATCTACGCCGTCCAGTTAACCCCCGGCGCTCAGGGTCGTATCGCTACCGTCTTCCTACGCTGGCAAGACCCCCAAACCCGAGCCGTCCAGGAAATCAACGGCGTATTCAGCACTGACTCTCTGTCGCCTTCCTTTGACGCTGCGCCGCTGAATTACCAACTGGCTGTTACCGTCAGTCAATGGGCAGAATTGTTGCGCGACAGTTACTGGACAGAAGGTGTGGATCTGAATGACATCCGCATTCGCGTAGACCGTTTAGCTAATCAGATGGACGATATGGATGTGTTTGAATTGGCACAGCTTGTTTCGTTGAGTAACTAACGACTTGATGGCAAAAAGCCCCGCGAATATCTTATTCGCGGGGCTTTTTTGCTTGAAGGAGGAAAAAATATGTTAAGGAGTATAGGTCAGGTTGATGAGTCTAACCTAAGTCCAACCTGAAAAAAAGATGATAATGAACTGCTCTCTAAAATTGGACTTACCACTTGCAAACGTGCCCACTTGCAAACTTGCCACTAACAACTTATCACGTTATCCTTAGAGCCTTAAATAATTATGATGGGCGGTCACAATACAAACTTGTTGTGGCCGCTTTTTACGCCTGATGTATCCGTTCAGACCCTAAGGGTTTTTCGCTTAATCTAACGGGTACACGCGGGAGTAAAACCCTTAGGGTCTTGGTAGCCCCCTGAATGAGTACCGCCTGATATGAGTGAATCAAAAAGCGACAACGGACAATTGAAAGAAGAAATACAGAAGCGGCGCACCTTTGCCATTATCTCCCACCCGGACGCCGGGAAAACGACGCTGACGGAAAAGCTGCTGCTTTACGGCAATGCCATTCATTTGGCGGGCAGTGTGCGTTCCCGTAAAAGTCAGCGGTCGGCTACGTCTGACTGGATGAAGATGGAGCAGGAGCGGGGTATCTCCATTACCTCGACTGTGCTGCAATTCCCTTACAAGGGACACACGATCAATTTGCTAGACACACCAGGCCATCAGGATTTTTCAGAAGATACGTACCGCACGTTAACGGCCGCAGATTGTGCCGTCATGGTGTTGGATGCAGCCAAAGGGGTGGAGGCGCAAACGATTAAACTGTTTGAGGTGTGTCGCCGCCGGGGAATTCCGGTGTTTACCTTTATCAATAAAATGGATCGGCCGGCGCTGGATGCGTTGGAACTGTTGGATGAGGTGGAAACGGTGTTGGGGATGCAGCCCGTACCCATGAATTGGCCCATTGGGGATGGGGACACCTTTATGGGCGTCTATGATCGTCTGAGCGATGACGTGCATCTGTATGATCGCACGGCGCACAATCAAACCATTTCGCCCGAATATATTACCAACCTGGATGATCCCCGCATTGAAGCAAAATTGAGCGATTTCCAGTTTGAGGATTTGCAAGTCAACATTGCTTTATTGGATGAGTTGGCCAAATTTGATTTTGAAGCGTTCCGCCGCGAAGAGCAGACGATTGTTTATTTTGGTAGCGCGTTAACCAATTTTGGAGTGCAGTTGTTTTTGGATGATTTCATCCGGTTTGCCCCGGAACCTAATGCGTATCCTAGCGACAATGGGTTAGTGGACCCTTTTCAGCCTGATTTTACGGGCTTTGTGTTTAAGATTCAGGCCAATATGGATCCCAGACACCGGGACAGCGTGGCTTTTTTGCGGATTTGCAGCGGCCGTTTTGAACGCAATACCCAGGTCAATCATCCCCGCACCGGCAAGACGTTGAAACTATCCCGAACGTATACTTTTTTTGCCGATGATCGGGCGGTGGTGGATGAAGCGTTTGCTGGGGATATTATCGGGTTGCCCGGCAACCGGGAACTGCACATTGGGGATACGATTACGGCCGGCGCCAAATTCAACTTCGAGTCGATCCCCCGTTTCCCGGCGGAGCATTTTGCCCGGCTGGTGAACCTGGATATTAGCAAGCAAAAACAGTTTTTGAAGGGCATCCATCAACTAGAAACGGAAGGGGCGATGCAGATTTTGTATGAAGTAGACGCCATGCGCCGCGAGCCGATTTTGGCAGTGGTGGGGATGCTACAATTTGAGGTGGTGCAGGCCCGTTTGGAGCAGGAGTACAAGGTGCGCACCAAGCTAGAATCGTTGCCCCATCGTTTGTGCCGTTGGATAGAGGGGCCGGATGATGTGGTGGGGAAGCTGCCCTGGCGGTATGGCATGTTGAAGACGAAGGATGACGACGGCCGTCTCGTAGTCTTATTCAATTCTGCCCATGAACTGAATTATTACAATGAGAAGTACCCAGAATTGGCGTTTGAGAGTATTAGTTAGAGTCGTAAAATGTAAAACGTAAATCGATCAGGGTGGATTGGTCAGATAGGTTTGCCATTGTTGTTCTAGTTCTTCAGGGGTGTAACGGCCGTCGCTAACCTCTATCAACCAATCTTCATAAAAAGGTATCTGGCCGTCGCCCGGTATTTGGATGATATGTTTGGGGCTGATTTTCAATTCCTCAATGAGAAACTGGATAATGGCGTATGTTAAGGCAGTGGCGTCTTCGCCGCTGTTCCAGAATTGGGCGCCAGATTGTAATGTTGTGCCTTGTTCGGCCAACGTTTGCCGGTTAGATGGTAGCAGGGGATACGGCCGTAACGCCAACCGCTCCAAATACCAATCCAACCACGCTTGTGAAAACGCTCCCTCGCTCCAATCGGCAATACCAGATAACTTCTGCATCATAGGATTAATGAGTTGAACCGTGTAACCACGAGCCATCGCCTGGAATCCAGCTTCGTCTTGCGGCAAGCCGACCAGAGTTGGCGTGGGCAGCCGCAGCCGCCATTCCCCATCTACATAAGCCACTGCGTCCGCTTGGGATGATAATAAGGCGGGGTCGGTTAAAAATTCAACTTGCCAATGGAATCCTTCGGGGCACTCAAAGGTGGATTGGACGCACAGTTCGGCCGTTTTGCTGTTGAATTCCAGGGCCAGCCGCCGGGCAATTTCTTGGTCGCGCTCCGGAAAGGTCAAGCTGACGTAGTAACCGTCTTTGGCGATTGTTGGCCCCCAAAATTCATCTTCAGGAGGCGCCAGCAGCCAACGGTCTGGGCCGAGTCGGTACACGACCGTATGCCTGAGCTGTACCGTCTCTGTATACCCATTGCCAATGCTGTAACTGTAATCATGTTCGGTCACAATTTCGGCGGCGTTGAACTGGGGGTTGATGGTGTGGCTGATGACGGCCGTGACCGGTTCAACCGGCTGCCAATCCAAACCAAACAACTGCCGGTTCTGATAATCCCCTTCGGACACAAGCTGCTCCCACGCCAACGCCCATTCGGCGTCTTTGCCTGACAGGAAAGTGGCAAACAATTCCGGATCTTGGGCATTGGCCGCATCTTCAATAACCGCATAACTGGCAATCAAATCATCCCCCACATCTTCAGACAGTTCTTCTACCCGCTGCGTTAGCGACCAGTAAACGCCCCCCATCCCTCCGGACAAAAAGATAACCAAAATCAATATCAGCCAGGGCCAACGGCGGCGCGGTTTTGATGGCTGTGATTTTGGCGGCGGCGTTTCTTCTGCTTCTTCATCCCATTGAATTGTTTCTTCAGTCTGCCAATCAAAAGACATGAGTAACGGATTCAATAATGAATTGTGAACAATGAATTGTGAATTGTGAAGTGGCACTGGATATGGCCGACCAACTTCACAATTCATTATTAATTATTCACAATTTATTATTCTTCACTCCTTTATTCCCCATACAATATTCGGTAAAAATCGTATCCTTCATAAATGCGTTCAATGTAGAGGCGGGTTTCGGCAAAGTCAACTGTTTCATGATAGCTGTCCAGATCAGCCCCGGCCGTTTCATACCAGCGAGCGGCATTGCCCGGCCCGGCGTTGTAAGCGGACAGGGCGGCGTGTACATTCCCATCAAATGCATTTAACTGCTGCGACAAATAATAAGCGCCAAAATTCAACCCCACATATGGTTTGTACAAATCCTTGTTTTCATAATTCGGCCAGTTCAGCCGTTGGGCAATGTAAGCGCCGGTGTCGGGGATGACCTGGCTGAGACCTTGAGCGACGGCGCTGGAGGTAGCAAAACTCTCAAATAAACTCTCCTGCCGCAGCAGGGCAAATTGCAGTCGGGGATCGTAGCCGTACTGTTTTGCCAATGGCAATACCAGATCGGCATAATAAACGGGGTAGAGCAAACGGCCGATAAACGGCGGCATCTCTAAAGTGGATTGTCCGGCTAAAATGGGCAGCCGCATCGCTGCTAAAATGGAGGAGCGGTACAGACCTAAATCACGGAAATAGAGGGCTAATTGGTAGCTGGCGAGGGCATCCTGCGCGGCCGCTGTACGCACTGTTTCCAATTCTCGTTTAGCAAATTCATGCTCGCCCAACTGCCACAACTTTTCACCCCGAATCAGGCGGGGATCATTGGCAAGCTGGGACGGTAGACTGCGGATATCTGTACCCGATTCTAACCCTAGCCAGCCACGCAGCCATATTTCCGCTTCGGTCTGGGCGGCCGCCTCTTCTTCTGGCGTGGGCAGGTGGATGGGAGCGTTGGCGGTAAAAGGGTTATTCCCGGCGGCCATATCTTTGGCGCGGAAAGCATAATAGTTAACGGCCGTATTCGCCAATGCCCGCTGCTGCACCTCTGCTAACGAGGGGAGAGTGCCGGTGATAACGGTTTCATTGCCCGGCAGGGTTTGCAATAGCCAGACATCGGCCGCCGAACCATATTCATTGGCCGGGTAAGTTTGGGCGGCGCGGTTCCAGAGGGTAACGGCCGTGACTATATCTCCTCCATTATTTGCCAGCCAGCCAGCATGGAAAAGCGCTTCCGGCGTATCCTCATGCCAGGGGAAATTGTCGGCCAGAAAGGTGTAACCGGAAATGGCGGTGGGGATATTGCCGGCTCCTTCGGCAATAGCGGCCGATCGCCAGGCGGCAAAGGGCGCGGCTTCACCAGTAGGAAAATTAGTCAGGTAAAACTGGTAATTTTCAAATGCGCCATTGACATCACCAGCACGGGTCAACATTTTACCTCGTTCAATTGTAGCCTCGGCCGGGTGGCTGTTGGTGTAGCTGTCCAGTTCAAGCAGGGCAGTGGTTAGATTTCCTGATGCTTCATAAGCCCACGCTTTGTACAGATACGCTTCCGGGTTATGGTTTTCTGGATTGGCTTGTAGGTAGCGATCAAAAGCGGCAATAGTCGGGTCGTAAGATTTGGCGTTGAAGTTGACCAACCCGCGCTGGTATTCGTCTACAGGAATGCCGGCGTTGACCAGTTCTACTAATCCCAGGTAGCTTTCGAAGGCGTTGGGGTAGGCGGCGAGGCTTTGTTGAAAACGGCCGTAAGCTGCTTCCGTCTCCCCATTTAACAATTCCGCATAGCCGGCTAAATAATTCATTTCTCCCTGGGTAAACTGGGTCACGGCCGCATTGCGGATGGCGTCATATTGGGCGGCCGCAGCCGGGTAATTGGCAGCCTCCATATACAATTCAGCTAACATGCGCCGGTTGCTGATTTCGGTTAAACGATGGGCAGGGGCAGCAGCGGCCGTTTCGAGGGCAATTTGAGAGCTAACCGTGTCGCCGGCGGCCGTATACGCCGTGGCAATAAGCAGATAAACGTATGCGCCCATGTCTGAATTGACAGCCAGGTACGCCTGATACGCTTCAATCGCACCAGCATAATTGGCTAACCGCTGATATGCCTGCCCCAAATGGTAATATGCGGCGCTGGGAGCCAGGTCGGGGAAATCGGTTTGCAGGCGCTCAAAGGTTAAGGCGGCGTCGCTGTAACGATCTTCGCCCAAATAGGCGATGCCTAAACTGTACAGATTATCGGCTTGCTGGGCAGGCGTCGCGGCTGCGGGTTGGACCAGTACGGCTTCTAACTGGTTGATGGTTTGTTGATAGTTACCAGCCGTCAACCCGCTGTGAGCCAATTCAATACGTTCGACTGGAGCGGGGGTGTTGGTGGGTGTGGGGAAGGGGGTGACGGTGGGGATGATGACGGCCGTTACTGTGCTTGCGGCCGTTGTGGATTCAGTTGCGACGGCTACGGCCGTGTCTGGATTGGCGGCTAAGGTCGGCGGCGGCGGGGGAATGGTAGGCAGCCCGGCAGCGAGAGTGGGGGTGGGCGCGGCCGTGTTGGTGGGTAAAATTGTGAGCGGTTGGGCTTCATTACGGCCGCAGGCTGTTACTAATAATCCAATCAGCAACAGCAGCCATAAAATTGCCGGTCTTCGCAAACCACCATCTAATACAAAAAGTTTACTAAGGCAAACTAACGCGCTGCCGACAAGCTGCTTAACCTGCTTCAGTAGGTTTTGTGTACCAGCCTGGGGTTTCAACTCCAGGTAATTAAACAAAAATTTTTGCATAGGCGATGTTTTGTAGATGAGTATTTCATTGACGCTCGCTTTGTGCTTCGAGTAGTTTCTTAGCCACATCACGGGCAATTTCCAGCGTTTCGGTAATAGTGCGACATTATAAATTAACAGCATCTTTATTACACCGTTGGCTATGGAAATCTTAAGCTACCCCATAATTGTCAGGCGTCTGACACGGCCGTATCTGTCTCCCCATCATCATCCTGCTCAACCAACCGCCATTTTTCTTCAAAGGCAGCCATCCGTTCAGCAAACTCTTTTTCGGTGACGTATTGGCTGATGCCCCGCTCCCCGGCGACCATTTCCAGCCCCAGGTACAGCGGCAGCAGTTGGAATAGACCCATCCAGATAAAGATGATGTTGAAAATCTGTTTCACCTGCTCGGCCTGTACATTGATCTGATCGCGGGCAATACGCAGCCGGTCATTGAGGTCTATGACGATGCGGACGTACTCGTCTAACACAGGTTGTATGTCGGCGATGCTGTCGTTAAGGGTAGCCATATCGGCCGCTAACTGATCCATATCCCCACTCATCACATTCAGGCTGGATTTGGTGCTGTCCAATTGGGTGTCTAACTCGCGCAGCGATTCCGGCAGTCCGTCCAGGCTAGTTCCAAGTTCGGTCACGGCCGCGTCAAAGGGCACATCTGGGTTGTAATCAATTCCCAAATCATAATTGATGTTAAAGCCTAAAATCGTCTCATCAATCTTGAATTTGGTCAGGGTGGTCAAGGTGCGGTCAATGACGCTGGCCGCTTCGACAAGGGTAGGCATTGTATCTTGCAAGGATTCAATGCTGTCGGGCACATCCTTCGAGACAACAGTACTAACATTGTCTAGCAGCGGTTCGGCCTCATCCAAACTGGTAGCGATGTTGCTGGAAGTGGTTTCCATTGTCGTCAGCGTCGTCCCCAAATCGGAGACCGTTTGTTTGGTGACGAGCAAAGTGCTTTCTACATTGTTCAATGTTTCTGTTGTGAGCTGAAGGGCGTTGTCCATGGAAAGAGCCAGGTTGTCTATAAATTGGCCGGTCAGTTGAAAACCCTGGTAAGCAATGAACCAGCCGGTCAGGGCCATGATGATAAAGATAACACCAATTATTCTGCGAATCATGTTTCTTCCTCCTGTTGTTCGGTCAATAATTCGTTTAAGGATTCTTCAATTTCTTCACGGATAAGGTTGCCGGCCGCAAGCTCTTCGTCCGGTTTTTGTTGCAAACGGCCGTAAAATGCCAACCCCACTTCCACCGGATTAGGATCGCCAGACTGGGCAATTTCTGGTTCTGCTTCTAGCCAATCGAATAGTATGTCTTCTGCGGCCGCAAA
>JAAEOP010001008.1 GCA_024223125.1 Chloroflexota bacterium
CGATACCATACCGGCAAACACAAATTATGTACCGGGCTCCGGGGGTACACAGGTCGGAAACGTGATCAGTTGGACCGTATCGAGTTTAGCCAATGCCGAAACCATCAGCCGCAGCTTTACCGTAACCGCCAGCCAGACCATAACCAACAGCGATTATGCCGTAGTGGCCGATGATGGGGTCTCGGCGGTGGGGCAGGTGACGGTGACCACCCAAATTTCTACGAATATCCTTTTTGTTGACCACCAGGCCACTGGAGCCAACACCGGCCTCTCCTGGACCAATGCCTTTACCGAGCTGCAAAGCGCCCTGGCCGTAGCTCAATCCGGCGATGAGGTTTGGGTAGCGACGGGCAGCTATTATCCCGATTATGACCCGAGCAGCGGGGCCTATACAGATAATCGATCTGCCGCTTTCACCCTGATAAATGGGGTGGCACTTTATGGGGGCTTCAGCGGCAGCGAAGTGACTCGTGACCAGCGGGATTGGGCAGATAATGTGACCATCTTGAGTGGTGACTTGAATGAGGATGACGCCGGCTTGACTAACAACGATGAGAATAGCTATCACGTAATCTCTAGCACTAACACCATTTCCACCACTGTTTTGGATGGATTTACAGTGAGTGGGGGTAATGCCAATGGTAGTACCAGTGATGATTCTTAGGGCGGGGGAATGTACAATACCAACAGCAATCCAACTGTAGCTAATGTTACCTTCAGCGGTAACTCTGCTTATTATGATGGCGGGGGAATGTATAACCTCAATAATAGCAATCCAACCTTGACCAACGTTACCTTCAGCGGTAACTCTGCTGGTTATCAGGGCGGGGGAATGTATAACTACGATAATAGCGATCCAACCTTGACCAACGTTACCTTCAGCGGTAACTATGCTACTAATGGTGGCGGGGGAATGGTTAACGCCAATAGCGATCCAACCTTGACCAACGTTACCTTCAGCGGTAACTCTGCGGAGCGGAGTGGGGGGGGAATGCTTAACAATAATAGCAATCCAACCTTGACCAACGTTACCTTCAGCGGTAACTCTGCTGATTTGGGGGGGGGAATGTCTAACTGGGAGA
>JAAEOP010001009.1 GCA_024223125.1 Chloroflexota bacterium
ACTTTATCAAATACTTCATGGCGCAGAAGCATAAAAGCTCCCCCGATCCAATCTACCTCACGGGCTTCCTCTCCCAACCAGGGTCGGGGGGCGGGGTAGTAGGGGTTAATCAGGCGCTTACCCAAGCCGGTTGCCATTAGAAATTCTGATTTGAGCGTCGGAAAATCGGCATAGGACCCTTGAAAAGTGCCATCAGGATTTAGCAACTTTGCCCCACAGACCCCAACCTCAGGATGCCCGTCCATAAAGCGAACAGCCGTTTGTAAACTGTCAGGCTTTAGAAAGGCATCGCTGTTAAGCAGCAGCAGGTAGCGTCCCTGCCCCAAAGCCATACCCTGGTTATTAGCGCCGGCAAAACCTACGTTACTGTCATTCTCTAGCAGTTGAACGTGAGGAAATTGACGACGCACCATATCGGGGCTACCGTCGGTTGAGACATTATCTACGACAATGGTCTCGACCTTGAGATCTCCGGCTGTTTGCTCTATCGAATTCAGGCAGTTGACCAGCAAATCACGTGTATTCCAATTGACGATAATTATTGAAACGTCGGGTATTATTATGGTAATTCTTCCATCTCCTCCCAGGCAGTAATTATTCCGGCAATGTTCTTTGAGATGTATTGCCCTTGGCTTTTACAATATGGTAGAGGCTGACCATTGCCCCCAAAAACAACCAGGTGTAGGAGGCATTGTCGAATCCGGCAATGCCTTGATTGTAGGCAAAGGGTAAAACCCAATCGCCTAACATCATAGCCACCATAGCCCCAATACAGGCGCCTTGGGCAGCGTTGGCAAATGCTTCCTCAAAGTTTCGATGTCCTGATAGAGCCTGGCGCAGTTTGCCGGCCATACGAATGAAAGTAATAAACAGCCACAAAAAGACACCCAGGCCAATAATGCCTGTTTGAGCAGCAATGTCGAAATAATTGTTGTGGGTCGAGCGGGCGTCCTCGGGATGATAGGTCATGTTATAAACAGCATAGCCGGCCGGCCCCATACCGAAGAGGGGATGCTTGACAATATGGTCGAGATTTCGCTCCCACAATGTCACCCGTTCTGTGCCACTGCCCTCTGCCTCTTCGGCCAGAACGATAGTTTCCCAATAATAATTAAAATTTATCATCAGGTAAATTGAGCCAATTATCCCGACCAGGAGAAAGAGCTTCTTAGAGCGCATAAAAGTAATAGCGGCGCAAGTGACCATTAACGGCAACCAACCCGTAACCCAGGAGGAAGACAAAATAAAGCTGTAGTGAACCCAGGCTGCCACCAAAGCAAGCAATAATCCGCGCTTCTGCCAGGAAAGACTTTCATCAAACAAAGCCAGGGCATAGGCCAGAGCCCCTACCCAGGCAACAAAGAGCCCCCGGTCATGGAGGGCAAAGATGAAATTGCGGGCGAAAGGATAAACATCATGGGTCAGCGCAGACAGGCCAAACTCACGGGCTATGATGGCAATAGTACCCAAGCTGAGTAGAATTACCGTCAGCCATTTTAGCCATTTTACCTCTTGAATTTTATTGGCCACCAGCAAAGTTAAAATTGGCAGTAAAATATTCACCATCAAGGCGGCTACTTGAACGATTGGAAAAGAACCCCAAAGGATCACCAGGGGATCACGGAATATGTTGCCCCACAGATACGCGATAATACTGACGGCTATAAACGTTAGCAGCGGCTTGTTAAGGGGGGATGGCTTTACCTGAATTTTCTTGTCGTACAACAACATCTGCAACAGCCAGATCCCAACAAGACCCATTGTAACCATCAAGCTGGTAACGATCTTGCTCCACTGCGTCGCCGATATAGCAAAGCGGATAGCGCCGGCTGAGAGCAAAATCAGTAAGATGCCATACTCAAATCGACCCAACCGGTACAGTATCAACAACCCGGAAGGCGCAACGAGTACTGCCAATAACAATTCCGCTTTGACCCTGCCCTGCGCTACCAACAGGCCGATGATCACAGCCAAAAATAACGTACCCAAAACGACGCCGGGACGAAGAATGAGATGCCACCGATTGAGGAGACGATGCCACCAACTGAATAAAAAATGGAGGATAGTGTAACGCAGACTTTTAATGCTCGTCATACGCTTTGCCCTCTTACAGCAATCTTTTCCACAAAATCGCAAAAGTCTTGCCCAATTGTGTGCCAATCATATTTTTTAATAGCCAGCCGACCGTTGTTGTTCAAGGTCTCTCTGAGCTTTGCATCTTGCAGCAAGCGTAACACTGCCGCGGCAAAATCGGCGGGGTCATCGGCAATCAAAAGATCATGCCCTGGAGCCAAATCTAGCCCTTCAGCCCCCTTGCTCGTGGCGACGACCGGCGTCCCCAGAGCCAGAGATTCCAAAATCTTCAGCCGGGTGCCACCGCCTATTTGTAAAGGAACAATACTGACCCAACTTTGGGCTATCTTAGGCCGAATGTCATCCAGGTAGCCGGTGAAGACCACGCCATCGGTGTCAGGTAAACGGTCGATGGGAACGCCATCCAGTTTGCCGGTAATGAATAGTTTGACGTTGGGGCGCTTGGCCCGGATCAACGGAAATATTTCTTGCAAGAAAAAATGCATTGCGTCGAAATTGGCGTTAAAGGTTAGCGCTCCAGAATACACCAAGGTGTCAGGCTCTGGCTTGATGAAATCATTGGCGGTATAGAAATTTGTATCAACACCATTTGGTATGACTCCAACAGAGCAGGTAGGGGGGGCCACTGCCTGCACTCGGTTGCGTTCTTGTTCAGAGGCTACTAAGCAGCCATTATAGTTGCTCAAAAGTTGTGTAATATATCGGGACAATTTCCACCAGGTCAGCCAATGGCGTAACCTTCTTAACGGCTGAGTCTGGCGCGTAAAATTCTCATATAGCACGGTTAGCTGGAGTTCGTCAAGTAGTTTTGGTGTATTTGGCAATACCAGCAGATAGGGCGCTGTATCAAGCTCTGCAATAGCTAGGTCAAATTGACTCCGGCGCTTTGCCTCTTGAATAAGATTATACATTTCAGGGCTGTAGGTGTCGACAACCGATCTGGGCTGTGTGGACAAAAAACCTAATAAAGCTTTTAATCGACCGGGCTGGAACAGCCGGTAGGGAATAACATCTACCCGTTGGCAATAATGGCGCATGGCATTTAAATGCTCATTGGACAATGGCTTGGAGGTAAAAGAAACCAGGTCAATTTCGTGACGTGACGATAAATGCTTAATTAAATTGAAGACGCGAATTCTTGATCCGTTGTCTGGCGGATAGGGGAACCAACGGGAGCAAAAGAGAATTTTCATCACCCTATCTCCACCCTACCGAAAAACCCCCGCCTATAATCCAAGATAGCTTGCAACATAGCTCGCCGTTGGGGAGATTTATGACGCCACTTGGGTTTTAAGGTCCAGCTTAACAAAGTGCGTCCATAATCAAAAAGAAGTGTATTGAACCAGGCAGTCATCCCTGCCCGTGACAATTTCAAGAACAAAAGCCGGTTTCGCGTCATGTAATAATGAACATGAGGGGAGGCTTCTCTGGCAATTGGTGAGATTTTGTGCCATATTTTGGCCCGGGGTACATGTAGAATCTTGAAACCAGCCCGGGTTACACGGACACACCACTCTGTCTCCTCGTAATAAGCAAAAAAGCGAGGATCCAGCAGGCCCACTTGCTCGACTAACAGCATCTTGATTAAAAGGGTGCAACCGGTTACAAAATCAACCGGCCGAGGTTGCTTTCCAAATTGCCCCCGGTCCACTTCATCCAGGCCAACCATCTGCGTTGTGCCCTGCCCCCAATCAATTGCCCCGCCGGCCGACCAGATAACATCGGGCCGGTCGAAATAGTAGATAGTTGGCCCCACAATCCCTACGGTTGGGTCAGCTTCAGCAGCTTCTACCAGCAAGCTCAGAAAGTTAGGATCAACTTCGGTGTCGTTATTTAACAACAAAGCATAGCCAGCCCCTGTTGTTTTGGTGTGTTCCAGACCAACATTATTGCCGCCCACATAACCCAGGTTATCGCCAGTTTCGATGAGTATCACCTGGGGGTAGGCCGCGCGAATAGCTGCAACCGAATTGTCGCTGGAGCCGTTATCCACCACGATAATGTCATAAGCCGGGTAATCGAGTTGGTTCAGCGAGGCCAGGCAGGCCAGGGTGTCCTCAAGCCCATTCCAGTTGAGAATAATAATGGTTACGCGAGGAGGCGTAGCGGTGGTCGGGCTAAGCAGTGAAGTTGGGACTCGATTCATCAGGATGCACCCCCTGCGAATCGTTGACGCAGGCCCGACCACAAGCCGTTTATAATTTTTGCCTCATCTTGGTTAAAAGGCTTAAGGGCCAAGAGAACAACCGGGTACACCAAGGCCCCCACTAAAATGATAAGACCTAACGGCCAATTTGGCAAGACTAAAATGACTCCGCCCATTATTAACCCAGCCACAAACGGCTTTAGCAAGGTGTTTTTTAAGCCGGTCAGCGGAAATTCAGAGTGAAGAACCCTATAAAAAAGGATTAAAGCGACAGCTTCGGTTAGAACAGTTGATGCTGCCGCTCCAATATAACCCCAAATCGGAATGGCGATCAGATTAGTGACCAGATTTAATAGGGCTGCGGACACGTAGACTTTGGCCGCTTTTTTCTCTTTATCCGTGGCGGTGGTTATGCTGCCACACAGTGAACTCAGGTTGAGCAAAGGCAGGGCCCAAATCAAGATGGTCAGTACAATCCCAGAGTTAGAAAATTCAGCGGTATATAAAAAAATAATTAAAGGTTGCGCTAACAGGGTTGTTCCAACAGCAACCGGAAATGAGAAGGCCCACAAAATTTTAAAGGAAGTGTTAAAGGTTTTAGCAACCCTGCTTTTGGAAACGCCATAATATCTTGACATTTGAGGCTGTAGGGTAGAAAGCAAGGCCCCTTTTATAAATAAGAGTTTAAAGGTTAAGTTATAGGCCGCTTTATACCAACCCACCTCTTCGGGAGAGCGCATCAAGGAAAGCAAGACGGTATCTAAATCTGTGGCTGCCACGAGGGTAAAAGTGATGAGGGCAAAGGGCAAACTATGTTTTAAGATTGGCAGCCAAGTTTGTGGCGTAATCCGGACCTTAAGCGTGCCCAGCTTTAAGCGCTTAATATACCTGCCCCCCAGAAAAGCGGCTACAGGTATCCCAATATAGGAAGCCACAATTAAACCATAAAAGCTATAGCCACCGACCAAAACCAACGTACCAACCGTCACAAAGGAGATATGGATGATGGTGTTCAGAATCGAGACATAATCTACGCGTTCACGTCCCACCAAAACGATATTAACGGGACCCAAAAAAGCATGCAGAAAGAACCCCATACAGACCAAAAAAATACCCAAAACCATATTGGTTGAATAGCCGGCAATGAAAAAGGCGCTGGTGGTAATGAAGATGGTGGCGATAGTGGAAAGAATCAAACGAATGGCAACCAAATTCCAAAACAATTCGTCGGCTTGACGACGGCCCCGGGCGATTTCACGCGCAGCGTATTGGGTCATCCCTAAATCGCCGATAATAGAAAATATGCCGGCATAAGCCAGAGCGGTGGTATAAAAGCCAAAACGCTCATCTCCCAATTGCCGGACCACGTAGACATTAAATATAAAGCCAAGGAGCTTTATAACCACATCAGCCCCTAAATAGAAAGTTGAGTTTCTAATGAGGGTGCCGGCTGCCTTTTGCCCACTCTCCAAAACAGGCTCTGGGGCAGGTTTGGGTAAGGATGAATTATCTTCTAGCATAATTTGTGATTGATTAACATTTTACCTGAGCTTCTTGGAAATTTTAAATGTTTGAGAACCTCAGGCATTGTTATCCTCTGAGAGTAAAATAGATTGATATATTTGTAAAAGCTCGGTCATTTCCGCTTCTAAGGTAATGGGTGGATCAATATTTTTTTGTAAATTGGGCAATATTTCCGGATTATCAAGAACCATTCTCAATTTTTGGGCTAGATCATTGGCGTTGTTGGGCGCAAATAACAGGCCGGTTTTCTGATCGGTCACCAATTCGGCCATCCCGCCCAGGTTAGAGGCAATGACCGGCGTGCGATGAGCGAATGCTTCCAAAATTACATTTGGGCTATTTTCATACCAAAGCGAAGGAACGACCAACACGTCTATTTCCCGCAACACCCGACTCACTTCATGACGGTCATAAATTCCGGCCAATGCCAGTCGTTTATCTCCCTCCATTAACTGCCGCAGGCGAGTGGTGTATTCTGGAAAGTGGGTTGTATCGCCGTAGATGCGTACGGTTAGCGGGGCGTCAGGCATTTGTTTAACCGCTTCGAGTAGCGTGTGAACGCCCTTAAGCTGCGTAATTTGGCCAATGTAGCCCACTCTCAAGTGGGGAGCAACTGTTTTTTCTACCATTTCGGATTTCAAATTGGGGAAATCTCGGCCTTGGCGTGAAAAGACAATTCGCCCAGGCTCTACCCCGGCCTCGATAAAAGTGGAGCGCAAAAATTGTGAGGGGCTGATAATGGCGTTTACCTGGTTAAGGGTTTGGTGTAAGAAAATGATGCGCTCTTCAACCTTGTGAATTTGTGTTTTCTGCAACCGCCAGAAAATATCCATCAAGCCGGGCGCAATGTGGCCCGGTAGGCGATAACGACGCTTTTCTTCGCCCAGGCAGCGGGCACAGGTGGCAGCATTAATGGGCAATGTAGAAAGTTGTCCGTTGCTGCGTAACATTGAGAAACGGGGGCAAAGAAACCAAAAATCGGTCAGGGTCAATACAGTGGAGATGCCAAGTTGGTGGGCCACTCGCAGCACTCGCCCCGACATCAAATAGCCGCTGATTAGGTGAAAAAGGTCGGGCTGCTGTTCGCCCAGGAACTGTTGCAAATGTTGGCCAAGCCAGGTGTTGTCATATTCCCAACGGAACGGGTCAGGCGCGGCAGCCAGGTTAAAGGCAAGCCGGCGTACCGCTACCCCCTCATAGATATCATCTTCCCAGGTGATACCACCTGGGGGACCTTGATCAATTCGTTCGATACAAACCACCTGAACTTGATGTCCCCGTGCTTGTAGAGCAGCGGCTGTCCGATAGGCACGCCACTCTGCGCCGCCGGTGTAACGGGGGGGAAAATGGTGAACAGCGATAACAATTTTCATTTTATAAGTTTTAGCTAGCTTATGTTAGTGTTAATAAACTTTGTAAGTTGATTGTTTTGTCATCTGGTCTAGGGCATCGTCCAGACTTAAATTTCGGGTTGTGGAATCAGACCATTTGAGAAAAACTTCTTGGAAATCAAGTCAAGGGGGCTCCAAATGAAGAAAAACGATGATGCCCCGCTCTAAACTCAAACGTCTTTACCCGAATTCTTAG
>JAAEOP010001010.1 GCA_024223125.1 Chloroflexota bacterium
GTCATCCGCCGCCCCATCCAGTTCCTTGCGTTGGACTTGGGAACTGCTTCTGCTATTGCTGCCAGCATTAGCCGTGGCAGCGCCGCCAATAAAACGGCGTATTCCAACACGGCGTATAATTATTATCGGCATTCTCTTATTATTATGCACTTGCCTGTTCTGGATTACCATTTACCCACAAACGCATTGGGCAACCAAGTCACGTTGGCGGATACTGGACAGTATGACAGAAGTTACTGGCGGACAAGTGGATGTCGTTGTGTCTGCTAGCACATCGACTGGTGGCGGCTCTCTTTCCCCTGATGGACGCTGGATATATTGGGGGCGTATGCATAACCAGACTGATACAAATCAATTTTACGTAATCAACTTAGAAACTGGAGAACAGTTTGAAGCCCCAGATGTAGGATATGGTAGCAGGTGGATAACCAATAATTATTTGGCTTCTCGTGGCCCTCAATATCATTTACTGTATGTTCCCGATTTATCTATGCGCGATTTGGAGATGGTTACTCTTGAGGAAGCAAATAAACTTCTCGCTAACGCTAACGCTAACGATGTTTATGTCATTAAGGGTTTCAGCAGTGGTAGCGGTGTTGGACTACTTTCCCTTGATCCATCATTTCCATATGCTACCAGAGATTATGTTGAACGGGACAAAATAACATTTGATTATACATACTTACCTGATATGTTAGAAGGGTATGAAGATGGCTTTGTTTCTCCTGATGGTACGCTAATAGCGATAAATAGTGTTGGTGAAAAACATCAAATACTGGAGGTACAAACCATTGGAGGAGAAACAGTAGCCACCGTACAAGCCAAAGGAAGAACTCCTTTTATTTTAGGGTGGGGAGCAGACGGCCGTAGCATTTATTTCTTAGAACAGGCTGGCGGATTGTCAAGCGATACAGAACGGCCGATTTTCAAACTAACCATTGACGACCCCACCAGCATGACAACGCCATCAAAACCAGGCGCTGTCTCTTATCGCCGGATGGCGCAAGTCAGCGCGTCAGGCTGGTATATTGACGATCTGCTGGTAGAGGATGTAGCCGGTACGCCAACCCCCACGCCTACAGCGACAGTAACCCCTACCCATACGGCTACACCCACCTATACCGCCACCCCGTCACCCACAGCCACACCAACCAACACCCCCACACCCAGCCCCAC
>JAAEOP010001011.1 GCA_024223125.1 Chloroflexota bacterium
TAAGCTGTCTTATATTTGTATCGCGGTATTTATCGGTATATGGATCGAGAAGGGCATGGGGCTTTTACTCCCCGGTTTTTCCCCATCTCCCATTGGTGAAATGACAGAGTATTATCCAACTTTCATAGAAATTGCCAATTCCCTAGGTAACTGGGCCCTGGGTTTTATTGTTCTTAGCGTGCTGGTCAAGGGAGCCGTCGGGGTTCTCCTGGGCGATATTAAATATGAAAAACATCAGGCCGGACAATAGGGGGCGATATGAAACATAGAATACAAAATTCCATATTGGCGGCTATTTGTCTTACTCTGTTGGCTGGCATCAGCTACGCTGCTGAGGAAGAAGAGACAGTTTGTTTTGAAAGCCGTAAAGGCAGCTCCGAAGTAGTTCAGCGCGAGATCCGCCCGGGTTGGCCAAATGTAAAATGTTCACCAAGAACAAATGGAGTATTGTGGTGGGGTGACCCTTTTGACGGTACCGTTCCCATGGGTGATATGCCGATAGAAGCCGATTATTCGCATAGCGAAGCCGTGGTCAAGCCGCGTGACCAGCAA
>JAAEOP010001012.1 GCA_024223125.1 Chloroflexota bacterium
CATGATGTCTCCTCCTGGAAAAATGGTGTCGTGATGCTCGTTCGTGAAATTCGTCTCGACCACAGACGCTCGTCCGGGGGATTCTGTCAAGTTTCCTCTTGATGGCAGGGGTGGCTGTTTACCCCTGGAGTCGCTAACAATATATTGGATAGAAACTGCGTTTCTCCTCAATGTTTAGAAATTCACCACACATCAGACCGAGAGATACGTGACCTTCACCACAAGACTATCTTGTAAGGTAGTCACATCGGCCTACCACCACGTTATACTATGAATAAATTCTTGACAAGGTTTTTTTGATTTTTATGTTGCCTTTCTATCTTTCTCTAGATCATGTCAATTTTATATGATTGGTAGTTTCTACAGATCATGTCAATAATTCACGATCTTGAGATTCTACATAACTCCGGACGGTTATATTTCAATCGTATAGTTACGTATTTGTCTGTAGAGGGGACAAGTAGATCTGGCGAAAGTACGGCAGCGCAACAACGTTGCCCTTCAGCCGCGCCGTCCTCGGCGTCGGCTGGAAGGGCTGGTTAGGCCTCTCTCCCGACCGTTGGCACACCTGCTAATTGCAGCATTTCATGCACCGACATATGCCCGGGCCAGTTGCGGTTCAGGGAATGCCACGTGCCGGCTACCCACGTCTGGTCCAGTCCGGGCCTGGAGTTGATCATGCCAAAGCTGTCTATCCCACCAATAAACTGACTGA
>JAAEOP010001013.1 GCA_024223125.1 Chloroflexota bacterium
CGCATCATCTGACAAACCGTTCTGTGATGGAACGCACAAAGAGATCAACTTTGATGGCGCTATAACAGCAGAGAATAACAGGTTTGAAGAGCGCAAAATTGTCCATGAGGGCGGCACAGGCATCGTGGTCAAACGGGATTATTCGCTCTGCTCAGAGGTCGGTTTTTGTGGTCATCGACTGGCGAATATCAAAGAGCTGACCAAGCAGACTGATGATTCGATTGTACGTGCACAAGTGATGGCGATGATTGAGCGTTGCCCATCTGGCTCGTACACCTATGCATTGGACGCTGATTCGGCCGATATTGAGCCTGACTTTCCCCAGCAAATCGCAGTGACGACCGAGATGACCTCCGAAGGCACAATCGCCGGCCCATTGTGGCTGACTGGCAATATCTTAGTCGAACGTGCAGACGGCGAAACGGTCGAAACGCGCAGCCGGGTTACACTTTGTCGCTGTGGCAAATCAGAAAACAAGCCATTTTGTGATGGTACACACCGCGCCATACATGCACAAGAATAAACTAACCTTGAAGCAACGATACAGAGATCACGGCTGAGACGTTGAGTTCGCTGAGTTCGCTGAGTTCGCTGAGATTTATGTGTGACACGGAGACGATTTGATGCAAGACTCCACCACGAACCATCAATTTCTCTGTGTCATCTGCGACTCTGCGGTTTATACCTGAACAGTTACTATATACGAGGAGAATGATCATGAAACTGAAAGACAAAACGGCCGTCATCACAGGCGGTAGCAGTGGGATCGGCCTTGCAGTCGCCAATGCCTTCAGGCGCGAGGGAGCCAGCGTCGTTATCTTCGGGCGCAACCCTGACACCCTAGCCGCCGCAGAACGTCAGCTCGGTGACTCAGTCCTCGCTGTTAGGGGGAGCGTTACCCACCTGCCCGACCTTGAGCGTCTCTTCGAAATGAGCGCCGAGCGATTCGGCAAGGTCAACCTGCTCGTCGCCAACGCAGGCGGTATCAACTTCACACCACTCGGGCACACGACTGAAGAGGAGTTCGACAAGGCAAGCGACCTCAACTTCAAAGCCGCCTTCTTTACCATTCAAGCCGCACTACTCCATCTTGGCGACGGAGCTTCGGTGATCATCACCGGCAATGCGCTGACATCAACCCCAGTTGTCGGACCATCGGTAGCAATAGCGGCCAAAGCAGCGGTCAAATTGCTGGCACGCACCTTCGCCGTCGAGCTCGCACCTCGCGGGATCAGAGTCAATGTCTTGAGTCCAGGTCCGACTGCCACGGGCGCTCCCACTCCTAGTGAGATGTCCGACGAAGTGAGTGATCGGATCACGAAACGGATTCCTCTGGGACGATGGGGCAAGCCACAAGACATCGCGAAAGCGGCCGTGTTTCTGGCCAGTGACGACTCCTCCTTTGTAACCGGAGATGACCTGCATGTAGGCGGCGGCATTGGCATGGGCTGGGTTCCCTACTAAGGGACGCTGCTGGGACGATGAAGGCGATCGAGATTATTGGCGGCAAGTGCTGTCAACTTTGCATTTGTTTCGCGCCAGGTAATTTTGGACAATCCCAGTTTTTGCCGGATATCGTCCGGTTCCTCTTTGGCTCTGAAATCACGCAGGGCTGACACCCAACGCATATTTTCAAAAGAGATCAAACCGCGCGTCACGCCGGCGCCGTCTCCTATATCCCGCAAAATATATTCCAGATTGCGAGCGGTACAGGTAAAAAGGGTGTCGGGGGGACTGTATTGGATTAGGTACTCATCCAACACGTCCAGCCATTGCGGGTCTAAAGGCAGCTTGCGCTCTTTGTAACGCATATTGGGGTTGGCATAACGCACAAACAGCATCGGTTCATCGGTGTTGCTGTGGTCAATGTGGTTGGGGATAATTGCCATTGCTTCCCCTTTTTTGATGCCGGTTTTTAGCAGCAGGGTGAGCAGGAGATACGGCCGTGCATCTGCTTTCTTGCCAAATTCACCGACCCGCATTTGTTGGGCCACAACCTGTGCTCTACTAACTTCGTCTTCGCTGGGCAAGGTGGGCAGCGGACTTTTAACGCTTCGTTGGATAACGGCGTTGGCGGGATTGTCTGGCAGAACGGCCGATTCATGCAGCCAGCCAAAAAAGACCTTCAAGGTTGTCACCCGGCGGGCGTATGATTTGGGGCTACAGGGAACACCGCGTTCGTACAGCAGCCAGTTAAGAAAATCATTCAAATCTTTTGTGCCAATCTGGTTCACCGGCTGTCCAATTCCCAGATATTTACCCAGTAAGCGCACATCGCTGGCAAACGCCTTCACTGTGTTCAAGGCAAACCCTTCATCCCGCATATGGGTTTCAAAAGCGCCTAAGGCAGCCTGTAGAGAGGCGTCCGGTTTGACGGGGGGAATTACTTCATCTTCGGCCGGGGGTAGTTCATTTTCTGGGATCAAATGTTCTTGTAGATTATCGTTCATAATATCTCCTTTCTTCGTATAGACAATGAGAGATTAGAACATTTGGCCGATTTTGTCAAGCTAGACTTATTCAGACCGGTGAGGTTTTTAAGACCTCGCCGATCTTACAATTATTTAACCATATGTTACAATTCAAGGTATGAATTTACTTGAATTATTAAAGTTGGAAGCTGTGATGCAAGGGTTGCTTGATGAAGAGACAAAGATAGACCCGGCCGCAGCTTTTACATTGGTGCGGGACATGCCTTATTTACGGGCCAGTTCTCGTGAGCCGGAGACAATTATTCGTGAGTGGCGGGGCACTTGTTCGGGTAAACATTATTTGCTGAAGGCTTTGTTTGCGGAACTGGGGCTGTATTCTCATTTGATTGCTTGTACGGTGGAATTGCAACTTGATCCTGACCAGTTTTCGAATAATTTGCGGGATATTCTGGAGGCGTCCAACGGCCGTTTTGTAGATGTTCATAATTATCTATTGTTGCAGTTGGCAGAGGGGGAGATGGTTGTGGATGCCACCTGGCCTTTGCTAACAAAAGCGCTGGGTATGATAGTGAACGAAACCTTTACATTGGGTCAAGATCAGAAGATTGCTTATGCGCCTACGCAAACGTGGATTGTGCCGGAAGATGGTGATCCACAGGCGTTTAAGGATGAATTGTTGCAAGCTCATTTTACGGCCGAGGAATTAGCGTCTCGTGATGCCTTTATTCAGACATTGAGCCAGATGTTGTGGCATGGTTAGTACAAATTGGAAATGACATCCCCACGATTTCAGGTCCTAAACTTATCGTTAGTACGCAACGGCCGTCCTGTGCTGCACGATGTAAATATGTGTGTAAATGTTGGGGAGATTGTCTGCTTACTTGGCCCCAGCGGTAGCGGCAAAAGCAGTTTACTTCGTTGTCTCAACCGGCTAACTGAACCGCCCCCTAATACCATTTTCCTCAATGGGCATGATATTACGACACTGGACGTGGTGGCTTTGCGGCACGAAGTGGGAATGGTCTTCCAAAAAGCGGCTCTTTTCCCCGGTACAGTTGCCAATAATATTGCTTACGGGCCGCAGTTAGACGGCCGACCCCTTTCTCCAACTGAGATGACCGAACTGTTGGCATTGGCTGACTTGTCGCCTGACTATGCCCAACGGCCGATCGGCGAACTATCCGGTGGTGAAGCCCAACGAGTCTCTATTGCCCGTACGCTGGCCAACCACCCCGATTCCCTTCTTCTGGATGAACCAACTAGCGCTTTAGACCCGGCCGGCCGCCGTCATGTGCGGGAGACCATCGAGAAACTACGTCAGGAGCTAGGGTTGACTGTTATCTGGGTGACGCATTACATGGAGGAGGTGCTGGAAGTGGCTGACCGGGTGTATTTGTTGCTAGACGGCCGTATCGCCGACGAAGGTACTCCTGAGCATTTGCTAGGTCCAGACAGCCACCACAAAACGGCTGATTTTGCCTCCGGCCACCTTGAATAACTTACCTAACCCACAGGTGTCTCCATGCTAGAAAACATCCCCCTCGATCAACTATCCCGCATATTGGCGGCATTTGCTTTGGTCTTATTAGCGGCGATTATTTCCCGTTGGCAAAAATTGGATTTGGAAAAGGATATTTTAACCGCGTCTATTCGCGCTTTTATCCAGCTTATTGCCATTGGTTATGCCCTTACCCTGATCTTTGACCTTGATAGTCCGTTTGCTATTCTATTTCTTTTGACGGTGATGACGTTGATTGCCGGGTACACGGCCGGAAAGCGAGGCCAGGGCGTCCCCCAATCAGGACGAGTCGCCTTGTTGTCTATTGGTTTTGGCGCGGCGTTGACTCTGGGTCTGCTGGTAGGATTGGGTGTTTTTGAGTTTACGTCCCAGCAAATTATCCCCATTGCCGGGATGGTGATTGGGAACTCGATGAATGTTTGTTCATTGGTGATGGGACGAGTGCGGGATGAGATTAACGGCCGTGCCCCCGAAATTGAAGCCGCGCTGGCATTGGGCGCCACCGGCCGCAAAGCAGCCCACACCTACTTACGCACAGCCCTCCACGCCGGCATGACCCCCATCGTAGACAGTACCAAAACAGTAGGTCTCATCCAACTGCCCGGCGCGATGACGGGTATGATTTTGGCCGGGGCTTCACCACTAGAGGCGGTACAGTTGCAAATTATTGTTATGTATATGCTTATTGGTGCGGCTTCCTTCACCGGTTTGGCTACAGTCTGGCTGACGTATCGTCAATTCTTTACCGTTAATCAGCAGTTGGCGTTGCCCCCTGACCGTAATCCGTAATCCGTAATCCGTTATCCGAATACGGAACACAAATCCTAACGATCCTCCAGTATTATATCTAACAATATGGCAGCATTGTCACTGGCTGGAATGGTGGTGTCCAAAATGGACAGACGGCCGCCATTGTTAGAATGGTAAATACCGACCTTGATCTGGTATGTGCCTGACGATAGGTGAGGCGGAATTTGAAAGCAGTGCATGTCGGCCGTAATCTCACCGGGCTGCCAATGGCTGGTAGGATGAAAACCGAAGGCGGGGGCGCTGTCCCGTTGTGCATGGACGTAACCATCTGGCGCTGTCAGGTGAACGAAAGTGGTGTAATCGGCGGCCAGGGGTGCGTCGATTTGCCAGTAAAGGGTGATGCACAACGGCCGTCCTGCCCCATACCTGTCTTCTGATAATTCGTACGCCAACAGAGTAATGTTATCGGCAAAGGGGATGGATTGGGAAACGGCCGCTTCGGTCAGCGACCTTTGGTCGCCGCTCAGGGTAGGTGTATCTGGTAGAGCATCCATCACCCATTGCCGCCCTAACCAGTCCAGCGTAGATTGGGCCGTGGGAGCATATTTGCCGCCTGCTTCCTGTAATTCAATGACTCGTTGCAAAACAGCCCCGGTGGCCGGTTGGGGGGTGTCTGTGCGTTGCAGCAGCAGAACATCATCATAAAAATAGATCGCTTCGTAGCCAAAACGGCCGATAGCAGTTTCGATAGCGCTGTAAAAGATGCGGGCGTTAACACCCCAGCGCAGATCGGTTAGATTAAGTAGAGCGTACGGGGTGTGGGGAAAGGCATACGGCCGTTCCATCAATTTTAGCCGGTCATAAAACAGATACAACTCTGGGCGTAGGGAAAGATGGGAGCCATAGCCCATCATCGTGGCAACTGGGGCGTTGGGTGGCAGCAAGGCTTGGGTTTCATTGAATGCTTGCCGGTTGGTTACTGGCTCCAGGGCATAAACGGGGTAATAAGGAGTGTCAATCTGGGTGGTGAAGGGATTGTCCAGCAGCCAGGCCAACAGGATGGCCGTGCCCAGCCAGGCAATAAGACCCCAGGTGAATTTTTTGGGGGAGATACGGCCGTTTAGCCATTTTTGCAATGTAGCCGTGCCCATGATGGCTGCCAGAAAGATGAAGGGGATGAGGGGCGACATATATTGAAAATAAATGCTGCTCTGGCTGGGCACATCTGACAGTAGATTGATACCTAACGCTGGCAGCCCCACTGCTAGTGCAGCGGGTGATAACAAAGAAAGAAATCCCAGCGGTAACAAAATCTTAAGTAGAAACTGTTGCCGCACCGGATCACCGAGCAGCCTGCCCAAAATGAAGGCGGGGCGAGTGAGCAGTGTTTGGGCCATTTCAACGGGGCCATCGCCTAGCCAGGCGTAGCGCAGCATAGAATCGGTGGTTCCGCCACGGAAGGCGGGCATGATGGCGAACAGGATGAGGATCGAATAGAGTAATCCCACAATGGCCCACACCGCCCCCAGACGCGGCCGTTTCTCTATAAAAATGACAAACAGCCCCAGGGCAAAAATAGTCAACCCAATCTCCTCGCGGGTGATGAGCGCCAGAAAGATGAAAAAGCTGGCCCACCAGGGATGATCTGTTTCCAGCAAATCGAGCGCTATCAAAAAGAAGAAAACGACAAAGGTGATGGGATGAAAGTCGAAACGGTTGATGAAGCCGACAGTGGGGTAAAGTAGGTAAGCGGCCGCAAAAGCCAGCGCCAGTTTTTGGCTGTGCAGATGTCGGCTGGCAATGCGGTAGATGGGAACGGCCGCCAATGCCAGCAGCAATGATTGGACAAGGAGCAGCGCGTTGGGATTAGGCCACAGCCGGTACAACCCGGCCAACGGCAGGAAAATAAGCTGAAAATGGTCGCCCAAATATTGGGTCACTTCGATGGAGCTGGCAAACCAACGGCCGTGTGCTGTATTCCAGATGACCTGGCTCTTGATACCGAAATCGTACACTGACGAATTCATCCGCTCGTGGCGCAAAATAGCGTAACTTGCCAGTACAATGGCCCAGATACCCACCATAAGCAAAAGCCAACGGTATTTTTGCAGGATGATTCGTATCTGTGGCATCAATTCTATTGAGGGAGAAATTCTTTAAGAGGAACAGATTGCATAGCCTGACTTAAGTAAGCCTGGATTTCGGAGCGTGGCATGTTGACCAGAGGGTGTTCAAATCCCATACGTGCATTCATGATGCGGGCAATATCTTGCGGCCAGTAAGTCATACTCATTTGCACTATATCACCGTCCACTAATTGAGCCAGCTCCTTGATTTTGCTACCTTTACCAATACGGTCAACGATGATAATCGTGGTCATATACCAGGTGGTTCGTCCCATTTCTACTTCACGAGCAAATCGTGTCACTTTGTCCAATGATATTTCAGGATTGCCACGCCCAATAAAGCCAATATCGAAGCGAATCCCTTTGCCTGCTTCCCACAGAGCCGTAGCGTCAATTTCGCAGCGAGCGCCTTGTGAGGAAAGCCAAAATTCGCGCCGAAAATGAAGGGCGCTATTCGTGCCTGTGTATTCAAAACCAAGAATATGCAGCAAGGAACCGAGTATTAACCTCTCAAAGAGTTTACCATATACTGATTTTTCGGAACCGCGAATAGTAAGAGTTTGAGCGCCGACAATGCCCAGTAGATACAACATGAAATTCCAGCCCAAATCAGCTACAAATTCGTTATCCAGACGGATATTTGCTTGCAATTTGCCATACTTGAGGATGCTCTCAGCGAGAGCATCAGCATAAACAGTTTCATATCGTTGACGATACTCAATAAGAAGTTCTGCATCATCATGCAAAACATTTTGGGAGGCTTTATCGGTTAAACCTAATATCCATTGGGCTATCCACCGCTCTGCTTTAGAAAGGCGTTTTTGCTGCAAAATCCTTTCCGCAATTTGGGGTAGTTGGTCAATGAAGTTTGGCTGAATAGATGTGCCGCGTAGAAGCATGGCAACGGTGGCGGCATTGAGGGCGGCCAGTCTATGTCGAGTGAGCATTTCTGTAGAATCCCGAATGTTACGACCAGAAAGCACATCTAGCACGACAGTTTTTACGCTGTCAAAGCCAATTTTTTGGATCAATTCTGGCCCACTGGTATTGAGAAGAGCTAAGGAATCTTCATCAAGCAGGTCTACAAAGCTGTTTATCTGATGGTTATCAGCCATGGTATCTTCCTAAGGAATGAGGATTAAATAATCCCATGAACTTTAATTTGTCATTCCCGCGAAGGCGGGAATCCACTCGACTAAAAAGATGGATACCTGCCTTCGCAGGTATGACAAGTTCGGGGTTTAATAAAATCCCCATTCCTA
>JAAEOP010001014.1 GCA_024223125.1 Chloroflexota bacterium
ACGCAGCACCTTGTGTTTTTTTTCACTACTGTACCAATCTTCGCACCATTCCCAAACATTACCGGCGCAATCCACCAGACCATAAGGGCTGTCGCCTCCCAGCGAGTAATAACCCACCGGGCTGGTATCATTTACTTTTTCACCATAATTGGCCAACTCTGGCGTAGGAGCATAGTTACTCCACGGGTATTTTCGGCCATCGGTACCCCGGGCGGCCTTTTCCCACTCTTCTTCGGTGGGCAAGCGTTTACCCGCCCACTCGGCATAGGCAGTGGCATCTTCCCAGGATACCCTGGTAACCGGATGGTTGGGCTTTTCTTTTACCGCCGTGGCCCAGGCTACGTCTTCCCGGTACTGTTCTTCTTTTGAACTCAACCCCAACATCGTTTTTTTTGTTCGGGTTTTGGGAAAAGAAATATTGGGTGGCTCTCGTTTTGTAGCTTTCACAAAGTGATCGTATTCGGCAATAGTCACCGGGGTTTTGTCAATCCAGTATTCGGGCAGGCTCTTTTTCTTTCTATTATCCCCGTACAGAAACTCGCCCGCCGGGATGCAGATCATCTCTTTGCCGTCTTTTTCCCAGAGTTGGCTGGGGGCTTCGGCTTCCGCTTTTATTATGGCTGCTTTGGCTTCAGTTATCCACTTTTGGCTGCTTTTGTAGGTGGGATCCAGGGCGTGCAGTTTCTCTCCGGCTTCTATTATTTGCTCCAAATCCTTCCGCTGCCGGGCGGTTTGCATCTGTTGGTACAGTTTTTCCTTCTGTTCCGCCTCGGCCTGGCGTTTGGCCTCGGCTTCTGCGGCGGCTTTGCGTTCGGCTTCGGCCTGGTCAAAGGCTTTTTGGGCCTGTCCCATCAGTTGCTTGATGTCTTTGTAGTCAGCCTCCAATTTTTGGAGTTGTTTGCCCAGCTTCAGAGCCGCGGCCCAATCTTCCTGGTCAATTGCGTTTTGGATTTGTTGGTAGAGGCCGGCTTTTTGCCTGGCCAACCGCTCGACCTCGGCTCTTTCTCGGGCCAGCCGTTCCGCTTCCGCCTGGGAGATGGCCTCATTGGCCTGTGCCATCAAATCAGCCGTATCCTTATAGACAGGATCCAGGATTTGCAGTTCTTCGCCAACCTCTATGGCCTTGCCCCAATCTTTATCTTTAATGGCCACCCGAAGACGTTGGTAGATTTCAGCTTTTTGAGCTTCTTGTTTCCTGGCTTCGGCCTGCAATTCATCCAGAATAGCCTGCAGTTCAGCTTGCCAATCCACTACAGAGCGAGGCCGCTGGGGTACTTGCAGTTGCATCGCCTGATCAATGGCTTCCGAGACTCGTTGGCTAACCTTGGGATTGATGGTATGGGGCGGTTTGAATTCGGCCAGCCCGGCAGAGCGGACGTTGCTTTGCGGCGGTTCCTCTTTGGTTAGCAGGGCGTACAGGGTCGCCCCAATCGCGTAAATGTCTGAAGCCGACGTGGTAGGGATGCCGGGAATGTACTGTTCCGGCGGCGAGAAGCCGTGGGTAGCGCCCTGAGCTCCCACCCGGGTTAGCGCATCGGCTCCGCCAACCTTGGCCAGGCCAAAATCAACCAACACGGCTTTACCCTTCGGCGTCACCTTGATGTTCTGCGGTTTGATATCGCGATGAATAATGGGCGGGTCCTGAGTGTGCAGATAGGTTAGGGCTTTACAAATTTGGATAATATAGTCCAGAGCCTGCGACTCGTCCAGGGGTTTATTCTGAGCCTGAATTTGCTCCCACAAATCCTGCCCCTCCACATACTCCATCACCAAATATTGGCGTTCATCTTTGGCGCCTTCTATCTCTACCGCTTCGGTAAAGAGATCGATCACGCTGGGCAGGTTGGGGTGTTTCAAATCGCACAGGATGCGGGCTTCATCTTCAAACTGCTCAAGGCTGTCCTCTCGGCTAATGCCCAAGCCGGTTTGGAACAAGTTCTCTTTAATGGCCCACCGTTTTTTCAGGCGTCGATCAATGGCCAGGTAAATCGCTCCCATCCCGCCTTTACCCAGCGACCGTTTAACTTTGTAGCGCCGGTCCAGTTCGGTGTTTTTTGGAAGTTCTTTGTACTCTGTCATTGGTTATACTCCAAGGCTATGTACCATCTCAATAATTCGGGGACGGCATAGGGGCGAGGCAACTCGGAGCATAGGTTGTTTGCTCCGAGAGCATCAATCCGAGTTGCCTCGCCCCTACGGATTTTGTCTTCGTGGCTAAGATTTGGCAGTTGCTATTTCTTTCTCAGCTTCGGTCGCCGGCCCGCGACCATCAGATTTCTGTTCCTTTGCATGAAGGGCCTGACCAAGCTGAACGATATATTTCTTGATTTTTCGCTTGTGAGGGGGTGGTTCGCCAACTAACGCTCGTTCAAAGTCGGTAATGGCTGCCAGATGTTTTCCCTGTTTGGCATAAATTCGGGCGCGTAACTCATAGGCCGGGGCCAGATTGTTGTTCTGCCGCAGGGCCAGAGAACAGTCTGCCAGGGCCTGTTCCAGCTCTCCCAACTGCCGGTGTAACCGGGCGCGTTGTAAATAATAGGTCGCGTTCTTGCGGTCAATGTCAATGGCCGTATCCAGATCATATAATGCCCGTTGAAAATTTTCTGCTTTGCGGCAGGCTTCCGCCCGCTCAAAGTAACCCTGCGCATTGTTGCGGTTCAGACGGATGGCTGCGCTGAAATCGGCAATAGCCTCGGTATACCGATCCAGCAGCATTAAACTTTCGCCCCGTTTCAAGTGGGCTTCGTCTCGATCCGGCTCCAAGTCAATAGCTTTGTCAAAATCAGCCAGCGATTTTTCAAATTCGGTATCGTTCTGATGTATAAGGCCCCGGCTAAAGTAGGCTGCATACGTTGGGGTCTGCTCTATCGCCCGGCTATACGCCGCCAGGGCTTCGGGATATTGTCCCTGATAAAAATAGGCGGTCCCTTTGCGGTTATAGGCCACGGCATCTTTAGGGTTGAGAGTGATGGCTTTGTCCAGCACCTCCAGGGCCGCCTCAAAATCTTTTTGCTCGGTATAAGCCCAGCCCAGCGTGCTGTAAGCCCCGGCATGATCAGCATCAAGCTCAAGGGCTTTCTTCAACACCTCTACGGCCTGAGCCAGTTGATCCCGTTGAATATAAACCCGCCCCAAGGCCACCAAATAATCAGGCGAGTTTTTAAAATATAGTTCCGTGTCTGCCGGGTCCAGTTCCAAAACATCTAACACCTGGCTTAAGCGATCAACGGGAACATCGGTTAACTCGGTGCTGCCGCCCCGTGCTTTTTGAAGTTTTTCTTTAAGCGTATCGGTCAGGCTTTGTTTGGTCATCTCTTTGCGATATTCTTCCACACTATTCCAGTAGCCGGTGACATAATGAAAATTAGGCCCGGTCTGGACCGCATGGTAAATGGCGTAAAAATCTGCTTCCGACACGGTAACCTTTTCATTCTCGATAGTAAGAAAGTCTGCCGGCTGCTC
>JAAEOP010001015.1 GCA_024223125.1 Chloroflexota bacterium
AGGTGCGGGCGAAAGCAACATATTTATCATGCAGTGGGAGTATCGCATCCAACCGCCCGAGCCCATCTTCCCGCTGCCGGTAGACCCGGAATATCCGGAGTTGGCGTTACGGGGCATGAGCCGGGTAATACCGGCCCTGGATGTCTATTTGAACAACATGCCCAAGCCATATGTCGACGGCGGGTATTACGTGCGAACGGCAGAAAATCGGCCAATTGTCGGCCCGCTCAAAGGGGTTGAGGGGGCCTATGTCCTGGGGGCGCTAAGTGGGTCCGGGATGCAACTTGCCCCGGCAGCCGGTGAGCTGCTGGCCGACCACATTGCCAGTGCCCCGTTGCCCCCTTATGCCCCGGCTTTCCTGCTGGAGCGATTTGAAGACCCGGCCTATTGCAAGCTTGTAGAAGAGTGGGGCGCAACCGGAAATTTATAATATGACTCTCCTGAAAAAAGGTGTCAGGCGAAAATTTGTGGGGCAATTTGGCAGAAAAACCTGGTTTTTCTGCAACCTGTTCCTAAAACCACCCCACTACAAACGCAAAATGGTCTGCTATCCCTAATGAGTTTCTAAAAACCTGGTTTTTTCAGTGGAGTCATAATATGTCTGCTTCAATCTCTCTACAAGTTAATGGAAAAATCCATCAGGTTAATGCTCACCCGGATACACCCCTCTTGTATGTTTTGAGGAATGATCTCAATTTGAAGGCGCCAAAATTTGGGTGCGGGTCGGAACAATGCAATGCTTGTAAAGTACTCATCGATAATGTCGATGTACCCTCTTGCCAAATTCCAATCAAGCAAGTAGCAGGGCTGGAAATTATCACGCTTGAAGGGTTAGG
>JAAEOP010001016.1 GCA_024223125.1 Chloroflexota bacterium
AAGGTGAGCCTTACGACGTTCACCGGCAGGATCTCGCGCATATCATTGAGGCGCGCGTAGAAGAGATCTTTAATATGGTGCTGCAAGAGATCAAACGTTCCGGTTACGACGGCCTGCTCCCCGCAGGCATGGTGCTGACAGGCGGCGCAAGTGCGCTCCCAGGCATGCGCTCCGTTGCCAGCGAAGTTCTAGGGCTGCCCGTGCGCATTGCCGGCCCGAAAAATATTTTGGGCATGACCGACCAATTAAATTCCCCTGCCTATGCGACCAGTGTTGGGCTGCTCAGGTGGGCTATTCTCATGAATGAAATAGCGCTGTATTCCAGCCGCGGCCGCAAACTTTTTGGCGGCGGAATAAACTGGGATAAATTAAAAAATGTGTTCAGAAGGCTCTTGCCATAATTGGCAGATGCGTTCATAATGTTAGAGTGCTTGTATAAACTAGTACTTTGCGGCAGAAGTGCTTGACAGGTTTATGATTATGGCGCAAAGCACTTTAATAGTTGGGTTTCAACTCAATAACCTGTCTGAGACTTATGCCCAACTGTACTAGGAGTTTCCTGTTGAATAAATACAAGACCAAAATAATTTACCGTCCTGAGGAGGAACGATTATGCATTCTATGAATCCACTTGACCATGCAGAATCATTTGCCCGCATCAAAGTTGTGGG
>JAAEOP010001017.1 GCA_024223125.1 Chloroflexota bacterium
TACTATATGCTCTAAATAATAGCATAAACCCACATTATTCAACAACAAAATGGCTCGATATTTGCTGCCGGTGGCGCTTAACCTCCACTAACGAATTCATGAGCAAGTTTCATGTTTCAGATGGCGTATGCTATACTCGCCCCTTAATTTTGATAAACGGGCGGGTTAACATGATAAAACAACACCCTTCACGATTACGCTTCAATTTTGGCTTCTTCTTAGAAGCGACTTTGGGTACAAGCCGCACTTACGAACTGGACTACCCGAACATTTACCTTGCTGAAGATGTGACCTTGCCTTTGCTTAAAGGTAAATTCTTAGCTACCAGAACGGGCGAAGGTGTTTATTTAAGCGGACAACTACACACAGAACAAAAAATCAACTGCGTTCGCTGCTTAGAAAAGGCTGCCGTTCCCATCATCATGCCGGTTGACGATCTGTTCTATTATCCGCCGCCGGCCCCCGAAGGGGAATACAACCTGGGTGAAGACGGCTACGTAGACCTGGCCCCCTTAATACGCGAACTGGTTGTGTTGGGTATTCCCATTCAACCTATTTGTCAGGATGATTGTTTTGGGTTGTGTGTGGAATGCGGCCGTAACCTAAACAAAGGTGAATGTGGCTGCAACCGAGAACATATTGATCCCCGTCTGGCAATCTTGAGCGAATTTTTGGATTAAGCAAGCCTTCAGGTGACAGTTACTTAAAAGTGACTGTCATCTCTAGGACTAATCGGTTACAGATTAGCTAACAAAGATAGAAAAAAACCATATGTTTTACGACAATGCAAAAATATATACCCGCAGCGGCAATGGGGGCGATGGCATGATTGGCTTTCGCCGCGAAAAATTTGTACCCTTTGGCGGCCCAGACGGAGGCGACGGCGGCCGTGGTGGAGACATCATTTTTGTCGGCAACCGGCATCTCAACAGCTTGATTCGTTTTCACAAAAATGTGCATTATCGGGCTGAACATGGCAAAAATGGCAGCACAAAAAAACGGAACGGTAAAAGTGGCAGTTCTCTGCGCATCAATGCGCCCATTGGCACAATG
Organism: Chloroflexota bacterium; assembly: GCA_024223125.1. The sequence goes on from JAAEOP010001017.1 coordinate 1,054, forward strand.
ATTCGGAATGCCGAAACTGGCGCTCTGTTAGCCGATATTGTGGAAGATGGTCAGGAAACAGTAATTCTACAAGGCGGGCGTGGTGGCCGCGGCAACATCCACTTTGCCAACAGCAGAAACCAAGCCCCCCGCATTGCTGAACGAGGCGAACCGGGTGCAGAACAATGGCTGGAACTAGAACTCAAACTCATTGCCGATGTGGGCGTCGTCGGCAAGCCAAACGCCGGAAAATCCACTTTGCTTTCCATGGTAAGCGCCGCCAAACCTAAAATTGCCGATTATCCCTTTACCACCTTGCAGCCTAATTTAGGCGTCGTTTCGCTGACTGAGTATGAAACGATGGTGTTGGCTGACATTCCCGGTCTAATTGAAGGCGCGGCCGCTGGTATTGGTTTAGGTCACGATTTTTTACGACACATCGAAAGAACCCGAATTTTGATTCACTTATTAGACGGCACGGCCAAAGAACCATTAGAAGATTGGGCTATGATCAACCAGGAATTGGCGCTGTATGACGCTAAATTGGAAATCCGGCCGCAGCTTGTGGTTTTGAATAAAATGGATTTGCCAGACACCATCGCCTGGGAACCTTTAATAGAAGAGGAGATCAACAAAGCTGGCTATTCGTTTTGTTCCATTTCGGCCGTAACTGGGCAAGGTGTGCGTGACATGCTGTTTAAGGTTAAGAAAATGTTGGACGAAGCCCCTGAACTAGAGCCAACAGCAACGGATATCATTGTCTTGAAACCAGATGAGGATGAAGATTTCTGGATAACGCCGGAGGAAGATGGTTGGCGGATACACGGTAAACGGATTGAAAAAGTGGCCGCAATGACTTATTTTGAATTTGACGCCACATTGATCCGCTTTCAACAAATTCTGGAAAGCATGGGTATCTCGGCCGCATTGACCGAAGCCGGTGTACAGGCAGGGGATACCGTTTATATCGGGGATAGTGTGCTGGAATGGGGTGATTAGTAAGCAATCAGATGAAACGAATTGGCTTACTGGGGGGCACATTTGATCCGCCCCATATCGGGCATTTATGGTTGGCTCAAACCGCTTTTGAACAACTTCAATTGGATACGGTTCTTTTTTTGCCGGTGGGTTGTCCGCCCCATAAATTAAACCAACCCGTCTCGGCCGTTTCCCATCGCCTAGCAATGGTGCAATTAGCAATTGCCGCTAATCCTGCCTTTCAATTAGATACAACCGACCTGAAACGGCCGCCACCCCACACCACTGTCACCCTCCTTCCCCACATTCACACAGCCTATCCCAAAACCAACTTGTGGCTTCTGGCTGGGTCAGATTCTCTACACGATTTGCCAGCCTGGGAAGAACCACACCGTCTCATTACCCAATGTCGTCTGGCAATCTTGCCTCGGCCAGGGGTAACAGTAAATTGGACAGAATTGGAAACGGCCGTTCCCAACATTAAAATGACCGTAGACATGCTCACTGGTCCCACAGTCACTCTTTCCTCCACTACTGTTCGGCAGTGGGCAGCGTCGGGCAAATCAATACAATATCTGGTCAATACGGCCGTATGGCAATACATGCAAAAACATCAATTGTACGCACCCTGACATGTCCTACTCGGCCGTTGACTCTCGTGGTAAATAACGACGCATCTGTTTAATCGAAACCTTGATCAATTTGCGGCAGTTTACACACTCCAACCCATGATAAGATTGTTTTTTCTCTTGAGCATCGGCTACTGCTTCCTTCATATATTCCCGACTCAGCGTAAATGAGTGACCACAAAAATTACAACGAACATTCATATTGCACTCTCCAGATTAGCGTTTGGAGCATTGTAGCGTTTACCCACCAACGTGCAACTACCACCTGTAGTTGCGAATTGGATGCTATGTGTTAAACTTTTGTCTGTTATGCAAAAATTGTTCACTTCAATCCCCAATTTTACCCAGCACAGTCATTATCATCGGTGGCAAAATTGGCCCCTGGGTTGAGGCAGTAGCTTTTTGCACCATTGTTTTTAGGTAACTAGAAACCCTCCTCAAACCTGGGGAGGGTTTTTTTGTTGAGGATTGGGAGATTGGGCAATCTCTAATCTCTTAATCTCTAATCTCCGAAAAGCACAGACTTATTTTACAACCTGATATGAGGAAACCTAATGTCAAGAACCGATATTCGCATTGGCTTACCCAGCAAGGGAGCCTTGCAACAAGCAACGTTTAATTTTTTAGCCAACTGTGGGCTGAAGGTGTATCGGCCGAATCCACGTCAATATGTGGCTGCTATTCCTGTTCTGCCAGCCTTATCGGTTATGTTTCAACGGCCGTCTGACATTGTAACTGGCGTCCGTGAAGGCAGTCTGGATTTTGGTATTACTGGCTATGATGTGCTGGCCGAAAAAGGGTTTGACAACGGCCGCAAAATCCTGACCCTACACGATGCGTTAGGGTATGCACCATGCACCTTGAATCTAGCCGTGCCGGAAAAGCTGCCAGTACAAACGATGGCCGACTTGGTACAGTGGGCAGAGGAGTTGGCTGGAGACGGCCGTCCCCTCCGCATCGCCACCAAATTTCCGAAAGTCACCGGGGCTTTCCTGAATGAACATTATGTCCTTAACTACAAGCTTATAACTGTAGAAGGAACATTGGAAATTGCACCGGCCATTGGTTTTGCCGACATTATTGCCGATTTGGTCTCGTCAGGGGTGACATTAAGGGATAATCATTTACGGCCGTTAAGCGACGGACAAATTCTCGCTTCCCAGGCGGTACTCATCGCCAACAAACACACTTTGCAGCAGCGGCCGCCAGTGTTGGCTGTAGCCCAGCAGATTCTAGAATACATCGAAGCCCATCTTCGGGCTGAAGGCTCCTATCTGGTGACGGCCAACATTCACGGCAATTCGCCAGAAGCCATCGCCACCCTCATGCGGCCGAAGCAGCATATCGCTGGACTACAAGGCCCCACCATCTCTCGCGTCATCACCCACAACGGTGATAGCTGGTACGCTATCAACATCATCGTGCCCAAAGCAGACCTGTTTACTGCCATCGCCGAACTACGTTCCATCGGCGGCAGCGGCGTTATTGTGTCCCCCTGCACCTACATTTTTGAAGAAGAACCGGCGCGGTATAAGGCGATGTTGGTTGGGTTGGGGGTTGGAGATTAGGAGATTGGAGATGATCAATATTATTTCAGTTGAAGAGGCGCGACAAACGATTTTGCGGCGGGAGATGGCTTTGGAGCCGCAGGTTCCGCCGGCATTACAGGCCAGTTTGGATGAGATATTTGGTAAGGGTGCTACACCAGATACGGCCGTAACCAGTATCCTCCAAGACATCCGCCAACAAGGCGATACCGCTTTGCGTGAGTGGACAGCCAAAATTGACCGGGTAGCGCTAGACAGTTTTGTAGTGGATAAAGAGGAGATTGAAACGGCCATCTCCCATATCCCCCCCGATTTAGCCGACGCGCTGCGTTTTGCGGCCGGCCGTATTCGCCAATTCCACAGCTACCAACCGCTGCCCAACTGGACAACTATCAAAATGGGCGGCATTTTAGGCCAACGCACAACCCCCATCCGGCGCGTAGGCGTTTACGTGCCCGGCGGCACCGCCCCCCTACCCTCCAGCTTGCTGATGAGCGTCATTCCGGCACAGGTAGCGGGGGTACCCGACATTGTCGTTGCTACCCCGCCAGGGCAAGATGGTAAGGTACCAGATGTTATTCTGGCTGCGGCCAGTATCGCCAACATTGACACCATTTATACCCTCGGCGGAGCCATGGCCATCGGCGCACTGGCCTTTGGCACAACATCCATTTCCCGTGTAGATAAAATTGTGGGTCCCGGCAACCTGTTTGTCACCCTGGCTAAGAAGCAAGTGTACGGCATTGTGGGCATTGATGGTCTCTATGGGCCGACAGAAACGGTGGTGGTGGCAGATGAGACGGCTGACCCGGCCTGGGTTGCGGCCGATATGTGTGCCCAAGCCGAACATGACATCCTGGCGACAGCAATTTTAATGACGCCATCACGAAAGCTGGCAACGGCCGTGCAGCTTGAAATCGGCCGTCAAATAAAAGATCTCGGCCGCAGCGGGATCATCACCCTCTCACTGGCAAACCAGGGCGGCATCATCATCACAAAAGATATGACTGAAGCGTGTGTACTGGCGTCCGACTTTGCGGCCGAACACACCTGCATCGCCAGCGCCAATCCGCAAATATGGGCAGATAAAATAACCAACGCTGGTGGTATCTTCATCGGCGAGCGCAGCTTTGAAGTTTTGGGTGACTACGTGGCCGGGCCAAGCCACACCATGCCCACCGGAGGCACAGCCCAGTTTGCCTCCCCGCTCAATGTCAGCGACTTTGTTAAAATTAGCAGCATCATCCAGCTTGATGATGTCACCTCAGATCAACTTAGCCCTATTGCCGCCCGTATTGCTCAGGCGGAGATGTTGGATGGTCATACGAGTGCGGCGATTAAGAGATTGAGAGATTAAGGGCTTGTTCGTAAATAACTTTTGAGTTTCCAGATTGGTTCACTCTTTCGAGAGTGAACCAATCTGGCCAAGTTAAAAACGAGCGTTCCCTAAGAGATTGGAGATTGGGAGATTTTATGATGGATATTGTTATTCGGGAAGCAACATTGGCAGATCAGGAAGGGCTGTTTTTATTGTATGCGGAGATTGATGCGCTGCACCATGAAGCGATGCCTGATACTTTTCGCACAACAGAAGAGATTGCCCGGCCGTCTAACTTTCTGGTTGAACGGTTGGCTGATGAAAAAATTCATCTCTATGTGGCCGAAGCTGCGGATCGGTTAGCGGGCATGATTCTGCTGAAGCCCAAAACGCAGAAACACCCGCTGTTTTATACTCAAGATTATCTACATATTTCCACGCTGATTGTGGCCGCCGATTTTCAGGGACAGGGGGTAGCACAATTGTTGCTGAATACGGCCGTTACTTTCGCCAAAGAACGGGAATTGACCCAAATCAATTTGAATGTGTACGAGTTTAACCAACGAGCCATCGCCTTTTACGAGAAAGAAGGATTCAATACCGGTAAACGTGAAATGTGGCTCAATCTTGAGGAGATATGACAAACATCAACAACTTTGTACGCCCAGACATCATCGCCATGAAACCGTACACACCCATTGTGCCCTTCGAGATATTATCGGTGCGACTCGGACGACGGCCGCATGATATTGTCAAACTAGACGCCAATGAAAACCCATATGGCCCTTCACCGCAGGCGTTGTCGGCGCTGGCAGCAGGCAAATATTTCCACATCTACCCAGACCCAGAATCGAATGAACTGCGGCAAGCATTAAGCGACTATGTAAATGTGCCCAAAGAGCGGTTGATGGCTGGCGCGGGAGCGGATGAATTGATTGACCTTGTGCTGCGTGTGGTCTTGGAACCGGGCGATGTGGTGGTAGACTGTCCGCCATCGTTTGGCATGTATCCGTTTAGCACGGCCGTTAACGCCGGCCAATATAGTCCCATCCCCCGCCAGCCGGATTTTAGTCTGGATGTGGTGGGAATTGAAACGGCCGTCAAACAACATAACGCCAAAATCATCATCCTCTGCTCCCCTAATAATCCCGACGGCAGTGTGTTAGATGACCACACCCTGCACCGCCTGCTTAAGTTACCAGTATTACTGTTGCTGGATGAAGCTTACGCCGACTTTGCCGAACTGGACGGCTACCAAAACCATATGCGTTGGGTGTTGGAATATGATAACCTGGTCGTTTTACGTACCTTTAGCAAACTGGCCGGGCTAGCCGGATTGCGTATCGGTTACGGCGCTTTTCCCGATTGGCTGCTGCCCCATCTGTGGAAAATCAAACAGCCCTACAACGTCAATGTAGCTGCCAACATTGCCGCCCTGACTGCTTTGCAAGACCCAACCTGGATGCAAGAAAAGGTACACTTGCTGGTGGCGGAACGCGACCGGATGAGTGCAGCCTTAGGTAAAATTGAGTATTTGGAACCGTATCCAAGTTTGGCGAATTTTATTTTGTGTCGGGTTATCGGCCGTCCAGCGCATAAACTCAAACGTGACTTAGAACAAGAAGGCATCCTCGTCCGCTACTTCAACAAACCGGGGGTGGACAACTGCATTCGTATCAGTGTCGGCCGTCCACAAGACACGGATCGATTGCTGGGAATTTTAAAGAAATTGTTATGAATAGAAAAGCAACAATTCACCGCCAAACATCAGAAACAGATATTCAAATTGAGTTGAATTTGGATGGTTCCGGGCAGCATGAGATTAGTACGGGTGTAGGGTTTTTGGATCATATGCTCACGGCCGTCGCCGTCCACGGCCTCTTTGATTTGAAGGTAACGGCAAAAGGGGATTTGCACATTGACAGCCACCACACTATCGAAGACACAGCCATCGTTTTAGGCAAAGCGTTTGACCAGGCATTGGGCGACCGTAAAGGAATTAACCGGGTGGGTCATGCGTATGTGCCTATGGATGAGGCATTGGGGTTTGTGGCGTTGGATGTGAGCGGACGGCCGTATACCATCTTCCACGCCGCCTGGGCCACTCCCGCCATCGGCCAATTCCCCACCGACCTCGTGCAGCACTTTTTTGAGACATTTGCCGTCCATACCCGGTTGACCATACATGCAAAGAGTGACGGCCGTAACGACCACCACAAAGCGGAAGCGTTATTCAAAGCATTGACACGGGCGCTGCGAACGGCCGTAGACATTGACCTGCGTAGAACCAATATCACTTCAACAAAAGGAACTTTGACATAATAGGAACGTCCATAGTGTTTATAAGAGTAGAAAGTTCTTTTAAGGGGCGAATACAATGAGCGAACCTATTAATAATTCGTTACTACTTTGACAATGTTAGATTCAAGGGCTGAGAGCCTTTCTCAGCCGAGATTTGCGAGAACGAGTACGGTTATCAAGATGTTTGATAACTAACTTGGCTGCTTGATGCGGCGTTAATTACGGTAAAGGCATTGTTGCCCGCAATAATTCCCGCATATTAGCTACGGATAGCGCGGGTAACACATCCGTTTCGTACATTTCCAATAATTCTGGGTCACGCTCATATTTTTGCGCCCACTCAAGCCTGGTTTCGGTAACAAA
>JAAEOP010001018.1 GCA_024223125.1 Chloroflexota bacterium
ATTACGGGAAAAGACCGAATTGACAACCTTGCTTCCGAGAGTACCGCTCGTACCCTCACCGGATAGGCCACCACCTAAATTGGCCGCATTGCTGATGAAACGAGTACTATCCACGGTAAAGGTTGACAGGCCAACATACAGACCGCCGCCCCGATCTTGAGCAACATTTTCTTGAAACAAACTATCCCTCATACCTTGAACGAGGAAGTAGACATGCATGCCGCCTCCATTGTCCTGAGCTTGGTTGTTGATCACCACCGCATTTTCAAAAGGACCAGTAGAGCCGGCGTAGACCCCTCCCCCGTTTCTGCCGCTGGTATTGCCCTGGAAACGACCACTGTACAGGCGCAGAGCAGAGTTAACATCCATACCACCACCATCGCCACCAGCCGTGTTGCTGAGCACAGTGGTATTGGTCATGAAAACAGAGAAACCGGTATTAAGTCCGCCGCCATCACCGTTGACGGCCGTATTACCCTCTAAGTTTGAGTTAATCAAGATAAGATTACCGAAATGATCAATGCCGCCACCGTTGTTGCTAGCCATATTATTGATCACTTGCGTGCCCGAGATGAGGCTTTCTTCAAAAGCAACCGAGAAAGAAATACCACCGCCATCCCCGCCACTGACCTGGTTATCCTGCACCAAAACTGAGGTCAAGGTAATGGGGTCTTGGGCGTAAATACCCCCACCCCGCGTGCCGGCCGTATTGCTCAACACCTGGGTCCCGGTCATACGCAACCAGCCGTCGGTATACACCCCACCGCCACTGCCAGGGGTGCTGTTGCCCTGTACCAGGCCGCCGTTGAACTGGGCATTCTCGACTAATACAGCCCCACCACCAACCCCGCTCGCTTGGTTAGCGATCAATGTCGTATCATTCAAGTTCATTATGATACCGCTGGCAAACGGGTTCGTGCCAATAGCGCCCCCAACTATGGCCTGGTTCCCTTGAAAAATCGTATTGGTGGCCGTCATATCAATACCAACTAAGATAGCACCACCATAACCGCTGTTGGCTGGGGCTGAATTGGTTAGGAATTGGCTGCCGCTAATAGTGAGGCGGCCAGCACCGATATTGAGGGCTCCTCCCCCCCAACTAAAGGCGCCACCGCTGGCTTGAGCCGAATTCTCCTGAAAGAGACCGCCAGTTACCTGATGAACGCCAGTGTTGGCCAGATCGAGATAGACGGCTCCGCCCTCACCTTCGGCCGTATTGTCGGCAAAGTCTGTGTTCATCAGATTGAGATCGCCCCGCATGCGGATGGCCCCGCCGTCGCCAAGAGCAGCCGCATTGTTGCTGAAGGTGCTGTCAACGGCCGTTACCCCCTGAGCAATGCCGATGTCCCAGGTGGTAATGGCACCGCCATCGTCGGCAGCCGCATTGTCGATAAAAGTCGTATTCGTCACCTGCAAATGAACGTTCGCCAGGACAGCGATAGCCCCACCGTCATGAGCTTGGCTTCGGTTCTTTTCAAAAGCAGCGTTCGTCACTTGAAAGGTAGGGGCAAATCCGATCACAATCGCCCCACCCGATCCCTGCGCCGTATTGCTGATAAATTGCGTCCCGCTGATGGTGATGTTGTCGCCGCTGACCCTGAGGGCGCCACCGCCATATGTCGCCCCACCAGACGTAACGCCCCCAGCCGTATTGCCCGACCAAGTCCCCTCGCTGATGGACAAGCCGTCTCCTACACCCCCACTGACCATGCCCCCACCTGCCCCTTCTGCTGTATTGCTGATAAAGTTGGTTGCTGTCATCGTCACCTGCATGGGTCGGAATGCGAGGATCGACAAGCCACCCCCACTACATTGATTACCCCCATTGTTAAAGCAACTGTTTTCTTGGAACAGGGTGTTGAATACAGTGGCAGACACTAAGTCGAGTAATTTCACACCAGCCCCATTACAATTGGAACTTAAACAAGTCATGGTGTTCGTAGCAATGGTTGAGTTGCTAATGACAAAGGTATAGTTATTGGCTGGCTGGGCTCCCCAACTAATACCGCCACCAGATTGAGTGGCATCATTACCAATGATGAAACTGTCACGTATGATCATGGTCTGGGTGATCGGTAGCACGACATTACTATCCCCTCCAATACCACCCCCCACAAAAACCGCACTATTGTTGGCCACTGTTGAATCCTCCAAGATCAAGGAGGTATCAGGTTCCAAATAGATACCAGCACCTTTATAAGCTTGATTGTTGTTAACATCCAGGTTACGCAAGATAGGGAAGGCTTCATTCTGAATAGCAATGCCCGCACCACACTCATCAAAAACACAGGAGTTGCCACCCCCATAAATATTGGCTCCGGTAAAAATGATGTTCTCGATGATGGTATTGGCAGCAATGGCTGCCCCACTGATCAACAATCCGCGCTGGCCGGCTGGGGGTTGGATAACCGGCTTATTGACAGCCGCTCCTTGCAAATTGATGGGTGATAACAACGTCAGGCTCTCATTGTAGGTTCCGCTGGGAATCTGCACCGTATCTCCGGCTGCCGCCAGGTTAATGCAAGCTTGAATCGTGGTCACACAGGGAGGCGTACCCACAATATAGACTATGGCCTGAGCCGGCTGTAGCGACAGGAACAACAGCCAGAGCAATATGCTCGGTAGAGCTAGGATCAAGGAAAATGATGAGAGTTTAGGCAACATACGTCCTCTCGAGTTGATAATTCAACAGCTTATTGTTGAAGTGATTGAAACTTTTACATTTGAAGAACCACACTCGGTGGTACTCATAGTGAATTCTGTATTGCTCGATCTACTGAAGAAGCGCTGTCAGGAATTCACTAAGGGCTTGCCCGTAAATAACTTTTGAGTTTCCAGATTGGTTCACTCTTTCGAGAGTGAACCAATCTTGCCAAATTAAAAACGAGCATTCCCTAAGGCAGACCCCAAATAATGATAGTTCCATCGCCGCTGCCAGAAGCCAGCCGGGCGCCATCTGGCGACCAGGCCATTGAATCTACCGGTCCCAGGTGGCCGTACAATTGGTGTAGTTCCCGCCCATTGTCTGGATTCCACAAGAATATCGCCCCATCATAACGACTGGAAGCTAAGGGGAACCCGGTGGGCGCCCAGGCTGTACTCATCACCAGGTCGCCATGACCTTCTTGCCACAATTCCTCGGCCGTTTCCGCTTCCCAGACACGCAGGGTTTCGTCATGGCCGGCGGAGGCAAGATGCGCTCCATCCGGCGACCAGACCACATCTTCAACGACATCGGTGTGGCCGACCAGTTCTGCAAGTAATTCGGCCGTTTCCGCTTCCCAGATTCGCACGGCCGTGTCCGCCCCACTTGTAGCCAATTCTGTGCCCTCCGGCGACCAGGCCAACTGCATCACCGCATCATCATGCGCCTGCCATTCGGCCACAATGGTTTCATTTCCCACATCTATCACCCAGACATGCCCTTCCCAATCAGCAATAGCCAACCAGGGGGCACGGGGCGCCACTGCCAACGCGCTGGTGCCGTCAAAATCAGGGTGCTGCCATCGATCCACTTCAAACTGTTCAGCTACATCCCAAAAACGCACAAAGCCATCTTCCCCGCCAGAAATCAGGAAGTCGCCATCTTGTGTCCAGACAACGGCCGAAACCCCATACTCATGCCCCTCCAAAATCCCGACCTGCTGACCGGTAGCCACTTCCCACAAACGCACGGTGGAATCGCTGTTACCCGACGCCAGCAGTTCTCCGTCTGGCGACCAGGCCACACTCCATACCCCGGCTGTATGTTCACGCAGACGATTTATCTCACGTTCTTCGGCCGCGTCTACCTGCAAAATCGTACCATCTGCTTGAAGCAAGATAAGCTGGTTGACATCGGCCAGCCAGAGAATGCGGATGGGCGTACTAGAGGTCATTGGTAATTCACGCAGCGCTCTGCCGGTGGCCGCTTCCCACAGACGCATCACCCCATCGTCGCCAGTGGAAAGGATTTTCGTACCATCAGGTGACCAGACCGCATCATAGACGCCATAATCGTGGGCTAACCACTCTTGCAGAATGTCTCCGTCGGCCGTCCAGATACGGATAATAGAGTCATCCAACCCACCGGAAATCAACTGCGACCCGTCGGCCGACCAGGTTAAATTGGCAATCTCTCCATCATAGCCGGTTAAGACGGCTGTTTCTTCAAATTCGGCCGCATCCCACAGACGAATGGCATCCTGACCGGCCGAGGCCAAAATGTCTCCATCTGGCGACCAGGCCAAATGGTAAATGGTATCTGTATGCCCTTCCAATTCGCCCAGGTGAAAGCCGGTCTCTGCTTCCCATAATTCCACCGGACTGTCCCAGGTAGATGCGGCTAAGGTTGAGCCATCGGGAGACCAGGCCAGAGCGATGAATTGGTCGTCTCCGTTAATGGTGTGTACTGTTTCAACGGCCGCTACATTCCAAATACGAATGGTGTTATCCCAACTAGCAGAAGCGATGTGTCTACTATCTGGCGACCAGGCAACGGCCGAAACCCGATCCATATGTCCCTGTAAAAGCTCCACCGGTTCCAGACTGTAAGCGTCATAAACCCAAACGCCCAGGCTGCCGCCCAAAGCTAAATACCGCCCATCTGGACTGAGCACGACCGTTTCTACCGATCCCCGTCCCAATTGCAGCAACCCTTCCATATCTGTGACATTTTCTCGGCTAAAATTGTTGGTTTCTGCGGCTTCGGCGATGGGTTCGGCAGGTGTGGTCGCAACCATCTCCTCCTCTCCATTTTCAACAACCTGCGTTTCGGTGGCGATGGGTTCGACAGGTGCGGTCACAGCCATCTCCTCCTCTCCATTTTCAACAATCTCCGTTTCGTTGGCGATGAGTTCGGCAGGTGCGGTCGCAGCCGTCTCCTCCTGTCCATTTTCAACAACCTGCGTTTCGGTAAAGGGGGAATCGGCTTCGGTTTGTGAATTGATGACGTTAGCCGCCACAGCACATAAACAGCAAATCATGATCAAAGCCACCCCGCCCACCATCCAGGCTCGGCGTGGGATTCGGCGGCCTATTTCGAGTGCGGTCATTTCAGCCGCTTCAGGCGGATGTGAAATAGAGTCGGTCGGCGCAACGACTTCAGGTGGGGGAGAGGATACTTCAGTTACGGCCGTTGGGGGTGATGGCGGCGTTATTGGCCGCTTAATGGTTTCCCGTTTCAAAGATGAGGTTAACGTTTGCGCCATCTGCCCAGCCTGGTCATAACGGTCGCTGGCTTCTTTAGCAGTGGCACGAGTGACGACTTCTTCACAACCGGGTGGTAGGTCTGGCTTCACATCCAACACGCGGGGTATCGGTTCGGTCATATGCTTGACCAGCAGCATAGCTGGGGTGTTTGCTTGGTATGGTTTTTCGCCGATGAGCATTTCAAAGACGATGATACCAAGGGCGTAGATGTCGGTACGGCCGTCTACCGGGTTACCTTGAATCTGTTCGGGACTCATGTAAGCGGGCGTGCCAATGATGCCCGTTCCCGTCAGGGTACTGCTCGATTCGGCAAGGCGGGCAATGCCAAAATCGGCCAGAAAAGCGTCATTGTACTGATCGAACAGGATATTGCCGGGCTTTAAGTCGCGGTGGATAATACCCTGTCCATGCGCCCGGTCCAGAGCCGCGCCCATGCGTTCCAGGATGTGCGTCACTTCAGATACCGGCAGTGGTCCCTCCTCCAACCGGTCAGCCAGCGAACCGCCGGTCATCAATCGCATCACCAAGTAGGGCTGGCCGTCTTCCTCGCCAAAATCATAAACGGGCACAATGGCTGGGTGTTCCAGAGCGGCAATCGTTTCCGCCTCACGTTCAAAACGGGCACGGAATTGGATATCATCCAGCATCAATGCGCGGGGCAACACTTTAACAGCTACCTCCCGCTTGAAGCGGGGATCGAAGGCGCGAAAGACGGTAGCCATACCGCCTCGCCCTAATTGTTCTTTAATTTCGTAACGGCCGATTGTTTTGGAAGTCATGACCGCATTGTAACACGGTCGGATTTTAACTGACAATGGCAAGTTGCGGTTGGGAATTCACTCTGGTATAAACATCTTCAATGAAACGGCCGACTCCCTGGTTTATTCTTCTCTCTTTCATCTGGCCCGCGGTGCAGATTCTCTTTTTCTGGCTGCGCTTTGGACGGCCGCCAGACAGCGTCATAGAGAGTTTGTATTTCCTACCAATGGGGATGATTTCGGCCGGGTTTATTTTGTTTTTAATGAATCGGGCGAAGAATAGAACAGTGAAGGTCTCTACGGCCATAGGCTATCTTGTGGCCTGCCCCTTTGCCATGATCGGCAGTTTAGGCGGTGGGTTGGTTATCCACCCCCTCATTGGCGTCACCCTCTTTGGCAGCATCCCTCTTCTCCTCGGTTCGGCCGCTGGTTACTGGCTGGGTAAGCTGCCAACAGAAAATAAAAATCGGTAAGCCAAAATTTTCATCACAAATTTGTAATGGTCAAGAGTTACTTGTAGCTGCGAAATCTCTTTCGCACCAGACTATGCGGTATAGAAACCGCGACTACTATCTACACCTTTGCGTGAGATAAAAAGGAGAAACCCATGATTGTAAAACCGAAAGTTGTAGCGGCGATGAACGCCCAAATCCAAAGTGAATTTATGGCCTCACAGCAATATATTGCCATCGCCATCTATTTTGACGACAAGAGCCTGCCCGACCTAGCAGCTTTCTTTTACCGGCAAGCGGAAGAAGAGCGGATGCATGCCATGAAGTTTGTACATTTTCTGCTGGAAACAGGAGCCAAGCCGCTTATCCCCACTCTTCCTGAATTGAAAAATGAGTTTGACAGCCCGGCCACGGCCGTCGAGTTTGCCCTCAACCAGGAAATGAAAGTGACCGACCAGATAAACAATCTGGTAACAATTGCCGAAGCAGAAAAAGATTATGCCAGCCACCAATTCTTGCAATGGTTTGTTACGGAGCAAGTTGAAGAAGTAGATTCAATGTCTACCTTGTTAGACGTTATTAACCATTCAGGAGGCATGCTGCTGTTGGTTGAAGATTTTGTGCGCCGCAATCTGGCTAACCCGCATGGGGCCGACAGCGGCGGCGTTTGAGCGAGCGTTTACGGCCGTCTGACACAACACCTTTTTGAGGTTAGAGTTGCCAACTTTCCAAAAAGTTGGCAACTCTTGACCTACCGTCACGCACATAAAAAGCTGCTTATCCATTTTGCCAAAATGGGTTATAATTTTTGCCACTCAATCTATAAACCAACCAGCTTAAAACCAGAGCGGCCGTATGGCGCAAGATCCAAAAGCAAACTTACTCGTCCAGATACACGACCTCATTGATGATACTTTCAATCTGACAGAGTTTCGTGATCTCTGTTTACGCCTGGGGGTCAAATATGATAATTTGCGCGGCGAAACCTTATCAGAGCGTATTCACAACCTGGTGCAGCGGCTGAATCGCCAGCGCCGTTTAGACGATTTGCTGAATTTTTGCGCCCGGCTGCGGCCTAAGGTGGAGTGGCCCGATTTGTCCGACCCGGTTGCCCTGGACGCCGCGCCGCCAACCATTACAGCGCCGGAACGCAATCCCCGCCAGATTTTCCTCAGTCATGCCCGCCAGGACGCCGATTTTGCCCACCGTTTAGCCGACGATTTG
>JAAEOP010001019.1 GCA_024223125.1 Chloroflexota bacterium
CAATATGACAACCCTCACCTACAGTCTCAGCCGCTCTATTGGCCGCACCATGCAGCCCGGCGATGAGATTGTGGTCTCTCGCCTGGATCACGATGCCAATATCTCCCCATGGCTGGCCCTGGAGGAACAGGGCGCAAAAATCAAATGGGTCGATTTTGATGTGGAAGATTGCCGGCTGGACATTGAACATCTAGCCTCGCTGCTAACCAGTAAAACCAGGCTGGTAGCTGTTGGCTATGCCTCTAATGCAGTCGGAACCATCAATCCCATCTCGCGAATTGCTGCCTTAACTCGCAACGTTGGCGCCTGGTTGTGGGTTGACGCCGTACACTATGCCCCCCATGGCCCCATCGACGTACAAACATTAGGCTGTGATTTTCTGGTCTGTTCAGCTTACAAATTTTTTGGCCCGCATGTTGGCGCCTTATGGGGCAAATTTAATTTACTGGAGCAACTCCACGCCTACCAGGTTCGACCCGCAAATCCCAACGTCCCGTACAAATTTGAAACAGGCACAGCTAATCAGGAAGGCTTGGCTGGAACCACAGCCGCCATTACTTATCTGGCCGATTTGGGTCGAGAGTACGGTAACCAATTTGAGGATGAATTATCTAACTATGAAGGACGGCGCAGAGAATTAAAGCAAGCTATGCAAACAATTGCAACCTATGAACGTTCTTTATTTACCTACATG
>JAAEOP010001020.1 GCA_024223125.1 Chloroflexota bacterium
AGCTATGTATCTGGGCGGACAAATTCATCTGCTGGTAGGATTATTTGGCATTTTACTTTATCCGGCCGGGCTGCTGGCGTTGCGGGTAGTGGGACCAGATGAACGCAAAATTCTGGCGGATATTCTGCCTGCGTCCATTGCAGCGAAATTGTGATTAGTTTAAGATGGATAAAATTGCCAATTGTCCTATGAATTTGTTTCCCTTAGAACGCATAAGCTATTACAATAACTCCCATGAGAAATTTCAAGACTTACAAATCTGAGAATCACACGATATACCATGGTGACGCTCTACAGGCGCTTAAGTCATTGCCAAATGAAAGTGTTGATCTTATTTTTGCAGATCCGCCCTATAACATTGGCAAAAGATACGCTAATTTTGTTGATAAATGGTCATCTGATGAAGAATATGTTGTATGGTGTAAAGAGTGGTTGAAGTCTTGCATTGCTTTGCTAAAGCCGCATGGTAGTTTATATGTTATGGCAAGCACTCAAAGTATGCCTTTCCTCGACATTTATCTGCGGAATCGATTGGAAATATTGTCGCGGATAATTTGGCGTTACGATAGTTCGGGTGTTCAGGCGCAGAAATACTTCGGATCCATGTATGAGCCAATCCTACATTGCGTTAAAGATTCAAAAAACTATGTTTTTAACGCTGATGACATTATGGTTGAAGCAAAAACGGGCGCAAAGCGAAAACTTATAGATTATCGAAAGAAAGTTCCGACCGTATATAATAGCAAGAAAGTTCCTGGAAATGTCTGGTATTTTCCTAGAGTTCGTTATCGTATGCCAGAGTATGAGCAACATCCAACACAAAAGCCTGAAGCGCTATTGGAAAGAATTGTGGCTGCAAGCAGCAATGAAGGTGACTTAGTTCTTGATCCATTTGCAGGAACTTTTACAACTTGTTCTGTAGCTAGGAGACTTAAGCGCAGTTCGATCGGGATTGAATTACAAGAAGATTACATTAAGATTGGCTTACGTCGCTTGCATATCCAATCAAACTACAATGGAGAAGAACTTCTCCCCCCTGCAAAAAACTATGTGCGGAAAAACGGGAAACCTAAAATCCCACCAAATCAACTAACCTTATTGGAAAGTAACGAATGAAAGAGCATGATTTTACAGCCGTAATTCGGCGCATACTTGCAGGGTATTTTTCAAAATATGGTGAGGCTATTCTCGAAAAAAGCGAACTGTTGCAATATGTAAATATAAAAACTGTTTCAGCAACTAGAGGTTCAAAAGCAAGAGGTTCTTTTGGGAATTTGTATGCAATTTATGTGCTTATAGAAGATTATTTGGCTCGTAATTTTCACGAAAGCGGTAACTATCGTGATGCAGAAGGTGCAAAATTCACTCATTTGTTTCGCCGACAACGTGAACTTCCGTTTGGCAGTAAATTACAGAACCATGCTCTAAATCATCGGATGAACAAAGAGTTTGAGAAGTATTTTCCAACATCGGAATATGTACCAATTATCCGAGATACTCAAACTAACGAATATTGGATAAACGAAAACCTACTTGTTATTGAATTTCAAGATGGTGAGCAGTTTAATATTGCTCAAGCGATTATTGACATAATTAATGCTTATATCGAGGCAAAACAAGGAGCATTCAATTCTTTCATCAATGATTGTGAACGGATGCAAACTGTATCAAAAGAAAATCCAGCCGAAGTTGAAGAATATTTGCTTTCGTTATTGCGTCCCAATGTTGACGCCCGAATATTTGAAATTGTCAGCTTTGCAATTCTTAAAATTTACTATAGTGACACATCTATTTTTTGGGGTTGGAGTCCTGAAGATATTGAAGAAGATGTTCTGGTTCTTTACAAAACTGGGCGTACTAATGCCAATGATGGCGGAATTGATTTTGTGATGCGTCCTCTAGGGCGATTTTTTCAAGTAACCGAAACACTTGATGTAAAGAAGTATTTTTTGGATATTGATAAAATCCAAAAATACCCCGTAACCTTTGTAGTAAAAAGCGATTTTTCTTTAGATGAGATTCGTGAGGCTCTACAAGCTCAGGCAGAAGCACAATATCCAGTCAAGCGCATAATTGATAAATTCATGGCAAGTATAGAGGATATTATCAACATACCAGTTCTATCTGTATGTTTAGGTGAAGTAATTAATCGGGGCAACTTGGCAAACATCTTGGATGAAGTCATTGTTCACAGTAAAATTGAATTTAACATTCAGGACTAAGTGTTGGCATGAATTTTTTGAGTCAGGTGGGAGCCGCCATAGATTTAGGGAAATTGCAAATTTATCAGGGGAGCGATTAGCTATAAGCATTATTCGTTTCCGAGGGGTCATGATAGCCATCTTGATCACTGCCTTTGCCTTGCGTATCATCGGCGTGGTGGGTGAATCGCCGCCCGGTGTGGCCCATGATGAGGTGGCGCATTGGTTGATTGACCGATCTATTTTGGACGACGGCCGTCACACTGTTTACTTCACCGAGGCATATGGTCATGAAGCGGGCTACCATTATCTGGAAGCGGCATTTCTATTTTTGTTGGGTGATAATTTGTTGGTGTTGCGATTACCGGCCGTGTTTAGCGGACTTCTGGGCGTTGCTGTGACCTATGCCCTGGCTAAACGATTGTTTGGGGTACGTGTAGCCTTGTTAGCGGCTGGGCTATTGGCCGTGCTATTTTGGCCCGTGTTCTACAGCCGTCTGGCACTGCGGGCTATTTTCCTGCCATTTGTGGCCGGGTTGTCAGCGCTTTTTTGGTGGCGAGGGTGGCAAGATGCAAGTGGGCAAGTGACAAATGGCAAGTATACAAGTAGCAAGTCACTCCATCATCTCATCATTCTATCAGGCTTCTTCGCCGGCCTGAGCCTCTATACTTACCTGGCGGCACGGGCGGTACCAATTTTTTATGCGTTGTTTGTAGGGTATCTGGCACTGGTGCATAGGCAGGAGTTGAAGGTTAGATGGCGAGGTGTGGTGGGATTTACGGCCGTGTTCCTCATCACTGCTTTTCCCCTTTTCTACTATTTACAATCCAATCCTGGCGCAGAATTCCGTGTGGCTGAAGTGAGCCAGCCTTTGGATGATTTGTTAATGGGCAATCCGCTGCTGGTACTGCAAAATGGATTGAAGTTGGCGGGGATGTTTGGGCTGATGGGCGATCCGCTGTGGCGTGAAGGTGTGCCCGGTGTGCCTGTGTTTGCACCCTTTGTAGCTGTCCTGTTTTACGGGGGGGTGTTGCTGAGTATGTGGCGCTGGAAAGACGGCCGTTACGCCTTCATCCTACTCTGGTTACTGGTAAGCCTCAGCCCCAGTTTGGTGACAATTAATGCTCCCAGTCATATCCGCAGCATCAATACCCTTGTCGTGGTGACAATGTTTCCGGCGATCTTTATTCACAAATTGCTTGAGTTATCCACAGTTTTCCCCAGGTTATCCACAAAAACCACAAAATTGCTCTTGACAATTCTGGCGTTTACGTTCTTTTCACTATACGTTCTCCGAACGGTGTACCTTATTTTTAATGTGTGGCCGGGTGGGGGAGATGTACCTTTTGTGTGGCAATCTGCGTTTGCGAAGGCAGCCGTTTTTAGTGATGAGGAGTTGGAGCGCGAGGGTGATGAGAAGTGGAGCGGTGTCGCATTAGCTGGCTGGTCGCCGGAAACGATGGACAGTCCTAGTTTGGCGCTGCTGCGTCAAAATGATGATATTCCTCTCAGCCATTTTAACCCACAGGAAGGGACGCTGATTTTACCTGAGAGTGGTCATATTATACGGCCGTCAACCCTGTCGCTTGATCCGTATTGGGAAGAAAAACTTTCTGAATGGGGTGCGGCCGTGACCGAAGATCAGCTCATAACGCACACCATATTAGACACCCCATTCCCCATTACAATTCAATTCCCCGCCACCACCCAATTCGGCGACGAACTTACCTTTCTTGGCTATAATCTTGAGTGTGATCCCCTCACCTCCTCACCTTGTCACCTTGTCACATACTGGCTAGTCACGGCCGTGCCCCTATCCGCCCGCCGCCTCTTCATACACTTCCTTGATGAAAACGGCAACCAGCTTGCCGACGCTTACGCCTTCGACACAGTCGATCCTCAGGGACTTTGGTTTCCCCACTGGCAGCTAGGCGACTTCATCCTACAGCAGCATGATTTACCTGTGCCCCGTAATGATATTGCCCAAATTCGCCTGGGTTGGTTTGATCCATACACTTGTGATTTGGGTACGTGCCAAAATTTACCGACGATTGAAGGCGATCCGTTCTTGTTAATTGACATAAAGACAAAAGATTAGCCCCACTGTAATTAAAAAATGAAGTAACGTGACAGCGCCGGCAATACTAAACCAGGTTATACGTCGAAAAAGTTAACTCAAAGTTTATAAAACGTCTGGTTTGCCTTCCTGGGTTCCACCAATAAAAAGAAGAGATTCGGCAATAGATTGAGTAATGCCACCATAATTGATGAAGCTGTATGCCCGGGGCGGACAACAAGCGGCGGCGCTGCGCCAATACCAGG
This sequence comes from Chloroflexota bacterium, assembly GCA_024223125.1. Next base: position 4,524 of record JAAEOP010001020.1, read on the forward strand.
AATGTGTGTGCCTGCTTGATGGTGAATTAGGCATTCCGCCCGAGGCGGCAACGATTAGTCTTTACAAGGCTATTAAATCCAGGCAATTTCCTGACTCAGAAGATACATTACTCCCCCTGCTAGCCATACCAGCCTTTATGACTGATGAACACGAACGAGCCGAGCCGGACGCTGGTATGTTCGTGGGTCGTTTGGCTGAACTGGAGCGATTGCAAGCTGTTCTGGACACAGCCAATCGTAACCAGGGACAGGTAATATTTGCGATTGGCGGCGTCGGTCGAGGGAAAACGGCCCTGGTGCAGGCATTTGTGCGACAGGTGCTGGCTGCTAACGATGATTGGCTCGTCGTTTGTGGGAAGCGATGCCCCTGACGCTGCCAGCGCTGGTGGAGCAAGCCCCCGATCTGGTGGAAAGCTTTGTTCCAGGCCAGACCTTGCCAGCACGGGCGGCAACGATGGCCCCGACCGAAGAGTTGGAGGGCGCTGTTACAAATTAGCAATCATTTCTGCAAGTGTACGCCAGCCAGCCAAGCTTCAATGTTAGGGATATGATCCCCGTAATGACCGAATGTATTACCGGCGACTACCCACCACAACGGCCGTCCCTCACGCCAGACAAAACGATCAGGAGCAAACAAATCATGTTCGGACATTGCTTGTACGGCCGCCAATGCCTGCGGATATGATGCCTGAAATTCAGCCAACACTTGTGATAATGGCTTATCTTGATTCGTTGCATAGAAATCTGCATTGAGCGCATTTACGGCTTCATCTGTCGTGGGCCAATCTGGCGGATCATCACTGGTTTGAATCTCGCTAAAAGCGGCGCTCATTTTCATTTCCCAGGCGGCGATATGTGCCAGAATGTCTTTGATTGACCAATCTGATTCTACGCCTGTTTCCAACATACAATTTTCGGGAATGTTGTTGATGAGGGTGATGAGTTGAGTACGGCCGTCGGCTGCCATTTGTAATAATTCTACTTTGGTTGTGGGTTCTTTTCTGTCCATTGTTACCTTCCTTATTATTTGAAGAAATAGATACACGGATTTGACGGATGTCCACAGATTTTTATCCGTGAACATTCGTCAAACCCGCATCTCTATTTTAAGGCGTTAACCGTTTCTGGTCACGGGGGAATAAAGTTGCCAGTCGCACGTTAGGCAAACCAAGTAATTGCATCAGCAGACGTTCCAGGCCAATGGCAAAACCACCGTGTGGCGGCATACCGTAGCGGAATGCTTCCAGGTAAGTGGTAAATGGTTCCACTGGCAGCTTTGCCTTTTGCAGCGCCGCCAGATACTCTGTGTAAATGTGCAGCCGTTGTCCACCCGTTACCAGTTCTGTACCCCGAAATAAGAGATCAAAGGAGTTAGAGTATTCGGGATTTTTGGGTTCAGGGTGGGTGTAAAACGGCCGTTTACCCATCGGATACCCCGTCACAAATAAAAAGTCACTGCTGTGTTCTTGCTGCACCCATTCACCCAGCCAGCGCTCTTCCTGGGGAGACAAATCCCCTTCCGTTGGTTCAACTGTCCCGCGTTGTTTTGCTAACAGTTTTTTAGCGGCCGCAAAATGAATGTGCGGAATCTCAGACGGTACAGGAGGTATATTGGCCTCCAACAAGGTTAATTCCGGCCGATAATTGGTTTGTAATTCGGCCATGATGTCGGCCAACACTTCCCGCAGCAACGCCATGACGGTGAAATGATTTTCAATGAAACCGAATTCCACATCCAGGCTAACATATTCATTGGTGTGACGGGTGGTGTCATGCGGTTCAGCGCGAAAAACTGGGCCGACTTCAAACACGCGCTCGAACACCCCCACCATTATTTGTTTGTAAAATTGAGGGCTTTGGGCCAGATAAGCCGGCCGTCCAAAATAATTCAGTTCAAATACATTGGCGCCGCTTTCGGTAGCCGAGGCTACCAGTTTTGGCGTTTGCACCTCTGTGAAATGATGGGCTAGCAATGTTTTGCGGAAGCCAGTCATTGCGCCGGCCGCAATTCGGAAGATGGCCCGGCGAGTGGGATGCCGGTTAGCAACGACGCTATGGTTCAATAAAGCAGGCAGTCTGGCTTTGATCTGCCGCTTGTTTAGGGGAATGGGTAGCGCTTCTGTTACAGGTGTTATCACTTCAATCTGGGGTTGGTGTAATTCCACGCCGCCGGGCGCTTGTGATGACGCGACGACGACACCGATCAGGGCAATGATTGATTCCAGACTTAATCCAGCCAACGGCCGTAAATCTGCTTCGTTTTCCGTCACGGCTTGAATCGTCCCCCAGCCATCGCGCAGAATGATGAAGTTGATGCCGCCTAACGGCCGTAAATGATGCAGCCAACCGGTCAGGCGAACACGCTCTCCGATATGATTTTTCAGTTCATTGGTACGAATTGTGTGCATATTGCACCTCCTATTTCGTAAAACGTGATCCGTAATCCGCGACCCGAATTTCAAATTACGCCTACGCTAAAATAAAAAACGCCTCGCCCTCATTGGAGGACGAAGCGTTTGCCTCGCGGTACCACCGCCATTTGTTTACACGTTTGTGTAAACCTCATTGAAACTCGCATCAACCTGACCGATCTGGTGGTGTAGAAATAAAAAACACCCGTCCCCTTATTGGAGGACGAGCGTCATATTTTTATGTCGCACGTGGTGCCACCACCGTTTATCTACAATAATGCAGAACTCTGTTAGCTATACGAGCCTGTCGCTGTAACGGGCGTCTCCCGATTATAACTACTTGGTTATCAGTTTTCAGTCATCAGTTTTCAGTGATTAGTTTAACTATGACCGATTACTGAACACTGATTACTGTTCGTCATACAGCTCAAGGGTGTCATTATTGAAGCTTGATGAAGATGATTGCAGCAGTTTCATCTCTCTCTGGACATCGGGCTAATCCAATAATATGTCCCTGTCATTGCCTTTGTCTATAAATTGTCAAAACGACAAATATTGTCGATTGGCGACAATATTAGCAGATGCGTAAGAATCAGTCAATGGATTGAATCTGAAAGCTGATTTGACCGCCAGGGGTCTTGGCAGAAACGACCTGCCCTTTTTTAGCACCTAGCAAGGCATGGCCAATAGGGGATTCGTTGGAGATACGGCCGTTGGTGGGGTCGGCCTCATGGGCGCCGACAATGTAATACGTTTCTTCCTCGTCGAAGCCTTCTTCAACGACGGTAACGGTACTGCCCACACGCACCTTATCTGAGGGGCCATTTTCTTTAATAATTTCAGCCCGGCGTAGGGTGTCTTCCAGATCTCTTACACGGCCTTCGGTAAATCCTTGTTCCTCTTTGGCAGCATGGTAATCGGCATTTTCTTTGAGGTCTCCCTGGGCGATAGCTGCCTGTAGTTTGCCAGCCAATTCATCTCGTTTGACGTTTTTCAGGTAAGCTAATTCTTCATTTATTTGTTGTAGACCTTCTGCGGTTAAGTAGACTACATCTTCTTCAATCATGATAAAATTCTCCAATAGATGATCAAGCAGCCTCTATTTCTTGTACGGCTGTTGCCACATTAGTGCATTTTCCTGAATGTTGTTACCAGACCAATTGCCATTTGATGGGCGCTGCCCCACACCGAATGAAATCAAATAACCCCGCTTTTTGCGGGGTTAATTCCCTACTATCAAATAACGTTTTCCATACAATGGATGCTGTATAGTATAACTTAGCCGCCCTTTTCTGTCTAGCAGATTGTTTGAAAAGTGAGTGCGGAATTCTTGTCGAAGAACACGTATGAGGGCATGCGAACTCCTATCTGATATCAACAAAATTGGATATACGAACGATACAGATTAGACAGCTAAATTGTAATGTGTTCAGTTTATTTTTACATGGGGAGGGAGGTAAAAGATTAATATGCGTACTGGTAGACTATAATGAGGTGCATTGTTAATGTCAGAAGATGGTCTGGAACAAACTAAATGGGAGGTGCTTCGGTCGGAGCTGATTTTTGAGCATCCCTTTATTACGGTTTCGATGGAGCAAGTTTTGTTGCCCAACGGCCGTTTGATTCCCGATTGGCCTAAAATTCATACGAATGATTATGTCAATGCTCTAGTCATAAATAAAGATGGAGAAGCTTTAATCTTTGAAGGCTATCGGCATGGCACGGGGCGCGTTACCTGGCAGCTGATGGGCGGTTACATTGAAACGGGGGAAGACCCACTGACGGCCGTGCAGCGTGAACTGTTGGAAGAAAGCGGCTACAGCGCTAGCGAATGGACTTATCTGGGAAGTTTTATTGTTGATCCTAATCGGCATATTGGTGTCGGTCATTTGTTTTGCGCTCAGAATGCTCTCCCGAAAACAATGCCCAATAATGATGACCTGGAAGAGAGCGTCATACGTTGGGTTCCGTTAAAAGATTTACGCCATGCGCTGATAGACGGCCGTTTGGCAGCTATGAGTTATGCTACGACTGTTTCTCTGGCTCTCCTGACAATTCTCAAATAAGTAAGCCTGACCCCTGTTTAGCGCTTTTACATCTCCTCTCAATGAGGCCAGAATTCAATTTATTCCCCAAAACTTTTCAATGATGCTGTATTTGCTGTGAATCAGAGGTAATCTTTCCCATATTGCGGAGCGCCTGAGCGGCAATACGGCCGTAATACCCCTGTGGATCCACAGAACGAGCGGTCACGAAATGTTCCATTGCTTGGTTTTGTTGACCGCAATGCAGTTGGGCTTGCCCAAGATAGAGATGTAGTTTAGCCCAGGCGGGTATGTGTTTTCGTTTACCTTTGGCCAGGGCAGTGGTTACGGCCGTTTCCGCTTCTTCACACTGTCCATGACAGGCATAAGCCAGAGCACGCAGCGCCCATATGACACCCAGCCACTGAGCATGTAGCAACCTGTTTGTCCAGTCAGCCAGGAAGAGTGTTTCTGCCTGTTCCAGTTGTTCTAAACTGGGTGTGTCAGTTTATAAGTTTGCTTCTGCCAGATAGAGATAAGCTTGCTCGGTCGGCTTGATAGAAATAGATTTTTCCAGGGCTTGAATAGCTGTGTCAACTTGCCCTTGCTGTAACAATGCCCACCCATAAACAGCCCAGGTTTGGAAATGTATCAGCGAGTTGCTTTGGGTAAACGGTTGCATGAAGGAGACGGCCGTGTCCACATCACCAGCATACACAAGAATCGTTCCCTCCAGGTTGTAAAACAATTCAGCGGCCATGTGACTCTTTTGCATCAAGCGTACCCACCACAACGCTCGTTGGTATCGTCCTTGAGCTAAATAGTACAAGCCAATACCGTCAGGAATCAGAAGATACAACATGAAAAGGCCAGTAGATATAACAGTAGATATAAATAGACCGGCCAGGAAGATGCCTACTAAGACGACAAATGGGTTTTGAAAGTTGTTTTTTATCCATTCAAATGCCAGATCAAATGCCAGAAAAATCAGCGAGAGACAAATAGCTATAAAAATGACCACACTGAAAACCTGTCCTTTATACCTTCTGATGAATGAGGTGGGGGAGATATTTTCCGGTTTGAACACCAGCCAAAAAAATATGGGAACGGCAATAAGAGCTTGAAGCGTCTCTACTATCTGTTTGGAAACTGTCGGCCAGATGAAAGACAAAATCCACTCACCTACATATTGAATTCCCACAAATAACAGGATGAGGAGCGATAAGCTGAGACAACCTTGAAGTTTTTTCATGAAATGAACAACGTTTGTTTGGAGAGAGTCTAGGTGGCGAAACGGCCGTATAACACCAGCCCCCCGATCAAGAAAACAATAAAAATATAAGGCCAAAAACGAAGCATAAAAAGGAAACCCTCACTCTAAATTCAAACATCCAACTAATTGTACTGAACCCAGTTCCCCCACCCCAATAGGCAATACAGTCTATTACTCGCCACTTGCAAACTTGCACACTTACACACTTGCGTACTCACCCCTCCGCCACACCCAATTTCTTGCCGATACAACACGCATATGGTAACTTTTGTGTAAGAAGAGGAGTAACCCATGTGTATAAACTAAATGATTGCCCAACACAAATATATTGTTGTCAAGGCACATTACAAAACAAACCAGTACAAAAGGTTACATGAGTTCAAACGCTGATTTACTCACCGTCCAAAACGTTTCACTCAGTTTCGGAGGTAATGCCGCTCTGTCTGGTGTCGGTTTTACCGTACAGCAGGGTGAAATCCGAGCTATCATTGGCCCCAATGGCGCCGGAAAAACCTCCATGCTGAATTGTATTAGTGGGTTTTATCGTCCCCAAGACGGAGAAATCCTCTACCACGAAAACGACCTCACCAAAACACCTACCCATAAAATAGCCCCTCTGGGCATTGCCCGTACATTCCAAAATATTGCCCTTTACACCGGGTTAAGCACGTTGGACAATCTTATGGCCGCCCGTCATATTCATATGAAACAAAATATAGGGCAAAGTTTACTTTATTGGGGTAAAGCACAACGGGAAGAAGTTGAACACCGAGAAGTTGTAGAAGAAATTATCGACTTTTTAGAAATCGCCCACATTCGTAAAGCAGTTGTAGGCGCGTTGCCCTATGGATTGCGTAAGCGGGTAGAGTTGGGGCGGGCATTGGCGTTGGAGCCAAATTTGCTACTGCTCGATGAACCGATGGCTGGCATGAACGTGGAAGAAAAAGAAGATATGGCCCGCTTCATTCTGGATATTCATGAGCTGCGGAATGTGACGATTGTACTCATTGAACATGATATGGGGCTGGTTATGGATATTTCAGACCGGGTGGTTGTTTTGGACTTCGGCCGTAAAATTGCTGATGGAACCCCTGACCACGTAAAGAACGATCCCGATGTGATACACGCATATCTTGGCGAACAGTAGAGAGTTGGAATGAGTGAACAAACATTACCCCAAACATTTCTAAATCAAGTAAAGCAATATGGGTCTGGCCGCATTGCTCTGCGGCAAAAAGAGTTCGGTATCTGGCAGGAATTCACCTGGCAGGATTCCTATGAACAGGTGGAACAATTTGCTTTGGGAATGATGGTGCTGGGATTGCAGCGCGGGGACCACGTTTGCTCAATTGGCGACAATGACCGTGAATATTTGTGGGGGTTTTTAGGTTTACAGGCGGCCGGCGGGGCTATGGTGGGCCTGTACACAGATGCGATCCCCAGTGAAATGGAATATATCATTAACCACAGTGACGCCACGTTTGCCCTGGCCCAGGATCAGGAACAGGTTGATAAGCTGCTGGAGATAAGGGAGAACACGTCTGCTCTCAAGAAGGTCATTTATTGGGATGATCGCGGTATGTGGGACTATGATGAGGATTGGCTTATTTCATTTGCCGCCGTGCAAGAATTGGGGCGGGAACTGGCTAAAAATGAGCCGAGCCGCTTCGAGACGGAAGTTGCCTTGGGACAGTCGGAAGATACGGCTCTGATTTGTTATACCTCTGGTACAACAGGCTTACCCAAAGGGGTTATGTTGAGCCATGGCAATTTAATTGCAGAAGCGACCACTGCCTTTTCTATTGATCCCCGTTATGAAACGGATAATCATGTTAGTTTTATGACCATGGGCTGGATTGCTGAACCGGCCTTTGGCATTGTGCCCCACTGTTATTCTGGCATGATGATGAATTTTCCAGAAGAGCCAGAAACGGTGCGGCAAAATATCCGCGAGATTGCCCCGGAAAATCTTTTTTATAGCGCCCGCTTATGGGAAGGGTTGGTAGGGACTGTTCAGGTGCGTATGAAGGATGCCACCTGGCTGAACCGGAAACTTTATGATTGGTTTTTGCCGGTCGGTTATAAAATGGCAGACAAGAAGCTGCATGGAGAAAGTCCAGGCGTAGGTTTACAATTGACTTATAGATTAGGCGATATGTTGGTATTTGGCCCGCTGCGAAATCAGTTAGGCATGTCACACCTGCGCAGCGCGTACACAGCCGGGGCCGCATTAAGCCCAGATCATATTCGCTTTTTCCATGCCATGGGGATTAACCTAAAGCAAATTTACGGTTCCACGGAAGTGACCGGGGGAGCTACACAGCATCGAGACGGCGATATTAAATTTGCCAGTGTCGGGGTTCCAAACCCGGGCGTGGAAGTGCGGGTGACGGATGAGGGTGAACTACAAATCTGTGGCCCCACGGTAATGAAGGGATATTACAAAAACCCAGAAGCGACGGCTAAAGATACGGTGGTGGATGAAGACGGCCGTCGCTGGTTCAAAACAGGCGACGCCGGTTACATTGACGAAGACGGACATATTATTTTCCAGGATCGCGTCAAGAACATGATCAAGTTGGCCAATGGTGAAATCTTCTCCCCCCAATTTATTGAAGGCCGCTTGAAATTTAGTCCTTATGTCCGGGATGTGATGGCCGTGGGCGGCGAAACCCGCGACTTTGTGACCGCCATGATCATTATGGATTTTGAAAACGTGGGTCACTGGGCTGAAAAACAAGGCATTGGATTCACGACATTTGTAGACTTGTCGCAGAAATCAGAGGTGTACGCTCTGGTGCGGGAAGCGGTAGATGAGGTCAATGAATCATTGCCAGAAGGGGCGCGTATGCGGCGGTTTGTGCTGATGCACAAAGAGTTTGACGCCGACGAATCTGAAATGACCCGCAGCCGCAAATTAAAACGAAATGTATTGGCCGACCGATACAGTGACATCATGGAAGCGATGTACAATGGTCAGGAAACAGTGAATGTACGCGCTCCGGTGAAGTACCAGGATGGTAGTGAAGGCTTTATTGAGACAGAAATACATGTTATGAGCGTGTAACAAAATGGAACCTTATGGAAGAAAAACAAAATCTTAAACCAGGCCTCAGACGATCATTAATGACCCTCATATCAATCTTGATTTTTGGAGCTGTCTTATTTGTCATTAGCCCCTATGTAAACTGGATTTTAGTACCGCAGCAAATTATCAACGGCGTTCTGAATGGGGGCACGATTGCCTTGATTGCGCTGGGCATTGTCCTGATTTATAAAGCCTCTGAAGTATTCAACTTTGCCCAGGGGCAGATGGTGATGATTGGAGCCTACCTTGTCTGGTTTTTTGCTGGTGGCGCCGGCGATGGTACAGCTCCATTTGATTTGCCTCTGTGGGCGGCCATTCTTTGCGCCATGGTTGTGGCTGTCCTGGTTGGCTTTCTGATCGAGCGCGTTACGTTGCGCCCCATGACCGGTCAGCCGCTCTTAGCTATCATCTTGATGACTTTGGGTCTGGCCGAAATTATGCAAGGGTTGACGTCGGTCTTATTTGGGGTGACAGCCAAAGGTAATTTTCCGGCCCCCTTTACGCCGGCCGATGTTACTAACATTCCTATTCCACCTATTAACGAAACAAGCATTGTCTTTTTAGATCGTCTGCAACTGCCTCATGCCCGGCTGGCGACTTTTGTGGTGGCTCTTGTGGCCGGTGCCTTGTTTATGGTTTTCTTTAATTACACCAAAACCGGTTTGGCAATGCGGGCTACCTCAGAAAACCATGAACTGGCCCAAACGGCCGGTATTAAAGTGTCCCGTATATTTGGCCTTTCCTGGGCTATTGCGGGCATTATTGCCACCCTGGGCGGTGTCCTGTTGGCAACGCTGAGTGGTGTAAGCTTAAGCCTATCTCTGGTAGCGCTGGTTGCTTTTCCTGCCATTTTGCTAGGCGGTCTGGAATCATTTCTGGGTGCGCTTATTGGCGGTTTGCTTGTAGGACTTAGTTCGGGTCTGGTGCAAGCTTCAACCATTGTAGAGATACGCAATGCGGCCGAAATTGCCCCCTATGTATTATTGCTTATTGTCCTGGTCATTCGGCCAGAAGGCTTATTTGGGCAAAAGATTATTGAGAGAATTTAGGAGACTACATGGCCGTATTAAGACCAGCAGGTGATTTTGATCGCAGCTATGAGCAGGATATGTCTATCCTGCGTAGCAAGTGGCAGTGGGCACTTCTGATCCTGAGTTTAGCCGTATTATATTATTTGCCACAATTGGGAAATCCCTACATCACCGCAACCTTAAATCAGATCGCCTATACGATCATTACCTTGCAAGGTTTGAGCCTACTGACAGGGTATACGGGGCAGATTTCGCTTGGTCAAGCCGCATTTATGTTGGTTGGCGGTTATGCGGCTGGGTTGTCGTCCATTCATTGGGGGTTGCCCTTCTTTCTGGCTATTCCTTTTGCCGGCTTGATGACTGGTTTGGTTGGCTTGGTTTTTGGTTTGCCTTCATTGCGCGTCAAGGGTTTCTATTTGGCCATGGCTACCCTGGCGGCCCAGTTCATCATCCCCTGGTTATCTCGGCAGCCGTTTTTGGGTGATTATTTTGGCGGTACAGAAGGGTTCATCAAAATTCCAGATGTGGAGTTGTTTGGTTTTAATTTTGGGGAATTATCTGCTTTTGTGTACATCTCCCTGACTGTTTTAATCATCACAACTATTTTGACAATGAATGTAACGCGCACCCGGATGGGCCGCGCTCTGGTTTCTATTCGTGATAATGACCTGGCGGCCGAACTGTTAGGCGTTAATTTGTTCCGTTACAAACTGCGGGCTTTTTTCCTGGCCGCGTTTTTTGCCGGCGTGGCCGGGTCATTACGTGCCTTTAGCCAGCACGGGATAGGCACAGAGTTGGGGTATGGTCTGGATGAGTCCATTCTTTTCCTGGGTATGTTGGTGATTGGCGGTCTGGGGACGAACCTGGGCCCATACTTGGGGGCCATTTTTGTAATTTTGTTGGAGGACTTATCGCTGGAAACAGGCGCTTATCTGGCAGAAACGTTCCCAGATCTGGCAGCACAACTTTTATCTTCTTTCCGGCCGATTATGTTTGGGCTGGTGTTGGTTGTATTCCTGATTTTTATGCCCCGTGGGCTGGCCCACTGGTGGATGCTTATTAAGTCAAGCTGGCGACTACGGCCGTTTGCACGATAACCATACCTATTCCACTTAAAAGGAGGTGAGGCTGTCAGGTAAAAATATTCATAGAAATTCATCAGATAGAAGTAAAAACTCGGTAATGCCAAAATGGCAAACTACAAAGGAAGGAAGCGAAATGAAGAGAAATATCCTTTTACTCACCTTAATGCTTATATTTGGATTATTATTTGTTGCTTGTGGCGGTGGCGCTGAAGACGAAACGCCGGAAGAAACCACCACCGAAACCACAGAAGAAACAACGACAGAAGAAACGACAACTGAAGAGACAACGACAGAAGAAACCACCACCGAAGAAACAGAAGAAACAACAGAAGAAGCTATGGGCGAAGGCAGCATTGCCGTCCTGCTCCCCGACAGTGCCTCCTCTGCCCGTTGGGAAGCTGATGACCGCCGCTTCTTTGAAGAAGCATTCGATGCCGCCGGTGTTGAATACAGCATCGTCAACGCCGAAGGGGACGCCCGCACCCAGCAAACCCAGGCCGAACAGGCGATCACCAACGGGGCAAAAGTCCTCCTGCTGGTCAACCTGGACAGCGGTTCTGGGGCCGCTATCATTGCTCAGGCCCGCGAAGCTGGTGTGAAGGTGATTGATTATGATCGGCTGACGATTGAAGGGCCAGGCGCCGATGTGTATGTTAGCTTTGATAATGTGTCCGTCGGCCGTTTGATGGGCGAAACATTAGAACCAGTCATTGACGGATTGGGCGTAGACACCCCGCAAGTTGTACAGCTCAACGGCTCTCCCACTGACAATAACGCCACCCTGTTCCGTGAAGGCTACTTCTCCATCGCCGAACCGCATTACGATGACGGCTCCTGGGCTTTGGTAGATGACCAGGCTGTGCCGGATTGGGATAACCAGCAAGCTCTGGTCATCTTCGAGCAGATATTGACGGCCGTCGGCGGTGATGTAGACGCTGTGTTTGCCGCCAATGATGGCCTGGGCAACTCTGTCATCTCTGCCCTCAAGAGCCAGGGGTTAGACCCACTGCCCGTCAGTGGACAAGACGCCACCGTAGCCGGTATCCAGAATATCCTCTCAGGTTGGCAGACGATGACAGTGTACAAACCGATCAAGTTGGAAGCCGAAGCGGCCGCTGAAGCAGCCATTGCCCTGCTGAAGGGGGAAGATGTGTCCGCCCTGACCAGCGACACATTGAACAATGGACAAAATGATGTGCCATTCATGAAACTGACCCCCATCGCGGTAACAAAAGACAACATTGCCGACACAGTCATTGCCGATGGCTTCCGCACCTGGGAAGAAATCTGCGTAGGTGATTTTGAGCAATATTGTGCGGCCGCTCAGGGTGACGGTGAAGAAGAAATGGCCGAAGCCGAGACGATGGAAGGTTGTAATGTGGACCTGACCGGCGAGACGATTGTGCTGCATCAGCAAGCTGGCCGTGAAGGTCCTGTGGCCGCGATTCTGGGTGAAGCATTTGCCTTTGCCACAGAAGACGCTTTGAACGCAATCAATAGTGATGGCGGTGTGTGTGGGGCTACGCTTGAAGTTGCCTTCAACGAAACAAATTATGATGTTGAGCAAGAAGTGGCTGTTTATGAACAGACCCGCGATGAAGCCATTCTTATCTTTACCTATGCCAGCGGGGCTACGGTGGCCCTGGCCGAACGCCTGAATGAGGACAAGATTCTCTCCTTTGCCGCTGGTGTTAACGGCCCGGCAATCTACGTGCCCCGTAATGGTTATACAGTTGCTGACATCCCTATTTACTCGGATCAGTTTGCTGGTTTCTTGCTGTGGTTAAGTGAGAATTGGGCTGATGTGAAGCCAGAATCGGCCGGTGATGATATTGTCGTTGGTGTTATCGGCTGGGCGAACGCTTATGGAGCCGGGGCCACGACTGATGAAGCCTTAGCAATAGCAGACGAGTTAGGAATCACGGTTTTGCCTTTGGAAGAACAAGCCATTTCTCCCGATGCCGATGTATCTGGCCAGTTGCAGAATATGTTGGTGAATGGGGCTAATGTTGTTTACAATCAGAATTTGTCTTTCAGTGTGGCGCAGGTGATCGGTACGCTGCGGGCGCTAGGTGTTTGGGATGATGTTGTGGTTGGTGGTGTAAGCTGGTCATTCAACAGCGACGTGCTGAACTTCTTGGGTGAAAACGCAGCCCTGGCTGGTGATTACTATGGTGTTGTGCCTCATCTGACCTGGGCTGATACGGATGCAGAGATTATCCAGGAGTCCACGGCCGCGTTTGATGCTGGTGGCTATCCAGAAACCGAGAGGACAAACACATTCCTTCTGACTTATGCCACGTTCTTTGCTGTGCGAGACATCCTGGTACATGCGGTTAATGAGTACGGTTTTGAGAACTTAAGCGGCGAGACGATGCTGATGGCAGCTAATGACATAGGTGTTGTGGATGCCCGTGGTCTGTTCGAGTTTGATCTGCAAGGCGAAAATCGCGGGCCAAACAAAGCCCACATCCGCCAGTGGCAGGTGCGGGACGATGGTACGGTGATTGATGTACCGATTACGGACTTCTTTGAACTGCCGGATACACGGCCGCCGGCTGATTGATCAGTTTTCAGTTATCAGTAGGAGATTTAGAGATTGGAGATTAATCTCCAATCTCCAATCTCCAATCTCTACTATGCTAAAAGTTAATAATATTGAGGTTGTTTATCTGGATGTAATCTTGGTGCTGAGAGGGGTTTCCCTGGAAGTGCCGGAGGGCAAGATTGTGTCGTTGTTGGGGGCGAATGGGGCCGGGAAATCAACGACGCTAAAGTCTATTTCTGGCTTGTTGCGGACGCAGGAAGGGGAGGTAACCCGTGGCTCGATTGAGTTTGACGGTCAGAATATTGATGGGTTATCTCCGGATGCGATTGTGGAATTGGGCATTGTGCAGGTAATGGAGGGACGGCCGCTATTTGAGCATCTCACCGTCGAGGAAAACCTGCGGGTAGGCGCCTTGTTCCGCAAACTTTCTGGCGCTGATCTCAGGCGAGATCTGGATGAGGTATATGATTATTTCCCCCGCTTAAAGGAGTTTCGCAACCGCACCAGTGGTTACTTATCTGGCGGTGAACAGCAAATGGTGGTCATTGGCCGGGCGTTGATGTCTAAGCCGAGATTAATGTTACTGGATGAACCTTCATTAGGGCTGGCGCCAATGCTTGTGCAAGATATCTTTGGAATTATCCGCCGGATTAATGAAGAAGCCGGCGTTTCTATTTTGTTGGTGGAGCAAAATGCCAATGTAGCTTTACACACGGCCGAATATGCGTATGTGATGGAAAATGGCCGTGTCGTCATGGACGGTGCGGCGGCACAACTGCGCGATAATGCGGACATCAAAGAATTTTACCTGGGGTTAACGGCCGTCGGCGAACGTAAATCGTACCGCGACGTGAAGCATTATAAACGGCGTAAACGCTGGCTCGGTTGATCAGTTTGTAACCATTCACCCCCCAAGGTGCCCGGCACTTATAAACGAGTGTGCTACTCCAGTAGAGTTGGTAATGAAGTGCCGGGCACCTGAATGGTTACATCAGTTTTCAGTAATCAGTTTTCAGTGCGCTTTAGCGTACTTTGTATATCAGATGCCGATTTGCAATCGGTGACAAATGGTAGAAAAATAATGAGTGATTCGGACAATCAATTGCAAGAATTTATAAAATACGCTTACGCAAATGCAGCAGCAGTAAAAAATCGTTTCGACGAGGCAGGCATTAAACCGGGGGGCATTCAAAGTGTAGCCGATTTGAAGAAAATCCCCATTTTCCCCAAAGACCAGATCATCCATTTACAGCAAGCCGATCCCCCGTTTGGGGGTATGACGGCCGTACCGCGAGAAGAAATATCCCATATCTTCTTTTCCCCCGGCCCCATCTATGAACCAGCCCCAGAACCGAATGAGTCGGCCTGGGACGTCGCCGTTGCAGCCTTGAAAATGAGTGGTTTTAAAGTGGGTGAAATTGTCCTCAACAGCTTTTCATACCATCTGGTTCCGGCCGGTTTTTTGTTTGACGGCGCTCTGACGCGGATGGGCTGCACAGTCGTGCCCGGCGGTGTAGGCAACAGTGATTTGCAATTGAAAATGGCTCAGGATATGGGCATTTCCGGTTATGCGGGTACGCCCAGCTTTTTACTGCTTCTATTGGAAAAAGCACGAGATGAAGGGATCGATCTGAAAATTGATCACGCTATTGTTTCCGCCGAACCGTTGCTGCCGCCGATGCGGGCGGCGATTGAGGCGTTTGGCGTTTCCATTGGCAATGCGTATGCGACGGCCGATTTTGGCATCATGGGCTTGAACACAGGAGAGGGCATGGCTTTCCAACTCTTTGCGGATCCGATTGTGGAGGTGGTAGACCCAGACACAGGCCAGCCGGTAGGCGCTGGTGAATCGGGCGAGATAGTCGTTACCAGTCTGAGCCACATCTATCCCCTGATTCGTATTGGTACGGGGGATATGGCGGTGAATGTAGACCCCAATCCAGGCGCCAGCCAGCAGATTGAACGTGGCTTGATTCTGGTCGGCCGTTCTGGAGATGCCGTCAAAGTACGGGGCATGTTTGTACATCCGAACCAGTTGGGCTTTGCTGCCCGACAGATACAGGGGGTACAACGGGTTCAAGGGATAGTCACCCAACCAGATAACAAAGATTATTTGTTGGTGAAGGCGGAAGTGGAAGCTGGTGTGGATGAAACGGCCGTGTCCGCCCAAATCCAGGAAGCTGTAAAAAACGTTTGCCGTATCCGGGTGGATGCTGTGGAATGTATGCCCCCAGGCACGTTGGCTGAAGATGCGCCAGGAATGGTAGACGGCCGAGATTGGGGATGAGATCAGTGTTCAGTTGGCACTTTTTAGTGTGCAGTCCTGATTGAGTGAGACAAAATTCATGAGCCAGAAAATTATTATCAGCGCCGCATTGACCGGTGTTGTGACAACTCGTAAGCAGTCGCCGTATATTCCATATACCCCTGTTGAAATTGCCGCAGAAGCCAAACGCAGCGCTGACGCCGGGGCCAGTATCGTCCATATCCATGCCCGTAATGATGATGGAACAGCCGCTTGGGATGTGGACACATTTACCCGTATTCATGAAGAGGTACGCGGCCGTTGTCCCGACATCATCATCAACTATTCTACCGGAGCCTTTGGTATTCCCCGTGAACATCGCATTCATCATGTACGTGCTTTGAAGCCGGGTATGGCCGCGTTAAATATGGGGTCTATGAATTACGCTATCTACTCCCGCAAAAACAAACGCTTTTACCATGATTATGTGTTTGCCAATCCTTTTGATGACATCCAATTCTTTTTGCAAGCGATGAATGAAGCGGGTACACGGCCAGAGATGGAATGTTTTGATACCGGCCACATCAACAACGCTCAACCGCTCATTGATTTGGGTATTCTCAAGCCACCCTACCAGTTTAGTTTGATTATGGGCGTGTTGGGGGGGATTCCGGCCAGCACGAAGAATCTGGTGCATCAGGCAGACCAACTACCACCCCAATCTCATTGGCAGGTGATTGGTATCGGCCGTTACCAATGGCCGCTGGTAGCCGCAGCCATTACGATGGGGGGGAATGTGCGTGTGGGGCTGGAAGATAATCTCTATTTGCCGGATGGGGAGCTGGCAAAATCGAATGGAGAGTGTGTGACCCAGGCGGCCGAACTCATCCGCATGATTGGGGGAGGGGTGGCCTCCATTTCTGAAGCGCGAGAGCTTTTGCAGTTACCTCGCGATGCCTGAATCTGTAAAAAAGGAAGGATAATGTGAGTAACCTGGAAAAAGCAACAGTGGGTGGAGGCTGCTTTTGGTGCATAGAAGCAATTTACTTGGATGTGGCTGGCGTACATGAAGTCGTGTCTGGGTATGCGGGTGGGCATGTAGAGAATCCATCTTACAAAGCGGTGTGTGGTGGGAATACCGGACACGCCGAAGTGACACAAATTACATTTGACCCTGATGTGATTTCCTTTGCAGATATTTTATATATCTTCTGGCGCGTACATGATCCCACTACATTAAATCGGCAGGGGAATGATGTGGGGCCGCAGTATCGTTCTATTATCCTGTATCATGATGAGGCGCAGCGGCGGATGGTCGAAAAGTCACTGGCGGAAGCGGCCGCTTCTGATTTATACTCTGACCCAATTGTGACCGAAATTGTACCTTTGACTGTTTTTTACACGGCCGAAGCTCATCATCAAAATTATTACCAGCAGAATCGCTTCCAACCTTACTGCATGTCGATCATTGATCCTAAAGTGAAGAAGTTTCGTAAATCATTTGCGGATAAATTGAAGAGTTAACGGCCGACCGCCGACTGAACACTGCCCGCTGAATACTGCTTTCGATATGGATGAGAAAAACCCTGTTGTTTTGTTAACTGGCTCTACTTGGCATATTGTAGAATACAGCCGTCGTTCAGAGAGGGGGTTATGTAATCAGCCCATTCGGGAACGGCGGGCACATGCACGAGTTTCCAATGTGGGTATAGAAAATATTTGCCGGTCGTGTGTGCGGCTTTGGCAGCAAAGTTTGGCGGAAGGATGATGGTTAACACGGCCGTACCCCTCACAATTCGCCTCTTACAACCTGATGATAATGTTACAAATTGGAATTTTTGTGCTAATATTATGTCCGTCATCAAATATCAAAAGGTAATATCATGAAAAACCAATTTACGTTTATAGATCTCTTCGCTGGAATTGGTGGCTTTCATCTAGCATGTGTTCAGAATGGCGGCAATTGCGTTTTTGCCAGTGAGATTGACATTTATGCAAAAGATGCTTACTTCGCAAATTATGGTCTATTATCCCGTGGAGATATTGCTGCAATTGACGCCTCTGCTATTCCAGACCATGATATGTTATGCGCTGGTTTTCCCTGCCAGCCATTTAGCATCATTGGGAATCGCCAAGGTTTTGACGACATGCGCGGCACGTTGTTTTTTGAGATTATCCGTATCTTGCAGGGAAAAAAACCACCCATGATTGTGTTAGAAAATGTCAAACAGTTATCAACTCACAATCAAGGACATACTATTACTCGAATTATTGAGGCTCTAAATGAGCTAGGATACAAAACTTATCGCACCATTCTAAATGCTCTCAATTATGGATTACCCCAAAAGCGCGAACGCACAATTATCGTAGGCTTTTTAGATCACAATGTTAACTTCTGCTGGCCGCATAAACTTGATAAATACAAGTCTTTGTCAGAGATTCTCGAAAGTGTCGTAGATGAGAAGTAGTACGCCAGCGAATTTATTTACGAAAAACGGCATGCTATCCATAAAAGTCAACACTCCCCAGGAATATGGCATGAAAACAAAAGTGGTAACGTTTCCAGTCATCCGTTTTCCTGCGCCCTTCGAGCTGGTGCATCATATAATTATTTGTTGGTAAATGGGGAAAGGTGCCTTACGCCACGTGAAAGACTTCAAGGTTTTCCTGATTCGTTTAAGGTTGTTTGCTCAGATTCACAGACAAGAAAACAAGCAGGAAATGCCGTTCCAGTACCAATGATTCAAGCAGTTATAAGAGAGGTGTTGTGTACGGCGACCCAGGTTAAGAGACAGTCGAAATCGGAAAGGATCGGAGCTTCATCCACTTGCTGAATTTCCGAGTTCAGTTATTTATGAAACATGTCGCTGGCTTGTCTATAGTTTTGCTATAGGCAAATCAAATATCAGCGGCGAAGACTGGGGTGATATTTTCGCTAAATCTATTGATGGCGATCACCTTTCCAGTCCTGTAGGACTTGCTGATGTTGTTTTGGAAGGTCAGGCTTGGTCTGTTAAAAGCGTCCAGAACAAAAACCCACATACTTGCAAAACCATAAGAGTTATATCGGGGAGGAATTCCCCTGATTACTCCTATGGGATTGAGAATCCCCATGAAGATATTCAAAAGACAGGAAGTGCGGTGTTGAGAATTTGGAATGAGCGTGTCAATATAGCTCTCGAAAAGTTTGATTACCTCCGAACATCAATTCTTATCAGAAATGTAAACACTCTCCCATTCACACTCTTCGAACTAGAGACACATAGGTACATCCCCAATGATTACGAGTGGAGATTAAACAAACGCGGCAACTTTGAAGGTTTTGACAAGTTGATGAATAGACACAGGTTCACTTGGCAACCTCACGGAGCACAGTTTACGGTGAAGTATGATGTTCCTGTTTTCGCTGTTAGATTCCAAGTGAAAAGACCGCTAGTTCTTGATTTCGAGAAAACTATGGAGGAAATTGGATTTTCAGAGGATTGGGTAACGATCAAACCCAATAAATAGTTGGTTTGACTGACACTTTTTCAAAGCAGAAACGCTCCCAAATTATGAGAGCCGTAAAATCCAAAGGAAACCGGTCTACAGAACTGCGCCTCATTGAGATGTTTAAGGAACGGGGCATAAAAGGGTGGCGTCGCAATTATAAGCTGCTGGGCAAACCGGATTTTGTTTTTCCTAAAGCGAGAGTTGCAGTTTTTGCTGATGGCTGCTTTTGGCATGGGCATGATTGTCGCAATACGAAGCCGGCTGACAACGCCAATTATTGGCGGCAAAAGATTCAACGTAATGTGGAACGGGATAGAAAAGTAACGGCCGAATTGGAACAGAAAAATTGGCGCGTTATTCGCTTATGGGAATGTGAAATTAAGAAAGGAGCAGAAGAGAAACTGCGGTTAATCGAACAATGCAAATAATAATTGACGGCCGTGTCCCTCCAAGTTCAACAACGCTTCTTTAATTTCTACGCCACCCCCATAGCCGGTTAGTGAGCCATCGCTGCCAATAACGCGATGGCAGGGGATGACGATGGGGAGCGGGTTACGGCCGTTGGCAACCCCCACCGCCCGCGATGCTTTTGGCTTCCCAATCTGCTGTGCCAATTTCCCATAAGTGGTTGTTTGTCCAAAAGGGATCGTTTGCAATGCTTGCCACACGGTTAGTTGGAATGGGGTTCCTTGGGGCGCCAATGGCAGATCAAACTGCTGTAGCTCACCCACAAAATAAGCATCCAATTGTTGAGTCACATCGGCAAAAGCTGAATTGTCTGGCTGCCATTCTGGAGGGGGCGTTAGGGGATCACGGCCGTTTTGAAAATGAATATGTGTCAGCCCCTCCTCTTGTCGGGCCAATAAAATGTCTCCCAATGGGCTGGGTATGATGGTGTAAATTGTGTGCATTTGGAAATACCTTCTTGGTTCGTAGTGTGGGCTTCAGCCCGCTAAAGCGGGTACTACAAACCGGTGATGATTTCTAAGCGTGCTGCAAACGGCCGACCAATGGAATCTCCCCTTTCTCCCAGGAAACCAGCAGCGGGGAGGCAATGAAGATAGAACTATAGGTGCCACTGAGCAACCCGACAAACAGGACAGCGATAAATGGCTTCACCGAGTCGCCGCCAAATAGTAAAATCGCCACCATCACAAACATCGCATTCAACTGTGTAATAACAGAACGCTTGAATGTTTCTCCAATAGATTGATTGACAATCGTTTCAAAATCCTTGTTACGGTTAGCCCGCAAGCCAATGTTTTCCCGAATACGATCAAAGACGACGATGGTATCTTGCAAAGAAAATCCGGCCACAGTCAGGACGCCGGTTAAAAACAGGGCGTCAATTTCCCAGCCTAGTAACGCCCCCATCAAGGCTGAAAAGGCGAAAATGACAAAGAGATCGTGGAACATAGCCACTACCGCACAGGCGCCATAACGGAAGGGGTTGGGAACCTGCCGAAAAACGAACATGATGTAACCCAAAATAATGGTCGCCGAGGCCAGGATAGCTACCAGCGCCGCTCGTGTGACTTCTTTTCCTACGGCCGCGCTGACAGTTGTCACCTGGGTTGTGCCCGCAATGAGCGGCGAAAGATTATTGAGTGAATTTTCAATAGCTTGCGCTTCTTCTGGGGAAACGAAGCCGGAGCGGATTTGCCACCCATTTTGTAAATCCTGCCCACGAATAGCAGTAACGGATGGGTTGCTCAGGTCATAGGATTCAAACACAGCCCGTATCTGGTCTTCGGTAACAGTTTCGCTGAATTGGGTTTCAAAGCGGGAGCCGCCTAAGAAATCTACACTTAGGCGCAGGAAGGAACCGGTGGAAATGAAAGCATACAGCATCGCCAGAAGCCCCAGGCCGATGATGATACTGGAAAAGATGTAATAGGTGCGTCGTTTTTGTACAAAGTTATCAAACACAGTTTAAGCTCCAATTAGCCATTTTTTGTTTCGGAAACGGCGGGCGTTCAGACCAATGACAAGATTGACCAAAGTGCGGGTGACGAACACGGCCGTGAACATGCTAATCATCACCCCGATAGCCAACGTCAGTGCAAACCCTTGCACAGCGCTGGCCCCAAAACTGCGCCCAAATACCCACAAAACTAGGCAAATAACCAAAGTAGCGATGTTGGAATCTCGAATGGATACCCACGCCTTGCTGAATCCATCATGAATGGCGTCTTGCAAAAGGCTGCCGTTGTTTAGCTCCTCTTTTAGCCGTTCAAAAATCAGCACATTGGCATCCACAGCCATGCCAGTAGAAAGTAAAAAGCCGGTGATGGCCGGTAAGGTTAAGGTGACTGGCAATGTTTCATATACCAAAAAGTTGATGAGCATGTAAACGATGAGGGCGATGTCGGCCAGAAAACCGGGTAAGCGATAATAAGCCATCATGAAAATGAGTACCATAGCAATGCCTATGGCTCCGGCGCGGACGCTGGCTTCTACAGACTGCTGCCCCAGCGTGGCCCCCACCTGGCGGGTGCTTTCAATGCGTAAGGGGACGGGTAGACTACCGAAGCGCAGTTGTAAGGCCAGCCGGGAGGCTTCATCTGGTGTAAATTGACCGGTAATGCTGCCTTCGCCGCCGGTAATGGGGCCTTGAATTTGGGGGCTGGAAATGACTTGTTTGTCCAAGACGATGGTCAAGAAACTGCCTACATTATCACGGGTATAATCGCCAAAAAATTGAGATTTGTCATTTTGCAGGGTAAAGGCGACGTAATATTGGTTCAAGCCGCTCAGTTGGGTGTGCGCTTCCCGTAAGTCGGCGCCGGTCATGATGGTTTCGTAGGTGGGTACGCCTGTGCTGAGTGAAGTCGAAGTAGCCGTGTCTATTCCATCCAACTCACAGCGCGAAGGCTGCCCATCATTTAAGCTGGTGCGAATACACACGCCTTCGGGCAGCGGTTGGGAGCCACTGTCCACGAATTCCAGCAGGGCTGTCTCTTGAATGAGGGCAATCGCTTCTTCGGGGTTTTCAATGCCGGGTAGTTCTACCAGGATGCGCCGGTCGCCTTCTAACTGCACCAGCGGCTCGGCAACGCCCAGCGCATTGACCCGGCTGTCAATAATTTGCCGGGCGGTGTCCATTTGATCGGCCGTGATCTCCTGGTCTGTGGCCACATCTGCTTCCAGAAGCACCTGCAAACCACCCTGTAAATCCAGCCCTTGCCGGATGGGGTAGTCTGGGCTTTGGATGATGTAAACAGCCGTAGCCATCAGCCCAATAATCACAACCAGCCATATCCAATCTTTGAATCTATCCATAAATATTTCCTCAACTCCGTCGTTTCAAATTGCGGGCGGATTATAACTGCCTCGCCCAATCTCGCAATGTGCCCGCGAAATTCTTGTTGCAGAGCAGAGCATCGAATAGGGATGTTCGATTTGCACAGGGGCAGAGGAAGAAAAACAGTTTGTAAGATGAGGATGTACAATAGAGCAAGAATTTATTTAAGGGAGTAAATAGAATGAAAAATATCCTCGGTAAGTTACTTGTTTTTGTTACCACGGCCGTATGTCTCCTCATCGTCTCTTCTAATGTGGCGGCGAAAAGGACAACGGCCGTGCAATCCTCCAGCAGCAATACCGTTTTGTACGATGGCACGGCCGGAGGGACGCCCGGCACCCAAAACTGGCTGGCTTATGTAGTTGTGGGGGCGGCTACTCAGGCAGAAGTGGGCGGCGTGACCACCCTGAATACAACATTGGCTGGCAATGGAACCTACGCCGGCTACCCCAATAATGCCGCTCCCAACTTCGGCTCTTATCCAGCCATGAACCGCCAGGATGGGTATGAGCTTAAATTTACTGTGCAGTTGGTGACGGAAATCCACGCTAACAATGATCGCGCCGGTTTTAGCGTCATCATGTTGGGGGATGATTTGGAAGGAATTGAGTTGGGATTCTGGCCCAATGAAATTTGGGCGCAGCATGATGACAGCAGCGGCAGTATGTTTACTCATGCCGAGGGGGTGACGTTTGACACAACGGCCGCCTTAACAAATTATCGCCTGGCTTTTTTGAATGACAGCTACACCTTGTACGCCGACGATATACCCATTCTCACTGGGCTGCTGCGGAATTACACCAACCACATCGGGCCGATTGACCCC
>JAAEOP010001021.1 GCA_024223125.1 Chloroflexota bacterium
CGATACCACCCGCTACGCCTGCCCCAATGGTACATGGCAGGCCACCTGACAGACCACAGGCAAAAGCAATAAAAACAGAAGCCGTTCCGGCACCGCCCAGTCCAGATATAGTGCCTCGCCCTATCCTTTGACGTTCTGTCAAATAGGGGTTGTATGAATCCTCCCAATATTGGAACCCAAAACCAATACCTACATCCAGCCCAAACCCAAGCGCAGACCTGAGCCCACGGAGTATGGGTAGATCATCATATACACCCCCTACTGAGCTAGGTGTAGTTCGGTTGAAAGGCCGCCTCAATAATAGGTCTGGATTTTGCCTACGGGCGGCTGCATGAGCAATATTTCCGGCTTTATTAATACCGCGTCCGCGTGTGCGGGCCAAATACTGTTTCCGAGTAATTGCGCCAAGAACAAAGTAATTAAACCCTTGTTCTAACTCTGTTAAGATATTTCGAGGATGTATGCTTTCAAATCCAAATTCAGTTATATTATTAGGATCAATAGTAGTTCTGGTTGAATTATACATAGAGAATGAACCGGAAGTTTTATAACCCGTTGTCACTCCAAACGTTTTACCAAATTTATCTGAGATTATATCGATACTTAGGGCTTTGCCCAATCCAACCCCGTTGGAGGTAAAGTTATGGCTGCCAGCCGCCCCTTGAGCCACCCCCGGCCCCCTATCGACCCCGCCGCATAGCGATTCAACGCCTGGGGCACACTCGGCGGGGCACCGACGGGGTTGGGCTGCAACGGCCTGCCCAACGCCGGATCGTAGAATCGACCACCGCCCAAATACACCAAGCCTGTAGCCGGATCACTGACCGCCCCCTGCCCCGCGAGCGCA
>JAAEOP010001022.1 GCA_024223125.1 Chloroflexota bacterium
CTACCCTTTACCTGCTCTACACGCTTGGACGCTGCTGGCTGAATCCGGACCTCGGGCCAATTTTGTCAGAAGAGGATCAACCCAAAACGTCCGCATTTTATGGCGCTGAGGTAGCGCTGATCTGCCTTGGCGTTTTAACTGTTTGCCGAGTCTTTGGCCTAGCCATGGGCGGTGCTTTTGGCGGTGTGATGCCATTTGGCGGCTTGATCGTTTTGGCCATTACCTGTGCCGTCGCCTATGCCGCATACCGTCGTTTGAATCTACTCAAGATCGTTCTCCCAATCGCAGTTATCTTCCACCTCTATATGATTGTTGTGAATATGGGCGAGGACGGTAGTCTACCGATCTGGTCGATCACCTTTGCTGCATTCACCGTGCTTCTGGCGTATCTGGGACGGCCGATTTATAACGCCGCGTCAGACAATGGGTTCCATTTCTCGGATCTCTGGGATGAGTTCTTTGCCGGGCTCATGCCTCCCACGATCCTGATTTCTTTTGCTTTGGGGTCGATTCTCCTTGGCCTGGCAACACCTGCTGAAGCCGCAGCGATGGGCGCGTTTGGTGCCATCTTATTATCTGTCGTTTACGGCAAGTTCACCATTCCTAGTTTCTTTGACAGTCTGGTCAAAGCCCTGGAGATCACGGTTTTGATCATGTTCCTGGTTGCCGCATCGAACTTCTTTGGCGCCGAATTCAGTTATTTGGGCACGCCAAAGATGATGACTGAGCTGCTACTTGGCCTCGACATGTCGCCTTAC
>JAAEOP010001023.1 GCA_024223125.1 Chloroflexota bacterium
GCTTCCCGCTGCCGGGCGGGCGCTACTATATCTTCCCGGCCGCTGTGGGGCGGCAAGATGTGCCGCGTGGTCACATTGAACTGGACCCAGCCACGGCGACAGCCTGGGTCAACGATGCGGATTGGCTGGCGTACATCGTGCGCGTTCTGGGTGGCTGTGATGGAGATGATGCCTTATGGGTTTTTCCCTTCACTGACCGGGCTGATGGCGAGCGTAAGGTTCTGGTGTGGCGCTCTCCCAATCAGCAGGGAGAGTATGTTGTGCTGCGGCCGTCCGAAAGCAGCCACGAAATCGCCTGGGAGATGCCTGAAGGCAAACCGCTCCTCTGGCCCTTGCTGGACAGTGGGGAGCTGCCGCCGCGGATTGATACTGTTCCTCAGACGTACACCCCCTTTGACGGCGAAGATGTAGCGGCCATTGCCTGTGATACGTACTCGGTAGCCAACATGTGGCCGACAGTGGTGCGAACGCTGTGCAATGCCCATACTTTAGGCGGCTTTTGTAATCTGGTCATGATTTGGGCGCTGCTGCACGGCCGTATGCCCGAACTGCTGCCGGCGCGATTAGAGGACATCATTGACGCAACGGTGAAAACGGGGGGCAACCTGACGGCCGTGCAGAAATGGTTACGTCAGGCGGCGCGGCAAATTGCCGAATCGGATATCCAGGTGCCGGAAACGGTGGTCGGACGGCTCCTGCCCCTGCTGGATAAACGAGGCCAGATGGCCGTTGCCACGGGCAACAGCAGTTGGCTGGACCGGTTGGCGGCAGACATTGAAGCCTACCTGGACGAATTCTGGGCGGAGGTCGAGGCTCTGGCCATGACAGCCTGTCCGCCGGTAACATTGTTTGAGCATGGCCGATCATGGCTGTCCGTAGGGCGAGACCTACGCGGCGTCTATGCCCGGGTTTTCCGCGAGGCTTTAGATGTAGATGGCGTAGTCACCGAAACGGACTTTGCCCGGGCCGAAGCGACCACGCAACAATTCCTGGACAACTGGCCGGTAGAGAAGCGCGGCTGCCTGTTGTTGGGAAGCGCTGCCTATCTGTACAGTCGCGGGCCGGAAGCCAGCGAACCGGTGCGCGACCAACTGCTCTGGCAGTTAGGGAAATTGGACGACGATGGCCGGCGTCAGCGCAGCGTGGCTCAGGACTTTATTCAGGCGCTGCGGGAGATTGGCCTGCTGGGTCAGCCTGTCTGGCTATTTGGCGAAGCGAAGCTGCTCTGGCAAGTCGTGCCGGAGCAAGCCTGTACGGGCGTTCCGGTGACGTTTAACGGTACCTGGTTTAATTACTACCGCATCCAACAACCGGATGTGAAACGGATGGGCCAGGTACCGCCGGCCGTTCGTAAGCAGGTGAAGGCCAGGGTCAAGCAGATGACGGAAACGACGTTTACCGGGATGCCGCTGACCATCCGCAGGCATGAGAACGGCCGGGCTGTAGCTGTCACCGCACATGGCAATCTCTTTGGGTATGTAAAACGGACGCACGAAGAGATGGCTTGCCGGCAGGAAGAGTGGCGCATTGCCTGGGCGACGGCCGTGGACGGCAATGTAAATGCAATTCTGGTGGCCGCCGATGCGGATTGCACTGAAACCCAATCGTTGCAATGATTTACTGTTGGTAGTGATGAGAAAGGTGGTTGTTGACCCCAACGGGTTGGCAGCCGCCTTTTTCTTTTTTTAGATTTGTCTACCTGGACAGCATTGAGCCGGCCTCTCATCGGTAAGTGTGACATTTGTCATGCCTGAAGCCAATCTCTCGCAGTTGACAATACAACCGTCAAAGACATCCGCGACAAGAAAGCCTAACGGCTTTTTTGTGGTGAAAGAATCGCTGTGTCTGGTATCTACGCCAGACAGTTGTCGGGCTCGTGTGATTGACGCCTAACGGCGATTGTTTTGTGAATAACTTTAGCGCCTGAGCGCAACTTACACTTACCATAGGAGGTATTGACGATGTATCAAAAGTTTATTGTAGCAGGGTATCTGGGGGGTGATCCGGAGATGCGGTATTTGCCGGACGGCACGGCCGTGACGAATTTCAGTGTCGCTACGACTCGTCGTTTTAGCGACCGGAAAGACAATCCGCGTGAAGAAACCACCTGGGTTCGGGTAGAGACCTGGCGCCGGATGGCCGAAAACTGCAACCAGTATCTGTCTCGTGGCAGCAGCGTCATCATCGAAGGTCGTTTGAAGCCAGACCCGAAAACGGGCAGCCCGCGCACCTTCACCCGTCAAGATGGCACAGTGGGCGCTTCCTATGAGGTTGTGGCCGAGAATGTGCGTTTCTTGGGCCGGGGGAATGGCAATGGCCCCGACAACGGGACTGCCGGTGAACAGGCGACCGCCGCTCAGATTGAGGATGAGATACCATTTTAGACGAGATTGAGGGGCGGTCATAGAAGCATCTGACCGCCTCTTTCCGCCCTTTGTTTATGTTTCCTACTCATTTCTGGCCTGGATTGGCTCCACATGACAGTTTCCGGCTCCCAATCAAAAGAGAGAATTTAGTCGATGCAAACTGGTAGGAGGGATTCAACCGGGTCAAGTTGTAACTCATAACGAACAAGCGTTGTTCTCTGGAGCAGCGTTTTTCTTTTTTCCTCGTCCTGGCCTGGAATCATACCGGCAAGCCGGTCACTGAGGCTGATACCGGGGGTCAGAACCCTGGATGGGCGCATTGCCGACAGGCAACATATTTTCTTCTCCTCCTTCTCATGTGAGGGCAGAGGCAATTAATCTTCGTCTCTGCCCTCCTCTTTTTTGCCTAATGACGTTGGGCGCTAACGCGCCCATTGGCATGAGAACAACGTTGCCAAAGCGTTGGCTCAACCTTTTTATTGGCTTGTGCCTGGCAGCGATGCGGGGCACACATTCTTTTTCTTTTAACCACGCCGGGATGCGCCCCGGCCGACACGTCTGGCAGACAGCTTGGCGGAGATCGGCGACGACGGAAAGTATTCTTTGTACGGTACAGAAATGTGAGACCATCCTTTTTTATAATCTTGTTTTTTTGCAGATTTGTCTAAGCAAATGGGGCGATAGGGATAAATTGGGTGCTATTTTCCGGCTCTCAGAAGCCCGCTAAGAAAACGTTTGTCAAAATCCCGCGCTTTTTTGAGGAAAAATTCGTGCTGTAAAACGCTCATTTTGCCCGAAAATCCGCCTTTCTGTGCGTCTCATTGAGGGACAGTTCAATGGAACGCAATTGGCATAATTGGAGACTATCTCAAACCAAGGGTCAGCCAGTTTGTGATTTACACCTCGAAACCTGGATTTGGGTGACACGACTATGTTGTCCAGCGCTTTACGATAACATCCGTTATTTCTGGTCTCCGTATAGACAGACACATTTTAGATACATTTAACAGCAACTTTGTAGTCAATTTGCAGATTTGCAGGTGACATACAGATTTTTTTTGGTAGGATACGTTTATTCAGTTCAGTTCAGTAAGGAAGATTACAGTTTCAGGATGGAGGAAATCACTTGAAGCCACTCTAAAATACGAGCCAACCAATGTGGACTAGCGGGGGCATTCATGCAAAAAGTTACGGTTTCACAAGAAACTTCAGGAGTTCTTGCTACAATTTCACCAAGTTTCATTATGATTTCTAATGACTATCGCTAGATTTTAGTGGAACAGAGCAACATTTCCTCAATTTACAAGCAATTCGTAGTCAGGTGATGCCGCCCGACTCAGGAGATTGGTGCCGGAAGATAAAACCGGCCAAGCTAGAGGGAGAGATAGCTAAAGCCGAGACTTTCTTCAGCGAAGGCGTCGGCGAGAATCTGGTAGATTGGCACTATCTACGTCGCGCCTTAAAATACTCAGGGGTACAGGTAAATGGACCCGAAGATAGCTATTGGCTGGAGACGATTAAGACTCTTTATTCAGGATGCGTGCAATGAATGACATCAAACTGTTAGGGGCCACACTCCTGCATACGCGCTACGGCCATTGGCAGCATCCAAAGTCCAGGCGGTTTTTTATTCGGCCGGTCAGCGATAACTTTCGCAACTATCCCAATCTGGCTGAAGAACTACAGAACATTCAGCATCGAGCGCTTAACGGGGAACATACTATCCACGACCAACAACGAATTCAATGGCTATCCCAGGCGCGTTTTGGGACTTTGGACATCTACCAACAAAACATTTCTATTCGGTCTGTCAGCCGGGAAGATATCATTGAGGATATTGA
>JAAEOP010001024.1 GCA_024223125.1 Chloroflexota bacterium
ACGCAGATAGCCGTCCTCGTCCAGTTCGCCAATGTCGCCGCTGCAGAACCAGCCGTCGGCCGTAAACGCATGGCGCGTCGCGGTCGGGTTTTTGTAATATTCAGTGAAGACGCCAGGGCCTTTGAGCAATATTTCGCCATCGTTGGCAATTTTGACCTGGGAGCCGGGCAACGGCCGTCCCACAGTGCCAAACTTCACGTCTCCCGGCCGATTCAACGTAATGGGGCTGGTTGTTTCCGTCAGCCCGTACCCTTCATAAATCGGTAGCCCCACCCCGTCAAAAAAAGCAAGCAGATCGGGGCTGATGGGGGCGGCGCCGGAACTGAGGTAGCTCATTCGGGAGCCAAAGAGGGCGGCGCGAATTTTACAGTACAGCAGCCGTTCATAAAAAGCATGTTTTAGCTTGAGCAAAAAAGGGACAGGTTTGTTTTGGCGTTGGCAGCGGGCGTATGCTTCGCCGGCAGCCAACCCGTTTTGCATAAATTGGCGGCGGCGGGGCGGCGCTTTTTCCAGTCCAGCCATAATAGCGCTGTGGATTTTCTCGTAGATGCGGGGTACGGCCGCCAGCGCTGTAGGCTGTACTTGTTTGCTTGTCTCCACTAGTTTGGTGATGTCACTTAAAAAGTAGCCAGTCATGCCTACGGCCGTACCCACATAACTTGTCAACCGCTGTAACGAATGTGCCAGAGGCAGGTAGGTGATACCGACATCATCGCTGTCTAAATCCAAAAATTCGGCTACCGATTGGGCGATATTTACCAGATTGTTGTGCCGCATAACCACCCCTTTGGGCAAACCGGTGGTGCCGCTGGTGTAAATGAGGGTCGCCATATCTTCTGGCTGTACGGCCGCCCGTCGTTCAGCGGGCAAATCGGGCTGCTGCGCCAAAAGCATTTTGCCCTGGGTAGCGCACTCATCCAGCGTCAGCCAGCCGCCGGGGACCATACCGTCGCTGTCTATGACGATGATTTTTTCCAGCGTGGCCGGTTCCAGAGAGGCAATTTTTTCAAACTGGGTTTTGTCCTCAACGACGACCACCCGCGTTTCGCTGTGATCCAAAATGTAACCCATCTGCGCGGCCGTGCTGGTTGGGTAAATGCCTACCACAATACCGCCAATATTTAATATGGCGCTGTCGAATTGAAACCATTCAGCGCGAGTTCCGCTGACAATGGCTACCCGATCCCCTTTCTCCA
Organism: Chloroflexota bacterium; assembly: GCA_024223125.1. Next base: position 1,197 of record JAAEOP010001024.1, read on the forward strand.
CACCCAAATCTGCCAAACCCATTGCCAGGTTGGTCGTCAAGGTTTGATTTTCGCGGTAGGTGAGGGGTTGAAAACGGTCGTCAACCTGATAATAGTAAGCGACCTCATCCGGCGACTGTGCCGCCCGCCAATGGTTGAGATAGGTGATTGTTTCTTGCATGTTGGTCTCCTTGTCTGTAGACAGTTGTTTGACCCGTTCACTGTTCAGATCGTTTTCTCCCATCATGGTGAATTCTGCCATTTATGATGAAGAAAATATAACGTAACGGCCGTTACCCACCAAATCTATTTCTAAGAAATTGTCATTTTGTTTGTTCTATCGTAACGTTTCAGGTAACTTCCTGAAAGCTATTAAGTTGAAAAAAGGAGAATTGTTTATGTGGAAAAAACTATCATTTCGTTACTTTATTCTGATGGTGGGATTGGTTTTACTGGCAGCTTGTGGCGGGGCTTCCGCTACGGCCGTGCCGCCAACTAATACGCCTCAACCAGAACCAACAGCCACCGCCGAAGTTGAATCTGAAACAGACGCTGCTGAAACAGACGCTGCTGAGACAGACGCTGCTGAAGCTGCGGTCGAAGAGGCGCCCACTGCGCCAGACTCGTTGCGTACTTTTCTCATAGACCCCGTGCAATCAACAGCCCGTTACCGGGTGAATGAAGAATTCCTGTCTGGGGCGGTGACTAATTTGGGGAAGGAGTTGGGCTTTTTTACGGCCGTAGGCCAGACGCAAGAAATCGAAGGAGAGTTGCAGTTAATGGGAACAGACACAGGCTCTCTTGGTATTGAAGCCGGTCAATTTTCTGTGCAGATTAACACCCTGCAAAGCGATGATCACCGCCGCGATGATCGTATTCGGGAAAAACATCTGGAATCCAGCCGTTTCCCATTGGCTGAATTCACCGTGACAGGCGTGGAAGGCTTCCCTGAAAGTTACACCGAGGGAGAGGTAGTTATCTTTTTCCTGAGCGGCGATATGACCATTCGGGAAATAACCAATCAGGAGACATTTACCGTTACGGCCGCGCTGGAAAACGGCACGATTATTGGTTTGGGCGTCACCCAAATTTTTATGGTGGATTATGGCTTCGATCCGCCTAATAATGCCGGTTTTCTTCGGGTGCAAGACCCGGCGATGGTAGAAATTGAACTGGTGGCTGTAGAAGGGGATTCTGAGTAGACGCTAACTCAGAGGAAATAATGAACAATGAATTGTGAAGTTGGTTTGTCACTTTGCTATCTGGCGTGAGCCTTTTTAATCCCGCATGATAGTCGTCAGAGTTATGAAATCGGCGCTGTTGGGGGTGGGTAAACGGCCGCTGTCAGGCAGATACATCCCGGCAATAAGCGTATATTCACCGGGAGGCAAATCGGGGGGGATGGGCAACGTATGTTCATCCAGAATGAATTCCCCTGGCAGCCAGCCGGTGGTGGGGCGGTTCCAATTGGCCGGGATGCCGTCAGATTGGGCGGCCACCGTTCCATCTGGCATTAAAAGTTGGACAAAGACGCGGTAACTTTGGGGAATATCGGTTTCGGCTTGCCAGAGAAGGGAGATTGAAGGCTTGTCCTGAGTAAAGCCGAAGGATTGGAGATTGGAGATTGAGTGGCCGACGAGGGTGATGAGGGGTTGGTCTGGCGGACCGAGGGGGATGTTAACGGCCGTGTCCATATCTGGCGCGGTAAAGGTGCGGTCGGGGGCGTTGATAGCGACGATGGAAAGGTTGGCTGTTTCGCCGTTGAAGAGGGTGATTTGCCAGATGTAACGGCCGTCGCTTAATTGGGGCGGCAAACGGAAATTGTGTTGGCTGCGCCAGATGCCGGCGCCATAGTTAGGCAAAATCAAAGGCCAACTTTGTTCAGTCTCGCCAGCCTCATTTAACAAAGAGAGGATGACGGCCGTCTCTATCCCCGTTTCATTTTCCCAGAACAGCGCCCCATATACTGTATCGCCCGGTGCGGAAGTGGAGGGGGCAAATTGACTGTCCCAGATGGTTATGTCGCCGGTTGATACCGTTTCTGTCAACGAGAGGGTGTTGGAGGGTAACGGCCGTTGTGGGGGCAACAATTCAATCTCCCCTAAATTGATGTGCGGGCCAACAGTCTGCCCATCCTGAAAAATGGTCAAGGGTGCGAAGGTATCCTGATCAAACAGGGAAAGTTGCAGCGCGTAACGGCCCGGCGGTGTTCCCGGCAGTGCATCCACGTAAAACGCCGTTTGTACAAATTGGTCAATGGGCCATTCTGTTGAAGGGGGGGCCGCCAGCCGCCAGCGATTATCCCGCAGACCTTCTTCAGACCAGCGAAACCCGTTTTCATCTACCAATGTTAGCCCCACGCGGTAAGTTTGTGTTTGTGGTTGGGTAAGCGCCTGCCAGTAGAGGGTGATGGGAAGGGGTTGGTCGGAGGGTATGCCTGCACTGAACAGCGTTGAAGTGGCCGTTGCCCAATCATCAACCCCCAACAGCCGCAGCAAAGACGGGTTGGCTGGATTGCCAAATGTAAGCGAGGACGGATTGTCCACACCATCCAATTCACTCTCAGCCAGATTTGTCTGGTGGATGGGTAAATAATTATTGTCGGCCAACAACCATTTGCCCACAAGCAGGACGATGGCTAACCCCAACATTGCCAGCAGCCAACGGTGATTAGGTTTTAAGAGATTGGAGCTTGGAGATTGGAGATCACCTACTCTCCAATCTCCAATCTCCAATCTCTGGTAAAAATCTACTGATCGATCCCTTAGCAGCAACATGACCAATATTGCCACACTCAACAGTGAAATAAGATCAGCGAGTAGGCGCAGGCGGCTTTCGCCAAATTTGACGGTGACAGTGTGCTGTCCGGCTGGGACGGGGAAGGTAATCAGGCCAGCCGGCGTAGATGGGGTAATTGTCACCGGCTCGCCATCTACCCAGGCACGCCAGCCGGGGAAGTAGAAGGAGCGGAAACGGGCGGTGAAGGGCACGGCCGTCTCTAATTCAATCTCGGCCGTTAACGGTCCATACTCGGCCTGGAGAATGTGCGCCCCTTTAGGCAAATCTGTTGGCGCCAGCCGATTGTCCCACAGCGGCAGATTATAGTCGTCTTGCGGCATTTGCCGGACAGTAACGGGCAATAATTCGCGGCTGGCTGTTGTGCCCAATGTGTGGGTAGCCCGTTCCCAGGCTACCATACCTGTCAGACTGGTATCGGCTGGAGCGGAGCAATGCTGCGGGTACAACCAACCCCAATGGGCAACGGTGAGCAGGAGGAGTAATAATAGACGGACGACGGACGACCGAAGACCGTTGTCCGTCGTCCGTCGTCCATCATCCGTTAACAGGCCACCAATAAGTAGGGTAGCTGCAAACGCCGCCGGAGCCAGGAAGCGCCAGGGGAATTGGAAGAGTTGTAATGGGGAGATGAGATCCCACAACGGCCGTGCTGCTCCCACCGTTAAAAATACATATCCAGCTAATGCCAATGCTAGAAAACCGGTTAACCAACGTTGGCGGGGTCGTTTGCGCCAGGCGATGATTGTTCCACTGACCGCTAAAGCAATTATGAACAGCCCTATACCACGTTCCGGCCAATCGTTGAGCAGCAGCGGGTCGGCGTTTCGGGGCAGGGCAAGTAGTTGTTCGGCCGGTAGAAAGTTATTGAAATAAAGAAAAGGCCAGGCGCTGCCGGCGCGTGCAAATTGGATGAAGTGGCGTTCAACGACAGCTGGCAGCCAGAAAAAGGCGCTGCCGCCAATACCCAACCCCAACGCCAGTAGTCCACGCCCCCAGGCAGCTTTTGATTTTTCATGCAGGGCGATGACGGCTGTCCAACCCAGCAAAAAAGGAAGAAAGGTGTAGGCAGTTACGTCGTGGGTAAAAACGAGAGTGATGAAGGCAAGGACGGCCGTAGCCAATCCCCGTCGTTGTTTCTGTTCTCCCTGCCAGCGCAACAGTCCCCAAAATATCAGGGGCACAATGGCCCAGGCGGCCGTTTCAGACAAACTAGCGCGATAATAGACCACATATAAATGGAAGGGAGTATAGATGTAGGCGACGGCCGTAATCACCGCCCCTCGCGTCCCCCATAACTCCCGCGTCAGTAGCCACATCGTCCAGCCGGAAAGGAGAATGCCCAGCGCGTAAATTGTGTTGACGGCCGTGACCCATTCTACCCCGCCTAAATGCAACAACGCCGCCAGATAAGCAGACATTGGCGATTGAAACAGATAGAGGGGATAGCCATACCCATGCGCCATCTGGGGCGCCCAACGGGAAAAGAAAACGCCGCCACGCAGTAGTTCTTCTAACTGCACTGCCCGCCACAGATGGAACACATTATCAAAGCCACAGGTAAATTCACGGCGTAGCGCTGGCAACATGGCCGGAATTGCCAGCAAGGTTATTACTAGAAGGGAAAGAAAGGTGGAGGTTTGGGGGAGGGTACGGCCGTGGCTCGGCCCCTGTTCTTTGTGCATGGCGCGTAAGTGTCATGTATCCGGCGGCGTATGTCAAGCATCCCAAATCATTGCCTTTCGGAGAAGGAGATGTTTCTTTCAAACTGACATTAGAGGGATTTGTTTTTCTCATGGACGAACCGCTCTCCAACCTGCGCGAATCTTTGCGTGTAGAATTAGAACATATCTAAAAAACACAGGGAAGCGGCCGTCACTTTTGTTTGGTAGTGGATGATGTTGCAGGAGTACGCCAAAGATTGACAGGCGCCGGTTATCAACTCTGGAACCCAGAGGCGATTTCTGGTAGACTCCGTTTTTTCTGCCGTGATCCGTTTAATAATATTGTCGAATTGTAACCATTCAGGCGCCCGGCACTTCATTACCAAGTTTACTGGAGTAGCACACTCGTTTATAAGCGCCGGGCACCTTGGGGGACGAGTAAAAAATTGTTATTCTTGTATTCTCAAGAATTTTCAGGAGGAGAAAATGGCTAAAACAATTACTTTAGTTACAGCGCAGGCTGGTCCGACGGCCGCAGATGATATTCCCGAGGTAGGGGTTGGCATGTTGGGCTATGCCTTTATGGGCAAAGCCCATTCCAATGCCTTTCGCACGATTCCTTACATGATGTATCCACCGCCGGCCATTCCGAAGATGGTATCGGTGAGCGGCCGCAATGAAACGTCCGTGGCCAAAGCTGCCCGTCGTTTTGGGTATGCCAAATACACCACCGACTGGCGAGAACAGGTCAATGACCCCGATGTGCAGTTGTTTGACAATGGCGGCCCCAACGATGCTCACGCCGAACCCTGTATTGCCGCGGCCGCAGCCGGCAAACATATCTTGTGCGAGAAACCACTCGGCCGTACCGCAGAAGAATCCCGGTTAATGTGGGATGCGGCGGAAAAGGCAGGGGTAAAACATATGGTGGCGTTTAACTACCGCTTTGTACCCGCCATTCGTCAGATTCGCAATTTGATAGACAGTGGCGCGCTGGGGCGTATTTACCATTGGCGGGCTGTCTATTTGCAAGAGTGGATTATGCCTCATTATGGTATGCCAAAAATCTGGCGGCTGGATAAAAGTATGGCTGGTTCAGGCGCGTTGGGCGATCTGGGGGTGCATATTATTGATCTGGCCCATTATTTGGTGGGAGACATAAGAAGCGTCTCTGCCATGACCAAGACGTTTATTGAGGAACGGCCGTTGCCTGATGGCAATGGTATAGGCAAAGTAGATGTTGACGATGCTTTTGTAGCCGTCGTTGAATTTAAGAATGGGGCGTTGGGCACGTTAGAATCAACCCGCTTTGCCGGCGGCCATAAAAACGGCAACTGTTTTGAAATCAATGCCGAAAAAGGGAGCATTCGTTTTAACCTGGAACGAATGAATGAGTTGGAAGTGTATTGGGTCGGTGAAGATCCAAAAGAAACAGAAGGGTTTCACCAGGTCAGTATCACAGAAGCGCACCATCCCTGGTGGGAAAATTGGTGGCCGCATGGGCATATCATTGGCTGGGAACACACCTTTATCCACGAAATCACCCATTTGCTCGATTGTATTGTCAATGACAAAGAAGTTGGGCCGCATGGGGCGACGTTTGAGGATGGTTATAAAACGGCCGTTGTTTGTGACGCTATTTTGAACGCGGCCGCATCCAAGCGGCAAATAGATATTAAATATTAGCCCGCAAGGATTTTTATTATGGAAGAAAGACCGGAGACAGGTTCAAGTATAAGATGAAGGAATTGCTTCCTTCTGGCTTGTATGCTATTGACTTATCATCAGATCAGTTAAGTATGCGTACAAATCCATATGATTATGCGGGGTGGAATATTAGCCGCCCTTCAAAAAAGCTTCGCCTGAATGCACATTTTCCAGAATATTATAAGCCAGAGATTTTTAATGCACAGGTAAGATATGTAGCTGCATCTGTTTTCCCATCGGAACGGATACAGCATGGAGAGCAGAAAAACATAAGCCCTAAAATGATATTAAGTCCCAATGGTAGGCATTATATTTTTAATCTGGAAGTTGATTACCCGATGACCGGACTGATTTATATTTTGAGATGGCAACCTGTCGTTCACCAATCTTCTGAAAATCGGACTGACCCTCCCCCAAGAAGAGGTAACGAACAAGGATAACCTTAACCTTCGAGTAATTCGGCATAGACATCATCCTCGTTGTTGTCCCAGATAGTGTCAAGGGAAACCTGACTGGCTTGAAGCCAGAATTGAACATCTTCATTATAGGGCATGATTGTCACCAATAACTTTCTACCCTCTGGCAGTTCAACTTTTTCCA
>JAAEOP010001025.1 GCA_024223125.1 Chloroflexota bacterium
ATCACTTCATTCAGGAAAACGGCCGTTTCCTGGCTGGAAAAGCGTAATTCTGCCGCTCGAATCTCGGTCATCCGGTTGTTGGCTCGCAGTCGAGCTAAAGGCAATGAAGGTTCCTCACGGGTAAGCAGTACCAGATGAAACGATGGCGGTGTGTTTGTGACCAATGTCTGCAAAACTTGCAGAATAAAACGATCCTGGATCACCTGAAAGTCATCCAAAATCAGTAGGAACTGGACATTTAATTCCAGCATATCGTTAATGAGTGTGGCGCTAATGATTTCGCTTGGAGGGAGTTGTCCTGCTCGTAAAATCCCCTTAATCTCCCGACCCAGATTTTTATCTACTGTTTGCAGCGCTGCCACTAGATAGGTGAAAAAGCGCCCCGGATCATCATCTGATGGATCCAATGAAAGCCAGGTAACCGGCGCTTCTAGCGTGTTCACCCATTCACTGATGCAGGATGTTTTGCCAAATCCAGCCGGAGCGGAGACGAGGGTGAGTTTGCAGCCTTGCCGCAATCTCTGGTTGAGCCGTTTGATGAGATGGGGACGAGGAACAAAGTCGGGACGAGATGGTGGGATGTATAGTTTGGTTTGTAGGAGCGTGTCAATCACATGGAGATTATAGAGGAAAGTGTGTGGGTGGGGAAGATGCAGAGACGGCCGTTACCCCCTCCAAACGCGAACCCGATGTCCTGGCCCTGGTCGCCGCAGGATTAACCAACACTGAAATGGGAGGGGAGTAGGAAAACGGCCGTTACGCTTTCTACAGCCTCGACGATGACCACATTACCAATCTTTCTCGCCTGGGTTTAGAGCATGTGCTTGTGCTGCCGGGGTAAACAACAGAATACGTTGCCTTTGCTCATGTTGCTGCCTTTCGCTAAGATGCGATGGTTGTATCGTCAGCAGACCTCATTCAGCAGAGAAACGGAGATCAGACAATACTGGAGATTTTGTGGCACTAAAATGACGTAAAGTGAGTAGAAAAGAACAATGGAGGAGATATGAACAAAATCTTTCTAAACGTAAACGGCAGGAAGCAATGCGCCAGCCGATACCGCGCTTTGAACGCATCGGTTCCTTCACCATGAACCGCTTTGCTCACATCAGCGATATAGCTCTGGGACTGTTATTTTTTGGAATCGTCCGTAACCTGCAATGGCAACACGGCCGTTTTATCATCCACAACCACCCCCCCATCATCACATACCGGCAGCCGCCGCCCCGATTGCCGATCATAAATACCGACGATGGTTTCATAACGGCCGGGTACGGCCGTGTCTGGAATGTTGATTGGGTGAACTTGCAAAATAATGTCGCCCATCTGCCAATCCCAGGCTGGTGCATCCAAAGCATCCCGCTGTGCCCAGGGTTGTCCATTTTCGGCCAATACCTGAGTAAACATGACCACATCCGTCGTAAAGGCGGGCGGCACAAGGGGGCCAACTTTGATTGGATTCTGTACCTGCCACACAGTCAATAGTTCGGCTACGCCGCCTGGCTGCACCTCTGGGGCCAGCCAGTTAGCAGAGCGCAATGTTATCGCCCCGCAAAAATCGGTAACGGCCGGGGATGCCAGCCAGACAGCCGCTACCTCTGGCAACAATTCATAGTGTGTAAAGCTGGGATCGAGATCATCCGGCCGTAAATGGACTGTTTCTTGAGGTTGCAACAGCGGTGTAAAAGCGGCATGGGGCGGGGTGGAGGAGGGGATGATGACGGCCGTTTTTGCCCCATCTGGAATCAGCAACGCATAACGAGCGTCTACCCACCGCTCTTCTAGCTGCGATTCAGAAGACAGCAGTAGATCAATAGAAGGATCATGGACTGGACCGGGGTAAACGGTGGACATGACAACGGCCGTTACCCCCTCTACCTGCTCCAAATAATCTATTGCCTCGACCAAATTACGTTGATAAGCGCCGCGTACTTCTGGCGATTGTCCCCAACGGATGAAGTAATCTCGTCCGGCCGTAATACCTGTTAGAAGCAGCCAGCCAGCTAAAATTATTGTTACCAACGGCCGTACATTATGAGAAGATCGCCGCTGAAAAGCGGCCGCACTAGCCCAGAACCCGATGGCAGGCAGCAAATAAACCACCGGCAACGCAGCCAGATTGCGGGTTGTGTTGGCCGTCGGCCCCGTAATGAGGGAAGGGGCAATACCCACGCCAAACCATAATAGTAAAAAAGTATAACGAGGCTGCCGCCAACGCCATAAAGAGATGATGATGCCGGTGAGGAAGAAGACGGCCGTTACACCTCTCAACACCGGTCGTCCCGGAATGTTATAGGCTAGAAATTGATCGCCATACCCCGGCCAGAAAAAAGCTAACATGGCTTTTAACCCATTTTGCAGAATGGGTAAAATATTTCCCGATTGTAAATCTTGCAACGGCCGGTCGAGCATATCCAATCGTGTCAGGGCATATGGATACTGTTGTAAATAGAGAAACATCGGCATTACCAAAACAGCGGCTAGTAACAGCCCGGCTAAAGTGGGCGGCCACATTTGCCGGAAAGTATGGCGATGCGCCAGCAGCAGGTAAATGAGAAAAAGAGGAAACAACAGCCAAGCCACCCGCGCCGCCAGATAAATATGCAGGGTGATGGCGACACTACCGGCAAAGCCAACTACCGGCCAGAGCCATTGCTTGAGCGTCGGCCGTTCCCGTTTCCCCACCGCCATCATCTGCCAATAAAACCAGACAGCGCCGATCATGAAAAGGGGCAGCATCCCGGCCCGCAGCGCCTGACGGCTGGAAGCTAGCGGCCAAAATGAGATGGTCATGAGGACGGCCGTCAACAAAGCCATCTGCCGTCCAAACAGCCGCTTTACCCAGGCAAACATAACCCCAATGGCGGCTACGCCAAAAAGTACATTTACCAGCCGTAGCGCAAACAGATTTTCGCCGAACAGAGCCATGCTGGCTGCGGCCGTATAACTGTAAAGCGGCTCACTGCCATAATTCAGAGGGAAATAGAAAAGAAGGATGCCGTCTAAAATGCCGATTGCTTCACGGCCGTGGTTGGCTTCATCATGCGTCAGCCCAGGCGGCAAATCTGCCAGTGCATAAAGTCGCAGCGCCAGTGCCAGCAGCAAAATCAAAATAATCGGCAAATGTCGTTTTAGCATAATAAGGCGGGCATTATAGAATACCCATTCATGGGCGTCAAAAGCCGCGCCAACATTCGTTCTTTTACCCAAGATAGAGTATAATTTGTGGGGTTGTTACCCCTAAAAAACATATGATTTGCCACCCGCAAATGGTGGCCTTTTTTACTTAACGGGTATGTGTTCAAAATCAAAAATTAATAACGAATAATTTTTTGGAGAAAAGGATTTCTCCAATCGTTAACTCCCCATTTTCGGAGGCTCCACTTTGGACAACGATAATCTGAAAGATAATAACATCGGCGTTGTTAACCAGATTGATATAAATAATGAAATGCGTAATTCGTACCTGGATTACGCCATGAGTGTGATTGTAGCTCGCGCTTTGCCCGATGCCCGTGACGGCCTTAAACCGGTACATCGTCGCATCCTGTACGCCATGTGGGATATGGGTATTCGAGCCAACTCCTCCCATCGTAAAAGCGCTCGTATTGTTGGCGAGGTGTTGGGTAAATATCATCCGCACAGTGACGCGGCCGTGTATGACGCTATGGTCCGTATGGCCCAATATTTTTCCCTGCGCTACATGCTGGTCAATGGGCAGGGTAACTTTGGTAGTGTAGATGGGGACAGTGCGGCCGCTATGCGTTACACCGAAGCCAAATTAGCCCGCATCGCCCACGAACTACTAGAAGACATTGACAAAGATACTGTAGATTTTGGCCCCAACTTTGATGACAGTCTAACCGAACCCCAACTGCTGCCAGCCCGGCTGCCCAACTTACTGCTCAACGGTTCTTCCGGTATCGCTGTGGGCATGGCTACCAATATTCCCCCCCACAACCTGTCTGAACTGTGTGACGCCATCACCTACCTCATTGACAATCACGACCAGGTTGATGATGTGACGTTGGATGATCTGATGCAGTTTGTGAAAGGCCCTGATTTTCCTACGGGGGGTATTGCTGTGGGAACTGATGGTATTCGTAATGCGTATGCCACCGGCCGGGGCAAAGTTGTCATTCGTGCCAAAGCAGAAATTGAAGATCTGCCTCGCAATCCCAACCGCCAGCGTATTAACATCACTGAAATCCCCTTCCAGGTTAACAAAGCGATGCTCATTGAGCGTATGGCCGAACTGGTAAATAAAGGCATCCTTAACGATATTTCTGATATTCGAGATGAATCTGACAAACGGGGCATCTCCATCATCATCGAGCTAAAACGGCACACGCAGCCCATGAAGGCGCTGAATCAGCTTTTTAAGCACACGGCTTTGCAAACGACCTTTGGCGTACAAATGCTGGCTCTGGTAGACAAACAACCACGCCTGCTTTCGCTAAAACGGGCGCTACAAATTCATATTGAACATCGTGTCGAGATTATTACCCGACGCACCCAATTTGAATTGGACAAAGCCCTCAAACGGCAGCATATTTTGGAAGGACTGCTCATTGCTTTGGAGCATCTGGATGATGTCATTGAAACGATTCGCCGTTCACCTGATGCTGACACGGCCCGCACCCAGCTCAAGGAACGGTTTGGCTTATCTGAAGCTCAGGCCACCGCTATTTTAGATTTACAGCTGCGCCGGTTGGCAGCATTAGAGCGTCAGAAGATTGAGAATGAATACAAAGAAATCACAGCCCATATCACATATCTCCAGGGCTTGCTGGCCGACAAATATGAAATTCTGGCCCTGATTAAGGAAGATATTGCAGCCATAAAAGAAAAATATGGGGATGAACGCTGCACAGAAATTGCTTTTGGTCTGGATGCAGACATCAACATGGAAGATATTATTCCTGATGAGGATGTTTTCATTTCTATTACCCGGCGCGGTTATGTTAAGCGGACACCGGTTTCTGCCTATCGTAAGCAGCAGCGAGGGGGTAAGGGTCTCATTGGCATGAGTACACGCGGTGAAGACCAACTGGAGCATCTTTTTGCGGCTGGATCGCATAACACCATTTTGTTTTTCTCTGATCAGGGTAAGGTTTATTCTATTAAAGCGTATGACATTCCGGAACTGGACCGCACGGCCAAAGGGAGTTCGGTGATGAATGTGCTGCCGCTGATGCCTGATGAGAAGATTTCGGCCGCTTTGCCTGTCCACAATTTTGATGACGCCGAATATTTGATCATGATCACCTGTAAGGGGAAGATTAAACGGGTTGAGGTGAATGTGTTTGCCAATGTGCGTCCCAGCGGGTTAATTGCCATTAATCTGGCCGAGGATGATCGCCTGAGCTGGGTAAAGTTGACGGAAGGCGAGCAGGATTTGATTCTGGTCAGTGAACAGGGACGGGGCATTCGTTTTAGTGAGGAAGATGTACGGCCGATGGGGCGCAATGCGGCTGGCGTCAATGCGATGAAGTTGGATGCTTGGGATAATCTGGCCGGGGCAGATGTGGTATCGCATGGTGATGATATTTTAGTTATTACAGAAATGGGGTATGGTAAACGCACGGCCGTAGAAGAATATCGCCAACAAAATAGATATGGTCAGGGTGTACGGGCAATGGTTTTGTCGCCGCAGCGAACCGGTAAAATTGTCAGCGCTCGCGTGGTCACGTCCGGCGATGAAGTTACCTGTATTTCCGCTCAGGGTATTATTCTCCGCACCTCCGTAGACCATGTTTCCCAACAGAGCCGCCATACGCAAGGCGTCCGGGTCATGGAACTGCGCCAGGGTGACAGCGTTGCCTCCGTTGCTGTCGTCCGTGAAGGTCGTTTGTCACAGGTCAACAGTGAAGATGAATTGGAAGTTGATGAAGCTGGGTCGCCGGAAACGGCCGTAGCTTCCCCAACCTCCTGATAGATCAATAAAGGGACAGTCGCCGCGACTGTCCCTTTCATCTCCCGTTTCCTGTTATGGCTAGACACTATACTTTGTCAGGTACAGTTTGTTATAATAAAAAATCTGTAAGTAACTTTGTAGTTACAAAACTTGTCAAGAAGTAAGTGTAACAACACAGGTGGGAAAGAATGAGTACAGCCCGATTAAAAAAACTTATAGCCCCAATATTAGAAATAGAAGATTTAGGCGTTCCGCAGGCCATTATTGAAGACATGATCTTTCGCCTTCTCTTCAACGAAGGGGATGTCAACATTGCTCGTTTCACCCAGGTTATGGGTATCCATGCCCGCGTTATTGATAACCTGCTTAGCCGCATGAAGCAGGAACATATGGTTGAAGTTACCAAAGCTGGCTCATTAGGTAGTTTGAGTTTTACTTATGGCCTGACAGAAAAAGGAACCAAACGGGCCAGAGATGCCTTTGATCGCAGCCAGTATGTCGGCCGTGTTCCCGTTTCTATTGATAGTTACAACAAAGCTATTCTGCTACAAACACAAAAAAGGCAGCGTGTTACACCCCAACAAATTAAACAATCTCTAAGTCACTTGATCTTGCCAGAAAACTTTCACCGCCGTATTGGCCCGGCCGTTAATGCTGGCTCCTCTGTCTTCCTATATGGTCCGCCTGGAAATGGTAAGACAACGGTTGCTGAAGCTATTGCTAAACTCCTCGGTCAGGAATCGGCTATTATTCTGCCAGACGCCGTTACTGCCGGCGGCCAGATCATTCGTGTCTTTGATCCGCTGGTTCATATCCCCATCAAAGAGGAAGACCTGGCTTTCCATACCAGCATCTTGCAACCAGATACCGATAAGTTTCGCATGGATAATCGTTGGCGGTTTTTCCAGCGTCCGGCCGTTATGGTTGGTGGTGAATTGAAGATGGATTCATTGGATTTGCGTTATGAACCGATTGCTAGAGTTTATGAAGCACCGTTACAGTTCAAAGCGAATGGGGGTATGTTTCTGATAGATGATTTCGGACGTCAACAAATCAGCCCCCAGGAACTACTTAACCGCTGGATTGTCCCTTTAGAAAGCGAAATAGATTTCTTGCGGCTGCAATCTGGCCAGACATTAGAAGTGCCTTTCAAGCAGCTCATCGTCTTCTCTACCAACCTTGATCCTAATCAATTGGTTGATGGCGCTTTCCTGCGCCGAATACAGATGAAAGTGGAAGTTGCCGGCCCTGATGAAAAGCTGTTTTATCAAATATTCCTGGCCGTTTGCAAAGGCTACAACGTCCCCTTTGACAAAAAAGGGTTTGTCCATTTGCTACAAACACATTATCGGACAACCAGCCGGGTAATGCAGGCTGTTCATCCCCGTGATGTTGTTAAAACCGTTATTGCTATTTGTGATTATGAAGGCATTCAGGTGCAGCTATCTCCCGAACTGATTGATGAAGCGTGTGCCAGCTACTTTGTCGAGGGAGATATGGCCGCAACCCTGGCTGACATACCAGCCTAATCGAGTGATCAGGTGTTTAGGTGTCAGGTGTAGTACCTGAACACCTGACACTTAAATACATAAAAACTTGTTAATCTTGTGTAATGAACAGCCAGCTTTCCAACTCCCCTTCCTCTTCATGATGTTCCACATATTTAATCTGCATACGGAGCTGATCAATAATTGTCAGAATATCAATAAGTGAGCGTCGGGCTGCTTTGGCTGGGTGATGTTCCAATTCCTTTACGGCCGTTTTGAACTCATCTTTGGCACGGCCGTCTGGCCCCACCACATCAATACGCCAACTGTTCCCGGATGTCATCTTACGTGGTTTACTTTCAATAACTAAACTGCCCATGCTAACCTCCTAAGTGTATGATACCCTCCGTTATACCAACAAGTGCTTTCCGCCGCTAGAATTCCTCTAAAAAAAGTGCTTAAGAGAGGGTCTACCTTTCCAAAAAGGTGGTCCTCCACATAAAAATAGTTTGATCATTTGTTGATTTAGTCAGTTACAGGTATAACCTTTTATCCAGATTCGATGTGTGTATCAATAAGGCTGTGTAACAATCAAATTTGGGAGGATGTCCATATGATCCGGCGAGTCATAATTTTATCTGGCATCATCTTATTGCCGTTTCTTGGGTTAACGGCCGTATTTTTTAGATCGTTAAGGGCCGCTCCAACCTCGCCCATCTTGATTGATGCTGTGTTGTACGATGGGTATGGTTCTGGCAGTTCTGATGAGGCAATCCGTCTGAAAAATGTTAGCGGCGGACAGATTGACGTGACTGGTTGGGGAGTAAATGACGGTGAAAGTGTTACAGGAGCCGTCATTTCTACCACGACCATTCTTAGCCCTGGACAAGAACTCTGGCTGGCGAATAATGGGCTGGTATTCAAACAGCAGTTTGGTTTTTATCCCAATTTTGAATTCGACGACAGCTTACCCAACATACCCAATCTGATGGGAAAGTGGCCTACACTTAACAATAATGGCGATCAGGTTATTTTGCTGGATGATGCACTGTTGGTAGCAGATTGTGTAGCTTATGAAGATAACAACGGGGATGATTGTGGCGGAGCCTGGAATGGTGCGGCCATCTCCCCCTATAAACCCTCAAGCAACATTGGCGTAGAAGGGCAGATTCTCTACCGCAAACGAGACCAACATACAAACCAGCCTGTGCCAGACACACATACTGCGGCCGATTGGGCGCAATCAACGAGTGATGTGGTTGACGGCCGTAAACTCCTTTACCCTGGCTGGGATTTAGACACATTTTTCTACACAGCACAGATTACGGAAACGACTGTGTTAACGATTGCCGTTGCGCCTGATAATGCGTATGAGGCTATTGTCGCTCAAATCAACAGCGCCCAACACAGTCTGCAAATAGAAGCCCTCACCTTTGAAAACCTGGGGTTAGCCTATGCCCTGCTGTCAGCTATTCAACGAGGTGTGCAACTAACGGTGTTGCTAGAAGGAGAACCGCCCGGTGGCGTACCGGATCAGGAAAAATATATCTGTGAACTGTTGGCGGCGGAGGGTAATGAGTGTTGGTTTATGTTTAACGACAGCGATTTAGACATCTATGACCGATACACCAATCTGCACGCCAAATTTATCCTCATTGACGGGCAGCGGGTCATCGTCAGCAGTGAAAATTTAAGCCCTAATAGTCTGCCATATGATGGCAAGCAGGATGGCACCTGGGGACGACGAGGCGTAGTTCTCATCACGGATGCACCAGGAGTTATCAGACACATTCAAACGGTGTTTGACCACGATTTTGATCCGACTTCTCACCGCGATATTACGGGCACGGCCATTATTGGTTCGCCGCCATTGGGATTTGTACCCGAAGTGGAAACAGGCGGCGTCACCTACACCGTGCGTCACAAACATCCCCTCGCCATTGAAGGGACGTTTGCTTTTGAAGTGGTGCAGTCGCCAGAAAACAATCTGCGCTCTGTAGATGGCTTGTTGGGATTGATAAACCAAGCCCAGGTTGGGGATACCGTCTTGGTACAGCAGTTGAATGAACGGCCGTATTGGGGAGCCACTACATCCAATCCGGTTGATGATCCCAATTTACGGTTAGAAGCTTATATTGCTGCCGCCCGGCGCGGAGCATCGGTACGGCTCTTGCTTGACAGTTATTTTGATTTTGGGGACGCTACCAGCAACACAGCTACATGTCTTTATGTTAATGATATTGCCCAAACGGAACAATTAGACCTGGTTTGTAAAACGAGCAACCCTACCGGTTTAGGTATTCATAATAAAATGGTGTTGGTGCAGGTAAACGGCCGAGGCGTTATCCATATCGGCAGCATAAACGGCACAGAACAGTCCAACAAAGCCAACCGAGAATTAGCCTTACAAGTCCAATCAGATACAGCTTATAATTATCTAGCAAAAATGTTTTTTCAAGATTGGGGCTATAAAATTTACCTGCCCATTCAATATAACAATTACATTGGTCGGGCAACTCACCTCTTAATTAGCGAGATTCTCTATGATCCACCGGGCATTGATGATGCGGAATTCATTGAGTTAGTTAATCCAACAGCGCAGGTTATAAATATCGGCCGTTACAGTTTAGGGGATGCTGTCAATCATTCAGATTTTGAAGATGTTCGCCGTTTTCCTGATGACACCATGATCAATCCTGGAGAAACCTTGATCATTGCTACAACCGCCACCGCTTTTTTTAGCGAATATGGCCTCAACCCAGATTTTGAAATCGTAAACTCAGATAGCTTGGTGGCAGACTTATTAGATGATATGGTCTGGGGCGACCCCAATGCCATCCTACAGTTGGGAAACAGTGGTGACGAAGTCATTTTGCGTGATACCAACAACCAAGTCGTAGATGTTGTCACTTATGGCGACGGCAGTTATCCTGGCATAATCAGCTGCAATCTGGTTGCATCAAGTAATATTAGTCTGGAAAGATTTCCGTATTGGCAAGATACAGATAATTGTCTGGTTGATTTTCGCGAATGGCCGTTCCCCAACCCTGGCAGTTTGCCTTAAACGTAAAAAAGCCTGCATTTTGCAGGCTTTATAAGTCAAAATATAAAATGGTAACGACTGTTATCGTGAAAGCTATTTGATTTTAGTTATCAAAGAGATCGGCCGGATCAACAGTTTTACTTTTGCTTGTATCTGCTGAAAAAGGCGAACCCGCACGTGTGCTAATCTTGCCTTTGTAAATAATGGTGGGCGTTTCATAAGAGGCACGTTTAATTTTTGTGTTTGCTTCTTTCCCAACTGAATGATTCATCTAAATCCTCCTCGAAATTTACTAACTCACAAATAAATACATGTTTTCAGATTAAACATGCCTTTTCCTACAATTGGATAAATTTACCAACCACATCAAATTAATAATAAAAATATCGTAAAGTTATTATCCTCAATATACCAAACTGTGTCAACATGAGTTTTGCACAATATCAAATTGGATATTTTGACATGGTTCATTTTGGGTATATATCATCTTTACAGTCTTGTATGTACATTGTGTAACTACGTTGTGCGCTTTGGGCGAATTTACTCCTGTACGCAACTGCAGAATTTAGCAAAGCGACTAAATAGGTCGGTAAACACTGTAAAGGAACTTTGGGCTTCTTTTGCCCTCATTTGAACCATGTCGATATTTTGACTTTGTTGTATTCAGGACAAATGACCTATAATTTCGTTGTATTGCTCAGAAAATTAGGCTACAAAACTTACAGTTGTCATTAAAATCGTATATTACGATGCACCACACAAGGCCCTATCTATCACAGTCAGATCAACTAAATATCACAACCGCCTGCCAGACAGGCAAACTCTTGGGCTGCTGTTGTTAGGTCTTCTTCTTCGTAGCGGTAAATCTTAGAGAAGTCAATTTCCGGAAATTTTACTGCCAGTTGAGCATACTCGTCAGCGTCAATTTCAGTATATGGCATTTGATCGTATTGAGCGTCAAATGTGGGTAAGAAGGCCATCCCTCCAATTCTATCTTGATTTTTCCAGACCCAGCGGATGATATCCAACACTTCATCAGGTGTATAAGTAATGGTTACGCTGGGGTTATGTTCTGTGTAGTGCAGCTTGTTTTGCAACCAGAAATCACACTGTTCTAAGGCAGATCGTTCGTTTCGGGTAACGGCCGTATCCGGTGCAGAAACTGGAAAATGAACAACCCAGGTCGTGGCGTTTTCTCGTGTTTGTCCGTTTTCCGGGTCCATCGGTACACCAGCATCATTTAAGACCTTGTAAACAGGTGAATGCGCCCCCACCCGCACATTACGAATGTAATAGGGCGCCCAACGAGCGTGCAGTCCAGAAGATGAATTAACAAGTTGGGAAGAATTGCCAGAAGGCTTTACACAGGTAACAGAAGCTGACTGATTAATGCCTAACATATCGGCATAGAGACGATTTGTTTCCACGGCAACAGCTTGTAGTTTCTCCTGGTTGGTCGGGTCCTGGGCGGCAGGGCTGTCCATCTGGCCATTCAGGTCTACACCCAACAGCCGTTCTTCCATACAGTTTTTCTGCCATTCAGGGCGTAACCCAGGGAAGTAGGTAGCCATAGACTGAATTGTGCCAATAATGGCTGCCAATTCTACTTTTTCATGCAATGCTTCATAGGTATCATCGGCGCGAGCGATGGCGCTGGTTAGGTTGCAAAATTGAGACGGCCGAAGCAAAATTTCTCCGCACGGATTTGTGCCAAACTCAGCTAGAGTACGTCTTTCTGGCCGATTATTTATTGCCGCCCGCCGGTTAAAAATACCTGGTTCACCCCGTCCCGACTCCACCATATCCAGTACAAAGCGGGTGATTTCTGCCTGCGTCAGTTCCCGGCTGGGCCACACAGCCGAATTGTTAGCATTCCAACGCTGGCTGTTATTGCGCCAGAAATCACCATCTTTGCAGTGGGCCATATCCAGGTCATCATAATCAAACAGGGAAATCATAGCCGTTCTGCGTACGCCCCCCGAAACGGCCGCATTACCCACCGCACACATAATGTCATGGGCATCTAAAGAGCGAAGGAAGCCGCCTTGCCGGGCCAAAATACGGGAACGGGCAAAATCCATCATTTGGCGCAATGGTTCCGGTCCGGAAGCTCTCCCTCCTTTCACTCGCAAAGGCATTCCGGCCGATCGCACTTCCGAATAATCAAATTTTACATCTTGGCCATGAAACCAGGCATTTAAGCCTACTCGAACTGCATCGGCCCATCCTTCAGATGTGTCTGCAACCACATGTGTGGGGGCTGGTTTACCCGACTGCCGCACAATGCGTGGGAACTGCTCTACATATTGCCTTTCTACAGAAAATCCTACGCCACAACCGCTCATAGATATAATTAAAGCTTCTACAAATGAATCTATGCTGTCTACCGGCATATAAGAGCAGTTATAAATAGCAATATTATTGCGTCGGGCGGCCGGGCCAGCCATGGCCAGTAGACGCATGGAAGGCATGACCTTCATGTCTAAGATGCCCTGACGAATACGATCATACACGTTATCGGGTAGGCGAAAGTCTGATAATTCACGTAAAAAATCTACCGCCCGATTCACAGTCTCTACCCAGGTTTCGCGGCGACCCAGATCATAATTAAAACGAGAATACTTATCATAAAACTGAAACTTTTGCAGTTGGGTGGGAAAGTATCGGTCTGATTCGGCAAATGCTTCCCGAACTTCTGGGAGGACGGGGCGTTTGACACGCATTTTGGCATGTTCGGCACGATAGAGAATGTAATGTTTGGCGGCCTCATATTCTCCGGCTGCCTGGAGTACCATCTCGACGATGTCTTGTACCCCTTCTACAGTAGGCAGGTCAAATTTGGCAGCGACGACATTGACAACTTGATGAGTAATTTCATTTAACGGGGTTCGAGGTTCTTCACCCCGACTGGTAAAGCATTTTTTTAGGGCATTTTGGATGAGTTGTTGGTCGAAGGGAACAATACGGCCGTCTCGCTTAACAATACTCTTAGGTACAGCTACCTTAAAGTAAATGCTGTCGGCGGCCAGATCATCTTTACCATTTTTGCTATTGGCGCCATTTTTCTGGGGGGGGTCAATAACCTGGATTTGCACTGATTGCTTTTCAGACATCGTATACTTTCTCCTAATAAAATTGTAGATTTACTGATCAACAAGCACAACTATGCTAATGCTGTATGGGCATAAGCGTGGGTAGGATGGGGTGGTTTGTCCCTTATTTGTTTTTGGCTTTGCGAAGTCGGTCTATTTCTTTGTGGATAGCTTCCAAATCTTCCAGACCCATGTAAACGGTGACGTAGCGAATGTAGGCGACCTCATCCAGGTCTTTGAGCTTTTCAATGACTGAATCGCCAACTATCTTACTGGACACTTCTGCTTTTCCTAATTGCTGCAATCCAGCCTCTACTTCACCGGCAACACGTTCAATGTCGGCCGCGGCTACCGGCCGTTTGGCACAGGCAAGTCTAAGCCCTCCCATCAGTTTATCCCGTGAAAATTCCTCCCGCGTTCCATCCTGTTTCACTAGCAGTGGTGTGGCCAGAATCGGCCGCTCGTAGGAGCTAAACCGCTGCTTGCATTTATCGCAGACACGCCGCCGTCTTGTTCCCCCACGGGCATCATGGCTGGTGTCTATTACACGGGTTTTAGGATGGTGACAATAAGGGCAGTTCACAAATAAGCCTCCGGTTCAGGTCTGTAACCTAAATATGGAAATGGTGGCAAGAAATAGACACAACAACACCATATATAGGGTTTTTGCAGATGGCGTCCCCCAAATGTGGTAGTAACGAGGGGCATTATAACATACGGTCGATCCCCTGACAACCTGTGTTTACCTTAAAACCTTGACTATTTGTTAAACGGCCGTTAACGACCTGTTAATAATCAAAACAGATAAAATAGATCGAGCCATTTGCCACCGCCACATCTAATTGGACGGCCGCAAATGGCTCGTATGAATTGCAAATTCAGTTAGCTGAGGAAGGGGGAAGCTATCCTTCTTTAGGGCGCTGGTGTAGGTGTTGCTAAAACAAATCCTTTGGGCACTTCTTGCACATACGGCATAGGAGTAGGGGGTATTTCTTCAGTGAAGATGACTTCTTCAAAACCCAGGCTTTGCAGGAAACTGAGCATGTATTGTTGGGCATTGTATTCGGCCGTTTCAACCACACCACTGGCAACTGCTTCTTCGCGCAAACGCTGCTCGGCTACACGGCGCACTTCCGACTCTAGCTGGGGATCAGCCCCAGCCAGCAGTCCAGTATCCCGATCGGCCACATACGATTTTTGGTTGTCCAGCGCGGGTAAATCATCAAAAATAACCGCCGGGGGCAAATGTACCATCACCGTATCCGGATTTACCACTTGAAGATCATCCGACGTCATCTGAGCCAGATCTACCCCGGCTACAACTTTACCATGGGCTACAAAGATCATACTTTCGTCCATGAGACCCCACAGCATATCGTTAGTCCGCTCGGACGTGACTACTTTCTCCATTTCCACAGAAGCAGTTTCCAGCCGGGCCAGATTATTGATTTCATGGACAATGGTGGTATTGCTGGGCAGAATTACAGGGGTGGCCTGCACAAATAACCCATTCACCAGATCATTTAATGGTTCGGTAACTGCCCGGTCTACTTTGTTAGCTGTAGAAATAACCGTATAGGTGGCTACCGACGCCATGATAAAAAAAAGTATTAGAAAAAAGTAAAATAATTTTTTAAGCAATGAATCACCCAAATAATTTTTCTCAGGCATAGTTATTGGTTCTCCAGTCATAAATAGCTTACCTCATGCACGTTGTAACGCCAACGGCCGTATCTCCGTTGCGGCGTCTCATACATGCCTCATATTGAATTTCTTGATAATGCCTGAAAATAGCTCCATCACGCCAGACAGCCGTCTGGCACATTAACTCAAGCGGCATTATAGATGAAAGCGCTGGCAGATGAACAGGCATTCATATTCTGCTTAATTATGAAGATCGGGGTTTGCGGTGGGCTTCCTTTCCAGCCTACTGCCAAAACACCCAATGCCGAGACATTGGCCGCCATGATGGAACTTGAGGACGGTGGAGGAGAGGTTTTCTTTACGACAGACGATCTATTTGCTGACTGGAATCGTTGACCGATGAGCCTGACAATTCGGCAAGCTGCAAAAATTCGGCGGGATGTCAAGCGCTTGCGACGACAAGGCGCTGATCTAGCTCAGTTGGAAACAGTTGTTTTGGCGCTTGTTGCCCAGGAAGCCTTAGATAAACAATATCGGGATCATGCTTTAGTAGGGAATTGGAAAGGGTATCGAGAATGTCATATCCAACCTGACTGATTACTTATCTATCGCATTGAAAGCGATGAACTGCAACTTGCAAGAACCGGAAGCCATGCACAATTATTTGGTTAAGGCCAATTCCAAAAAATAATGATCCCAAATTGATGCCATTTCGGGAATTGGCTAAAGGCTTTTTTAAAACGAGTAGGATCATTTAATTTTTGAAAAAGCCTAAACGAAACGTTGGACCAGAATCAGCCCCCTTCCTCACTCAGTTTAGAATCCTCGTAGGTCTCTTGCCTATAAACAGCATTGCCGCTTAAAATACGTACATGGTTGTGGCAACATGTGTAATGACGCTCCAATTGGAAGCTGTTTTTTCTCTTAAAGAAAAAAGACGTATTATCAAATCTATTATGACCCGGCTGCCGCAGAAGTTTAATGTGGCTGTGGCCGAAGTAGACGCTCATGATGTGTGGCAAACGGCCGTCATCGCTATCGTCACAGTGGGGTCAGATTCAGCTTATGTTCACGGCCGTTTAGAAAAAGCCGTCGCCTGGGTTGAAGAAACCCGGCCCGATGTACCTATTGCAGATTATAGTATTGAGATGTGGTGATGGATGGGAGATTGGGAGATTCACACAATCTCCAATCAATCGGAACCATCCAACATACCAAAACGTATACCTGACATGAAACAACTTGCTCTTAGCAAACATTCTCTTCTCCTGATACTCCTCTTCTTAATGCTAAATGTCTGGCCTGCCGCCGCCCAAGACAATCTCTCCTTAGAAGCCCAAATTGGTTTTGACAGTTTCTACAAATCTGAATATTGGACGCCGATTCAGGTGACACTGGCTAACAACGGCCCTCCGATAGATGGCGAAGTGCGGTTGGTTGTCAACCCTGGCAACCCAGACCGGCGGCTGATTTACCGCACCCCCATCAACCTGCCTACCCAATCCAACAAACGCATCACTCTGTATGCCGATTTACCTGATCAAGCTAATAATAACCTGACGGTAGAATTGGCTAACGCCAGCGGCGCTGTTTTAGCTGAAACGGTAATCCAAAACAGAGAGCGCGTTCCTGCGGAAGATCTACTTTATGGTGTCCTCAGTCCCGACCCGGGAGAATTTTCTTTCTTGGAGAATGTAACGAGTGGACGGGCAGACGCGGCCGTTGCCTTCCTGCAATTAGAAGATTTACCCTCCGTCGCAGTAGCCTGGAATGCGCTCGATATTCTAATATTGAATGATGTGGACAGCGCCCAACTAACGCCCGATCAGCGCCAGGCGTTGGACGTCTGGGTACGCACTGGCGGGCAGATCATCATCACCGGCGGTGCAAATTGGCAAAAGACAACGGCCGTCTTCCAAGACATCCTTCCTGTCACCATCAACAGCAGCGAATCGGTAGACGATTTACCTGCCCTCAGCGAAGAGATGGGTTTCCCTTTCCGTGACCCTGGCCCCTACATCATCAGTAACAGCAGCCTAAGCCGGGGCGAACTACTTTTCCATGAAAATGGGCAGCCCGTTTTGGCCGGGGTTCCGCTGGGGCGGGGAACCGTTTACTTTTTAGCCCTCGATCCTCGTTTTGCACCGCTGTTGGATTGGGATGGGACGGAGGCGATATTTACGGCCGTCGCCAATCGCATACCGGCGGTTACTTTGTGGGGGAGCGCCCCCCAGAACAGCTATTCTGCCAGCCGCGCCGTGACCAATTTGCCAGAATTAAACTTACCGGCCGTCTGGCAAATGGCTTTCTTTTTGCTGCTTTACATCATCGTTGTGGGGCCGGTAAACTATTTTGTTCTCAAACGGCGCAACCGGCTGGAATGGGCCTGGGCGACGATTCCGCTGCTTATTTTAGGATTCACTGCCTTTACCTACTTCACCGGTTTCCAACTGCGCGGCAATAAAACTATTCTCAACCAGATGAGCGTGGCATATAGTCAGGCGGACGGCCAGCAAGCCCGCATCCACAGCTTGTTGGGTTTATACTCTCCCCGTCGTACCAATTATGATCTTATTTACCCGGCCGACACATTGGCACGGCCGTTTCAAAACCGCTTTGGCGGTAACTTTGATGGCAATGCCGGGGTGGAAACAATTACCTACAGCAGCAACAATAGTATGGAAGGTATTCGGGTGGATGTGAGCGATGTTGCCACCTTTAGCGCCCAAACAGACCGACCGGCTATCCCCGTTAGCGCCCAGGGAACGTTGAATCTAGTCGGTAATCAGGTGCGCCTGGATATGACGGTGCAAAATAACAGCCAGATTGAACTGGAGGAGGGGACGCTATTGTTAGGGTCAACGGCCGTTCCCCTGGGAAATTTTGCGCCCGGACAAACAGAAACAATTTCTCAGATAATTAGTGCGGGCGCTTCTTCCAGTTTCGGCAGCGTTACCCCGACCAGCCCACGCTCACCGCTCTCTGACCATGCGGCCGTCATTCTCGGCTCAAAAAATTATTATGATGACCGCGTATTGCACCCACGTTACCAATTTCTGGAAGCGTTGGAAGGGGAGAGTATGAGCGGAGCGGCCCTGTCTTTGCCCAGCGATACGGCCGTGCTGTTGGCTTGGTCAGATGAAAACCAGATAGAATTCACCGTTAACCCAGGTCAATCGAAACAATCGGGGACAACACTCTACTTTATCGAAATCCCTCTGCAACAAAATATTGTCAGCAGCGGCCGTATTCAAGTGCCAAAATCATTATTAAACTGGTCACTGCTAGATGACAGCGGTCTTTACGATCCCGCCAGCACCTATCTCGATCTAACGGATGGCTGGGCAGAATTTGAATTCCAACCGTGGCTGGAATTTCAGGAGATGCAAGTGGAAACATTGGCTGTGATGCTGGAAGAAGGTAGCAACGCCCCCTCCATCCTCCCAGAGGTGCGTTTGTGGCATTGGGACGAGTCCACATGGGATATTTTGGCTGTGGCAGATTGGGGGGAAACGGCCGTGCCCAACCCCAGCCCCTACATCGGCCCCAACAACACTATCCGCATCCGCTTAAAAGACAATGCTAGAGATTACGGCCGTACTATTCAAGCAGTCTACCCTATTCTTAGTGGCCGTGTAGATTGATGGGATGCTGAAGGCTAGGGTAGTGAAGTGACATGGTGAGGCGGTGAGGCGGTTACCTTATCATAAAACACCCCCCTCATCATCAACAACTCCGCGTTCAAAACCGAACCACTAGCAGCGCCGCGCAGCGTGTTGTGTGCCAGAGTCAGGAAGCGAATATCGTTAACAGGGCATTCGCACACTTTGCCCAATGTCCAGGCCAAACCGTTACCGGAATCCCGATCCAGGCGGGGTTGGGGGCGGTCTTCTTCGGGACGATAAATTAAGACTGGATCGGGCATGCTGGGTAAATCACGACACATTTCAGGTGGCTGCCAAGTTCGGAACAGATCGATCGCCTTTTCTGGGGAAATGGACTGTTTCAACTTGACCGAGACACTGCCCAGATGGCCATCAAAAACGGGAACGCGATTGGCCTGGGCCGAAATGACAAAATCGGCCGTTTTAATTTCCCCATCAACATAAAGGCCACATATTTTGCGCGGTTCGCTTTCCAGCTTACCATCTTCGCCGCCAATGTGGGGAATAATGTTGTCCAGAATGTCCATCGAAGCCACGCCTGGATACCCTGCGCCGGAGATAGCTTGCATGGTGACGACAACGGCCGTTTCCAACCCATACGCCTCATGCAAAATCTTCAGCGGCAGAACGATGCTGGTGGTGGAACAGTTGGCATTAGCCACGATATACCCTTCCCAACCGTACTGCTCCTGCTGATAGGGGATGATACCAATGTGTTCAGGGTTGACTTCGGGGATGAGTAAAGGTACATATGGATCCATGCGGTACGGTGAAGCGTTTGTCAGGACGATGTAACCGACTTTGGCAAAAACCGGTTCCAGATCTCGTGCTTGCGGGGTGGGCAGGGCCGAAAACAACACCTGTACATCCAGGTTAGGTTCGGTGGGCTGCACAATCAGGTTGGCGATTTTTTCTGGGGGATCACCCAGCAGTTTCCACTTGACGCCTTCGCCATACGGCCGTCCCACAGTCCGCTCTGATCCTGTCACCACCGTCACTTCAAACCAGGGATGGTCAGCCAACAATTCGACAAAACGCTGCCCCACCGTGCCCGTCGCTGCCAGGACGCCTACCGGTATTTTCTTGTTCATATGATTGTCCTCCAATCATCTAAGATCAAAACAGCTATCTCCCCAATGGAGCGACAGCCGTCGTGTTTTCGCCCAAACTCAGTTTTCACTATTCGCAGTTTGCAATCATCAACACCCACTGAACTGTGAAAACTGATGACTCTCGTTGTCATCGTTTTGCAACATCTGATAGGTTTTGGAACCTGCCAAGTTTCATAGATTGCGGGAAATTATAAAGGTTGAAAATCGGTTGTCAATGCCCCGATACAAACGTTCAGCAATTCCAATTATGATGTCGAGGTAGGACGGGCGGAACATGACCTTTGCCACACTAATAACGTATCCTCCCACCCGTCTCACCCCAACGCGCGGGGCAAACGGGGCCGTAAAAGGGTCATTTATTACGGCCGAGATCACACTTCACCAGAGAATCTACGCC
>JAAEOP010001026.1 GCA_024223125.1 Chloroflexota bacterium
CTGGCCGCAGCGTATACAAAATCGGCCCGTTTATCTACTAAATTTTCTACTGAAGCCAACATGGTTTGGGCTAAACGTTTGGGAGCCATGCGCCAGACCCTATCCAGCCAAATTTCCAGTTGGGCGTGCGGTTCCATACAGACCGTACAAAGGTCGATCTCTTCTTTTTCATTGCATATAGTATTATCCCATTTAAGATAAGTTCCCCGACGACAAGTCAAGACAAAGTCTGTGGCCGTATAAATTGTGGGAATCCCCAATGATGAGGCCGCCCCAATTGTGCCCCCCATCAGCAGTGACAGGCTGGTGGCGTGAACAATATCAGGGACTAGCTTTTGCAGGATGGCTTTGATATGCGTTGTAATATTAGGGGCGCTGTAGCCGGCCCGAAACGTAACCGGCTGACGAAGATAATCGTATTTGAGCCTGATGAGCGAAATGCCTTCATACTCATCCTCAACCACCTCAAGGGTATCATCAGTTTTGGGGATGGGCTCTCCGGTTAAAATAGAAACCTGATGTCCAAATCCTTGTAAAGCCCGGGCCAAATGTAAGGTGTAAACTTCTACCCCCCCCTTAAAACGGGGCAAAAAACGATGCGTACAAAGAACGATGTTCAGAACAGCCATTCTCCC
>JAAEOP010001027.1 GCA_024223125.1 Chloroflexota bacterium
CCATCGTCTCGGCCATTGGCGGAGGGATCGGGGCTGATTTCAAGGTGGCCGATATGCGGTACGGGGGCGTGGCCATCCTGGTAGACGCCGATGTGGACGGGGCGCACATCCGTACCTTGTTGCACACCCTGTTTTGGAGACACATGAAGCCGCTGGTGTTGGCCGGAAAACTTTATATCGCCGTAGCCCCGCTGTACCAACTGAAAAAGAAAGGCCAACAAGCGACCTACGCCTACTCCGACAAAGAACGGGATGAAATTCTGAGCCGGTGGGGTCAAGAAGGAGTAACCATCCAACGTTACAAAGGGCTGGGCGAGATGAACCCCTCTCAGCTCAGGGAAACCGTGTTTGCCGTTGGCCGAAACGGGGTCTTAAACGAACACCTGCTGCGAGTGGTCGTGGAAGACCCCCAACAGACCGGCCAAGTGATGTCAACCCTGATGGGATCAATGGTGGGGCCGCGTAAGGAATGGCTGCTGAGAACTTGGGCTGGGGAGGGTCAGGCAAAGGATGAATGATGAAGGATGAATGATGAAGGATGAATCTTATCAAGCGAATTCGGGTTTTTAGATGGTTAACAAATCAACTTGCTCAAAATGGGTGTCTGTGGTTGCAACGTGAGAAATACCGGTTGTCATCAATTGCGCCGCATTAACACAGCGTAAGTTTCA
>JAAEOP010001028.1 GCA_024223125.1 Chloroflexota bacterium
TATTTGAACAGCGGGACGGCCGTGTCATGACCCAATCCATTTACACAGCAATTGGCGGGGTGGCCGGGGCATTAAGCCGCCGCGCCGAAGAAATCTACCAAAGTCTGGATGAAACCGGGCAAGAAGCTGCGCGCCAGCTTTTCCTCCGCCTGGTCACCCTGGACGAAGGTATGAGCGATATGAATATATCGCCAGACACCCGGCGGCGCGTGTTGCGGACAGAGCTGGAGTCGCTTGATTTCGGAATGCGGATTGCGGATTGCGGAATGGCACAATCCGCAATCGAAATGTACGGCCGTTACCGCCTTCTCACCTTTGACCGCGACCCCATCACCCGCTCGCCCACGGTAGAAGTTGCCCATGAGAGCTTGCTGCGCGAATGGCCGCGCCTGCGCGAATGGCTGAACGAAAGCCGGGCCGACGTGCGCCAGCAGCGATCAGTGGCTTCTGCGGCCGCTGAATGGTTGGCAGCCGACCGGGATGACGGATTCCTTCTGCGCGGGGCGCGGTTAGAGCAATTTTCTGGCTGGGCTGAGAACAGCAGTGTGGCCCTGACCCATCAAGAGCAAGATTTTCTGGCAGCCAGCCAGGCGGCGCGGCAACAACGCCAAGCCGCCGAAGAAGCGCGGCAGCAGCAGGAACTAGAAACAGCCCGACAGTTGGCCGACA
Organism: Chloroflexota bacterium; assembly: GCA_024223125.1. The sequence continues at coordinate 670 of JAAEOP010001028.1, forward strand.
CCGAGCGGCAGCGGGCCGAGGAACAATCCAAGGCTAACCGGCGTTTACGCTCACGGGCGCTTCTCCTGGCCGGAGCCTTAATCATCGTCGCCATTCTGGCCATTCTGGCCAACAGCGCCAGCCGCCGCGCCAACAAGAATGCCCTCGCCGCCCAAAGCAGCGCTGAACTGGCGACAACTCGTGAAGCCGAGGCTGTTTCCGAAGCTGAACAACGGGCGACGGCCGAAACGCTGGCTATCCAGGAACGGGAGGAAGCGCAAGCGCAAGGGCGGCAGGCGCAGGCTAGAGCATTGGCAGGAGCGGCCGTAAACAACATGCAAGTCGATCCCGAATTAAGCGTATTGTTGGCTTTGCAGGCCGTAGAAACAACATACGCCGTAGACAGAACCTGGGCGCCGGAAGCGGTTGACGCCCTCCACCATGCCATCCGCTCCGCATCTCGCTTGCAAAACATTTTGGTTCATCCCGGCGGCGCTGTGAATGGGGTTGCTTACAGTCCTGATGGCTCACTGTTGGTTGCCACCACGCTTTTGCCCAACCAGGAAGTGATGACGGCCGTTTGGGATGTAGAAACGGGTCAGGAATTATTTACATTGCCCCACACAATCGCCCGTTTCAGCCAGGATAGCAGCCGCCTGATGACTTGGCGCGTTTCCGACTTGAACTTGATTTGGGATAGTTGGGATATTGCCACGGCCGAACAAGGTCAATCCATCAGCCTGTTTATTGATGACCTTTGGCAGTCTGCCGGAGGAGGTGTCAGTTCTGATTGGCAATATTTCGCTCTTAAGTATTGGGACAATAAGGTTGACGTGTGGCAGATGTCCACGCAAGAAAAGATTCTGCAATTAACAGAACATGACGACAGGGTAAATGATGTTGATTTTAGCCCTGACAACAAATTCCTGGCGACGGCAAGCCGCGACGGTACGGTCAAGGTGTGGCCAATGCCTGACGGCCGCGACGATCTAAACGGAAACATAGACTCTTTACTGACTCTGGAACATGCGGACTCGGCGCTCGTGTTGGCGTTTAGTTCAGACGGTCGTTATTTGGCAACAGTGAGCAGTGATTTTACGGCCGTCATCTGGGATTTAACAGCCTCGCTTGCGGCCGAATCGCCGATGACTGTATTCACATTTCCCCTGACCGGCCATACAGAACCGGTCAGGCAAGTCAGTTTTAACGCCGATGGTTCTCTGTTAGCCATCGTCAGCCAGGATGGACTGGTTAAAGTATGGGACACGGCCACGGGCGAAGCGGCGCTAACGTTTGTTTCCAACGAACTTACACGCGGCGCTGTATTTGACCCTGACGGCCGGTATTTGGCGACGGGCAATGATGGCGGCCTGGTGCAAATATGGGACATTACACCGGCGGGGGACAAGGAGTGGCTGACGTTAGCCGGCCATGGTGGCGCTGTCAATCGGGCAACTTACAGTCCAGACAGCACTCAACTGGCAACGGTTTCCAGCGATGAGACGGTCAAAATATGGGATGCTGTTTCGGGAGAACTTCTGACAACGCTGGAGGGACACAGTGGCAATATCCGCGCCATTACTTTTTGTCCTGATGGCTCTTGTCTGGCTACTGCCAGCAACGATGAAACGATTAAATTGTGGAATTTAGCTGCGGGACGTGAGCTATCTACTTTGAATGCTTATGCGGATTTGCCTATGAATCCAATCCCGGAGAATAATGTGCTTGATCTTGCTTTTACGCCTGACGGCCGCCGGCTGGTTAGCGTGGGGATGGATAATGAACCGGAAGTTTGGGACACAGCCACCGGGGAGCGGCTCATGTTGTTGGAAGGTCACTGGTACAATGTTGTCAGCACGGGCGTTTCCCCTGACGGCCGTCTCATTGCCACTACCAGCCCAGACGGCATGATGATTATTTGGGACAGCCAGACAGGCAAGCAACTGTTTATTCAAGATACCAGTGAGATTGGGAGCAAAGATGTCGATTTTAGCCCGGATGGCAGTCGAGCGGCTACGGCCGATAATGACGGCGCGGTGCGGATATGGGATTTGAATGCCCCGGAAGATGAGCGGCTTTTACTAACGCTGTCCGGGCATGGCAGTTTGGTGCAATCGGTCGCTTTTAGTCCAGACGGCCGTACTGTAGCCAGCGCCAGCGCCAACCTGATCCGGGTTTGGGATGCGGAGACGGGTGAGCCTCTATTCACCTTACCCGGCCATACCAGAGTTGTTTTGGACATTGAATTTAGTCCCGACGGGTCGCGGCTGGTCAGCGCCAGCGCCGACGGCACGGTGCGTATTTATGTGCTGCCCATTGAGGAGCTTATGGGGCTGGCTCGTTCGCGTTTGACACGGCCGTTGACAACGGTCGAATGTCAAAGGTATCTGCCCACGGAGACGTGTGCAGCGGCTCCGTAACGTATTAGAGTTGCCAACTTTCCGGAAAGTTGGCAACTCTTACAGGCGCTCCCTTACAAAAACCAATTGGCAACAAAACCCAACAGCATTGCCCCTACCAACCCTATCATAATATAGAGGATGAAGATACGGCGATGAACCACACCCCAAACGGCCGTCATGGCCGGTATGGTCGTGACAGGGCCAGCGATTAAAAAGGCAATGGCCGCCCCAGGCTGCATTCCCTGGGCCAGCAGGCCAGAAATGATAGGCAGGGCGCTGATATTGGTCAGGTATAACGGGATACCTATCAGGGCGGCCAGAGGAATGGCCCATTGATTACCATCACCCAAAATAGCGGCGATAGCTTCCTGCGGCACATATAACGTAATTAATGCTTCTAAGAAAAAGGCCAATAAAAGCCAACGCCCTAGATTCCAGCTTTCTTTAGCTACCTGACGCATGAAGTGCGGCCATTCGATTTGTTGGAAGCTAGTTTGTATCTGCTCCCGCCAACCGATAGAAACGACCGTTCCCGATTGGCTTAAAGGTAAGCTGCAACTACCTGATTCACAGGAAGAAACGGCCGCTGCTGGCGTTGCGGTTGCCACAGTAGCTGTCCCCACTGATGCAGCCAACACTGGCTGCATCACAGGTAGAGCAATCTGAGCAGGCGCTGATTTCGGTGATGGGGAAGCGGCCGTTTGCGGAGCGGCAAACTTTGGCAGTATGGAGCGAAACCAGGCAGTGTGGGTTAAAGCCAGTGTAATATAGCCTGCGCTCAAGCTGAGAATCAACGTTGCCACCAGGCGGGCAATGGCCATGGGCCAGCCCAAAACACCGACACTTAAGGCAAAGATCTCCGGATCCATCGTCGGCGACGCAATCCAAAAGGCCATAATGGGGGCTAACGGAACGCCGCTGGCCAATAGTCCGGCAATTACCGGGATAACGGTACAGGAGCAGAATGGGCTAAACGCGCCTACGGCCGTTGCCAGCAGAATAGCAATGCCTACTTTGTTTGCAAAGGCTCGCCGAATCATGCCGTCTAATTTCAAGACCCGAATAAGAACACTCAAAACAATGCTGATAAGGAAAAAAGGCCAGGTATGAGAAACGGCCATTAACATAAAAAGTAAAATCTCTTGTAAATCATTCATTATATTTATCCTTTATCGTAATTTTACGATGGTTCGTGGTAAAAAAATATCTAATATGGCTATTCAGATGCGACGCACTTTTCCCAGAGTAATATGCAATGTCATGACCATTTGCCAGTGCGCCGCCTCTCTAGCAGCCCGATTACCCATTCAAAAAATCGCCCCCACCTTCTCCCGAAACCAGGCGATATTTTCATTGTGCAAACAGTAAGAGGTGGCCGGGCCTGTAATTTCACCGTGAATCCAACCAGCGTCACGCAGCACCTTAAGGTGTTGCGATACGGTTGATTGAGCCAATGGCAACACAGCCACAATATCCCCGGTAATGCAGCCTGGATGGGTAAGAAGGAATTTCATAATCTCAAATCGAACTGGGCTGCTTAACCCTTTACACATCTGCACCAATCGCATTTGCTCCAATTGCAAGATGTCTAAAGTGCAACAAGGTTCAGAAAGTAGCGTTGCTTGTATGGATACTGTCATTATCATCTCCTAAATCGTATAATTACGATATATTACCATAAGAACAAACTCCTGTCAAGATAGGGAAGTCTAAAGCAATTGTAATTCTGTGTGGTCACGGCCGTTACTCCTCTCCCCCACTTTCCCCTATAATCTTCATGTGACTGACACGCTCCTACATATTTCTACATAATAAAAAATCATACAGAGAGGTTCTCATGAAATCAGATATAACAAAGCAGACAGAAGAAACAATGGCACATCATGTGCAAACGATGATGAGCGGTGATTTAGAGGCCATCGTCCAAAATTTTGCCGACGACGCCACTATCTTCACAGCAGAGAGGACATTTCAAGGCCATGATCAGATACGCATTTTTTTTGAAGAAGGGATGCAAAGCCTGCCAGAAGGATACATGGCCGCTTTCGAGGAAATCTGTAGAGACATTCATGGTGAAATTGTTTATCTGGTTTACAAAGTAGAGCCGTTCGTTGCTCTGGGTACGGATACTTGGGTTTTCCGAAATGGGAAAATTATTGCACAGACTTATGCCGCTTACTGGCGTACTCAGAACAGAGATGGAGAGTAATGTCATTACCCCCCTAATTCCCTTTCGACACCACAGGCAGAAAAGTATTCCAATGGGGCCAGGAGGCGTTGTTAGACAGCGCAGACCAATCTCCCACTTCACTTTGTGACTTTTGGGCAAAATAAACTGTATTACCATTGTCGGGCACATCTCCGGTATAGGTGGTGGCGCTGCCGGGCAGAGTACCGGCAAAAAGGGCGGCGTTGTCCCAGTTTGCGGCCGTGATAGGGGCAGCGCTTGTGCGTAATGTGGTGGTTACGGCCGATGTCGGCGCGGTCCAGCGCAGCGTGGTGGTCAAGCTGCCCCCATTGGCAGTGGCATCCGTTACGCGCAAGTCGGTTACGGCCGTGGGTGCGGCCGCTTCAATATCCAGATAATTGAGCATCGTATACTCATTAAAAATGCCCATCGCCATTGTTAATTTATTGTCGCTGATCGTCACCTCTTTGGTACGCACGATGTAAGGATCAGACGCTTCATCGTCCACAAATGGTACGCCCTCAATCACTATTTTGTTGTGCGAATAGACCCGATCCTGCCAGCCAACCGATACGGTGACATTGTATTTACCGTTGGGCAGGTCAAATTCAAATGTCTTTTGCCGTCCCCAATCATCATAAATGACGCTTTTTTGCAACTCATTCGGGCCGCTGCTCAGATATTGGTATTCTACGTGGGCCATATCACCATACCAGCCATAACCCAGCAACGTGTCCGCTTCGTATTCATTCCAGCCGATTTTCAGGTATTGACGGCCGTTTACCAGTAGCGGATCGGCTAACGGTTCCCCGGAAGGGTCTTGAAAATTGAGGTAATAGTTACCTGGAGGCCCCTCTGCGCGTGGGTGGGTTGGCGGCGGCTGTATATCCGGGATGGTGGCAATCTCGCCCCCATTTTTCAGGCCGATGAGACGACGCAGGTTATACATAAATTCGCCGCTGCGGGTGTAGCTGGTCAGACCAGATATAATTTTGTCTACCTGCGTATCGGCCGCATTCACCTGATCTACATCCGGTTGACCACCGCTTAACAGATAGAGATATTCATAATCTTCCAGGCTGTCGCGCATCAATTCAAAGCGAATCGAAGGCACAAAGCGATGGTTGTTTGAGCCGTAAGCAATCGCCTGATTATTCTCTGACGGGGGATAGAGCATAAACGTATCCCCATTATGGCCGCTGGTCATCGGGTCTGTCCACGGATTTTGGCTCCAATTGTTGAGCGAATAGTAAGCGATGCCCCGAATTCTATATTTCCACAAAAACCAGCCGGTGAATTTACTCTCGATTCCGGGATGATCCAGGGTGATGGGGTTGAAATAGGGCGGCCGTGTGCCATACAAAAAATAAATCCACGTCTCTTCGTTATGATTGCGGCTGCGTTCATGGGATATGGTTGGGTCATATTGGTTCAGCACCGGCAGCCAGATATCAATTTTGGAGCCGGTATAGGTTGGATGATTGTAGATTTCTGGTTTTGGCTCCTCAGAGACCATCAGTTTCAGATTGGGGGCAACCTGTTTCAATTCTTGCGAATACCAGGCCACGGCATCGTAACCAGTCTGGCCTTGCGGCTCGTTAGCCATGTAATAGTAGGCTTCATCCAAATAGCCCAATCCGCTCAAATAATTTTGCAGGGCGGTCATGTAGGTGAACCACCGCTGGTTGTAGGGCGAGTTGGGGTTGTTGCCCATGTACCAATCGCTGGCGCTGCGGGTTTGGCCACAGAAGGTAGACGGCCGTTGATCGGCCGCGGCGTCATTATTCTGAAAAGTAGCCGCCATAAATGAGGGGAAGCCCACACCATTATTAAAACCATTCCCATTGAGGTATTTATCGGCCGGATGTTCAAAACCCCAAATGCCATGCGGGTCTGTAAAGATGTGCATGTTGCAATCATAATCAATAAAAGGGGCGCCGCCATTACTGGTTACACCGCCCGGCCATAATGGGCTTTTAGACGTCAGCCGGTGGTCAATGAAAAACTGCTTCATCCCATCTACATAAAACCAATACTCGCTGCTCGTGCCGGGTACGCTGTAGTTATTGAGTACGGTGTTATGGCTAAAATTCATCTGCGATTTGACATGAAGTTCATCGGGAATGGCAAAGTTGAAAACATGCAATGTGATTGGTACGTTGATGCCGCCAATTTGTACGTTAGCGGTGTAATCTCCGGCGGCCGTTGCAGTGGGCACATGCAGGGTAATCCAGAAAGAGGTGTTTTCAGCGGCCGTCAGGTTCACCGTGTCCCCATTTTGTAAAGGCCACAACGGGTCGGGGTAAGCTCCCGTTCTGCCTAGACTGTCACTGGTTTGGGTGATGTTTACATATTTGACCTGGTAAATTTCAGCCGTAATGCCGCTGCCAAAATCGCCGACATTGATGGCGGCTGTGCCTGACGCGGCCGGTTTGACGATCAGTTGAAACGGCTCAAATTCATTTTTGGCGGCGTACACTTTAATACCGGATGCAGTTTCTGTGGGGATGGCGTCATCTTTGAAGACACGCTCGCTGGGCGGGGTTGTCCATAGTTGGGTGGCGGCTGTTGA
>JAAEOP010001029.1 GCA_024223125.1 Chloroflexota bacterium
CACCACTGCCAATGTGATAGCCACCACGTTTTAATGCGCCGTAGTTGACTTTATCAGTACGCTCGGAAAGATAGCCAATCGTCTTGTCGATTTGTTCCTTGGCAGAATCCGATGCTGGCTTCATGCGCTTGATCCCAGTGATGATCTGCTCAATATTGTTTGAAAATAGCCGGGAAAGTGTCGCCTCTACCCACTCTTGAGCCTTTTGGCTGTTTTTACCGTATTGGGCATGCGCTGTATCATATAAATATTCGCTGCAATGATAGTAGTCCAATACCATCTTGGCATCTGGAAAAACCTCCCTGATGCGATTCCATATCCAGGGGGCGCCATCGCCAATAACGCATATGCGCACTTTTTCTTCCGGGATCAAAGCGGCTTGTTTAATGCGTAGCAAATCAGCCGCCAGATCTTTGTCGTTTTTGATCTGATGCCAGCTGATTAAATGAACAATACGCTCACTATCAAGCAGATACAGGCGAAACCCCTTGACCTCTTTCCATTCGCCTTTGCCCCTTGGTCCTTTTCTTGGCGAAGGCTCAGGGCGAGTCGGTGCATGGGCACCGTCAAGGCCGATCATTAGGATGGGACGACGGAATTTTCCTTCGGATATTGTGTCAATTTGACGTTGAATTTCTTCTTTGCCAGGGCAAACATCCAAGACCTGAAGATCTTGCGCAATTTCATTGGCAACATCGTGGATATGGTGGTTACTGACTTGTATGCCGGCACATCGGTCAAGCGTTTCGCTGGAGGTTTCATAGGGCATCTCAGCTGCCAGCCACGCTTCTAATTCTTGGATATCCGGTTGTATCTTGCGTCTAGAAAGCCCCAGTGCTTCGTCTAG
>JAAEOP010001030.1 GCA_024223125.1 Chloroflexota bacterium
TAAGGAATGGGGATTTTATTAAACCCCGAACTTGTCATACCTGCGAAGGCAGGTATCCATCTTTTTAGTCGAGTGGATTCCCGCCTTCGCGGGAATGACAAATTAAAGTTCATGGGATTATTTAATCCTCATTCCTAAGTCAACGCCTGCTTCATAAACTTGGGCAAATCCACTGCCTCACGCGGCCCGACCTTGATCTCCCAATCAGGCAACTCTTCTTCAACTTCGCCGGAAAGTACGGCCGTGTGCCCCGGCAGCGCCAAACGTTTATGATTCACTTTCTGTGCCGCCCCAAACCGCTTCACATCTTTGGCAATGCGTTCGGCGTCAAACTTGCCCGCCGCCCACGCCGTCAACACACTCATCCCTTCCGCTTCCGTCACCAGCAACCAGGCGGGCAGTCCGGCGCTTTCCACTTCGTTAGCCACACTGAAATAGGTGATGGAGAAATTAGTCGTCACCAGCAGCGGATCATCCGCGCCGGGATTATTGATCTCGTACAGACCGGGCTGCACCTGTATCGGTTTTTGCGGGTCGGTGTAAATGTTTTGTCTCAGCGCCAGCAGCGGATAGGCAGTCTCCGGCACAAAATGATCCAGAATGATAAAACTGCCATATTTGCCAATCGCCTGCGCGGCCAATATTGTTTCCATTTCTGGCGTGGCTGCATCCCCGGCTACGTTCAAAACGGGATAACCCAAAGCGCGGAAGGTTTGCTTGAGAGCCATACGCCGGACCGTCGTGTTCGCCGTCAGCATACCGTGCAAATCGCGCTGTGCCGGAGAAATGACAATGTCATCCACGCCGGCCGCTTTGATTTTTTCCGTTAACGCCACCATCTCGTCAAGGGTGTTTGCCTGCACGGCTAACGCTGCTTTGTGTGTTTTAGCTAAACCGGCCATCTCCTGCCAATTGTCGGCCGTAGCAAAAGCCAGCAGCAGCTTGTCATCATCCAATTGTGGCAGCGTCGGCTTGAGGGCTTCGGGTGGGGCAATAAGGATGAGGGGCAGATAGGTGGTGTCGCGCACGGCCGTAACCGCGGCTGCAAAATCTCCACCATCTGACTGCACGGCAATACCGTCCCACTTTAAATCCAGGCCCACATAATCAACGCTGTATTCGGCAACGGCCGTTACCTTTTGTCGAATCGCATCTGCCAGTTCACTGTCATATACCCGCAGGAATAAACCGGCCGGGCTGAAGAACCGCTTTTCATGCCGGAACAAGACCACTTCATTGCCGGACAACACCTCGTACCCATTTGACTTGAGCGTAATCGGCCGTACCGGCGGCGCGGCCGCTTCTGACAACTGCACCTTAGCCTCTTCGCTAACAGTAGGGCAAAGCGACAGTTCCACTTGTTTTGCCGCCAGCTTCATCGCAAACGCCAAACAGGTAGGAAAACCACACTCTTTACAATTCGTCTGCGGCAGCATTTTATAAATCTGAATTCCTGAGAGAGCCATGTTTTTCTCCGTATTCCGTATTCCGTGAGCCGTGTTCCGTGTTCCGTGTTCCGTATACGGATTACGGATTACGGCTCACGGACTACGGTTCATTTCGCCATCAAATCATCAATCGCCATCCTCACCCGCCGCACACTTTCGGGATGACGTAGGGTGACGATATTGGCGCCGGATTCGATGAGCATGACGGCCGTTAACGTTTCCCACGTAAGCGCCCGTTCTTGCCAATCGCCCCATTCTGCCGGGACGCCGCTGCCAACCTTCGCTTCTTTTGTTTTCCAACATTCTTCGCCGGGCGTCACCATCATTGGCAGTTGGGTCATGCCGTCCCCTTGCAGAGCCGCCAACCGCAGCCGCTCCATCACCGAGTAGCCGTACTCAAAACCGTAGCCCAACGCCCCCGTCGTCGGGTCCATAATCACCCGATCTAACGACAAGCCCATATCGCTAATGAGGATGTTTAGCTGTTTAGCTAGGTTCACATCCATCGCTGTACGGGCAATGACCAGATGATCGTTAGCCATCGCTCCGGCGACAATGGTACGGTAATTTTTGTCTTCGCAAATGCCCAGCAGCAGCCGTTCTCCTTTGCAAGCGTCGGCAATAGGTACGAGCAGTTCGTTGTCCTTTTCTGTCTGCCCTGGCCCAATGACGATGAGGGGCAAACCGGTGGCTTGTAAGACGGATTTGACGGTGGAAACGGCCGTGTCCGCGTTATTCTCCAGCCCCAAATTTAGTTGAATCAAATCTGCGCCAGCTTGTTCGGCCGCCTGTGCCCAACGAACGGGGTCGGTAACAGCTTCGCTCCACGTTTCCAGCAACAGTGGCGACCAACCTTCCGGTTTGGTATCCCTGATTTCTACCGCAATCAAAGGCGGATGGGACATGACCCCTTCAAAATCCATAAACGGCATCGCCGTTTCGCCGCCAATGGTGACTGTCTTCGCCCGCGTCCCACCCTGTTCTGGCGTCGCACCGAGGGTGATTTCACGCACCTTGCCCGTCCATTTTTCTTTAGTAAGCGGAGTTTTTGTAGCGGCCGTGAGCCAGGGCTTACCAGTCATCAGTTTTCGGTTTTCAGTATTCAGTGTGGGTTTTGGTCGAGTTTTAGGTTTAGGGGCTTGGACAATGATGGGAACTTCCGCCACAGTTGGCGGAGGTTCAGGTTCATGAGCCGGTGGCGGTGTGGAAACTACGGGGGTTGGTTTAGGCATTTCTGGCACGGCCGTAGCTGGCAATGATCCCCCCAACGCGCCCAACACTGTTTGCAAGGCATCCCGTAAAGCGTCTACTGCTTCCGTCGGTGTTGTAGGAGTAGCAGTCATTTCACGCGCTTTATCCAGCAGTTCCGCCTGCCGTAAAGCGTCTGCGGCCGCTTGCTGCAACGCTTGCGCCTGCCGCAGCGCCGCTTTCTGTGCCTGCTGCAACAGTTCTGTTTGGGAGATTGGAGATTGGAGATCGGAGACTGGAGACTTGTCCTGAGCGCTGTCAAAGGATCCGAGAGGTTCTGCAACCTCAATTTTCTTCGTATCTTCCACGTCCTTTGCAATCAATTCTGGTTCGATGGATTGTGCCGCTTCCGGTTTGACTGGCTCCGGTTCAATTTCAGCAACTTCAATCAAAGATTCCACAGATACCAACTGATCTTCACTCTCAACCTTCTCCGTGATCTCTGTGTCCTCTGTGGTTAATTCTTTGGCCATTGCTTCTTCCACAACGGCCGTCGCTTGCGCCATCAACTCCGCATCCGGTTCAGGATACTCTTCCGGTTCGCACACCATTGGCCCCATCTGCAATACCGGATGCTGCATTTCTTCTACCCAATCTTCCAACTGTTCGACAGACATAATCTCGTCGCCGTCAGCAATACGGTCAATCAGATCGGGGATGCCTTCGCGCTCGGCCACATGTTGCAACTCATCAGCCATCGTCTGCTTGATGACCTTGCTCATCCACACCACTCGCCTAAAACCGCCGTCGGCCGAAATAAACTTGGGGCTGACCAAATAGTATTTACCTACGCCCATTACACCCGGAGTCTGTACACCGCCGCCAGCCATGCCAGCCAGGGTGCTGAACTTCATACCCGCCGGCGTCATACCTATATCCTCTCGGCTAACCACCATCACCCCTTCCACTTCGGGAATGTACATGACGATACATTCGAAACAGCCGCAAGCCGTCATTGGATTTTCCATGATGGAGTACATAGAAACGTCTTCAACGGCGCCATGCGATCCCAGCTTGGCGTAATCGAGCGTACCCTGCCAATAGCCACGCTCCTCGTCTAGCAGCTTGCCCAGCTTGATCGGTTGGTTGGGGCCAGTGGGGTTGATGCTGTAGCTCGCTTTGCAGTCCAGCCAGTTGTACGCGCCGCACAAGCCCAATCGTTCCGGGCTGACAATGCAGACGTGGTCAGGAGCAAAGGATTGGCAAAGGGTGCAGGAGTAGAATTCATTCACGGCCGTGTCTGTCAAATCAGTCAAACGTTGGTTGCGGAAGGTGTACGCTTGCCGCGCCTTTTCCAACCATACAGCCATCGGTTCCGGATCCGTGTAAATTGCCACCTGTACCTTGTCCACAATGGCGCCAAAGTCGGCGTGGAAACGGGCGTGTAAAATTTTGCCGAAGTGGGTTAGATCAAAACCTTTTTCCACAGCGGCCGTAGATAAACGAATCCAGGCAATATCCCGCTGACCAATATGCTGGACGCCGCTGGCGCCGTTAATAAAGTAATGAATTTGTCGCTCCAACACCGGCTCAAAATCTTTCTGCATTTCACGGCCGGCAACCTCCACCACAATGCCCAAATCCATTGAACCTTTGTCGGACATACCGGTAAAGTCGGGACCGACAATTTCAATTTTGCCATCGGTAACAGTGTCCATATCGGTCATATGCAGAAATTCAAAGCAGCGGGAATGTTTGCCGCCGAACTCCACCCGCATATCTGCTTTCCGCACCACTTCCCCTTCAAAAGCAGAGCCATAGGGTACGGGCACGGGCACATCAGCCATCTTGATTTTCACGCCCCGAATCTCGATACATTTTTGTACCAATCGTTCGGCTCGTTCCAGATCATCCGCCCCTTCGATTTCGTTGTAAGGCATGGAAACGACGTGTTCGTAGGTGGTGACACCGGTGGGCAAAATTTCGGGGATGACGGTATCGGCAATGACGGGGAAGCCAAAGTTGATGGCCCCGGCCGCGGTCGCATATTTGAGATCATCCACTTCGCCCAGGGCCAGCACAAAGGCGAAAACACGCTCTTTATTGTAGAGCAAAATGTCCCGCGCCTGCCCCGCTTTCAGGCCGCCAAAGGTGAGCGCGGAACGGGCGGCAAAACCGAGGGCGTAAATAGCGCTTAACGTATCTGTGCCGAAGGGGACGGTATAGGTGTCGTACCCCAGTTCAACCCCTTCTTCGTGCAATTGGTGAATGATGGAACGGCCGTTTACATTCCCCGACAAAAAAGTAAGAATATTGCGCCGTTGCAATTCGCGCACTAATTTGACAGCCACTTCATTTGATTTGGCGCAGCCAACGATAGCCGCGAAACCGGGCATACGGCCGTCTACCAATTGAATTCCCCACGACCGCAGTTGAATATCGTCAATCGGCCCATTCAAATGGCCGATCAGTCCATTCCCATTGCCGCCATAAGCAGTGCCGCCGGCCAACGCAAAACCGGGCATCGGTTCTGGCTGCATGTTGTAGACAAAACGAATCGCTTCAATAACTTCGGCGGCGATCAGGGTCGCCATGCCGCCGTCTAACGTTTCACCCAGATAGGGCGTCCAATTTTGGGCCGATGGCAGCGGGTGTAACAGTTCGCGGGCATGGGTCAGGGGCGGCTGCAAGTCAACCAGCGTTTCTACTTTCGCGCCGGTCATGCCATAAATCAATGGCAAATAGTACGCTGTGTTAGGAAAGGTGACCGGCGTATGCGGCCCTTTATCAACAAGAGCCTTTTTCAACATCGTCTCAGCTTCATGAACCAGGGCATTCGCACCCCGGATGGCTCGTGTGGCTATATATTTTGACATGGTTTTCTCCGTTTTCCGTATTCCGTTTTCCGCGCTCTGTCGTCGGAATACGGAATACGGTTCGCAGTTCACGTATTACCGTAAAGCGCTTCGCGCCGCCGGGCAAAGGGCAGCGCTTCTAGTTCCAGCATCCGGTCGTCGCCGCTGTCACCGAAATGGTCTGGTTGATACGGCCGTAAGCCCAGCGCCGCCCGCTTCTTATCAATATGATCCAGCGTACGCCGTATCATCTCGTCCGGGTCGCCGATAAATTCCAGTTTGCCGCCATACAATTCTTCCCAACCTTGACTGATGTAATGGGAAACGGCGTCGCTACCGCTGACTTTGTCTGGCATCCCGCTCAATGGCGACGCACCGCCAAAGATGACGTAAGCGCCCGAGGCCACACAGTATGCGGCAATCGCCAACGCCTTTTCGCTCATCCATTCCGGGGCCAAACCAACGGCCGGAATCTGATCAATATCGTCTCCCAGGCCACCTTCCGCTACCATTTGCGTCAGCACGGTGAGAATGCGCGTGTTGTCTACGCAAGATCCCATGTGCAACACTGGCGGAATGCCGATGGTCTGGCACACTTCGCGCAAACCAGGGCCAACCTGGTCTAATCCCGCTTCCCCTAGCAGTAAGCCCAGTTTAGCGGCCGCAATAGCCCCACAACCCGTCTCCACCACCAGCACATCTTGCAGCAGCAGATCGCGGGTCACTTTCACATGCAAATAATCTTGCCGACTGCGCGGATTGTTGCAACCGACAATGGCCGCCACGCCGCGAATACGGCCGTCGCGAATGGCGTCATTCAACGGCCGAAACGAAGCGCGGTAACTGCCACCCAACATGTAGTTAATGTATTCATGGGAAAAGCCGGGAATTAGTTTTTCTTTTATCTGGGGGATTTTGGTACGGCCGCGATTGGCATAATTATCAACGGCAACTTTGAGGATTTTCTTAGCCGTCGTCAGCGCCTGCCGTTCATCAAATTCAATATGGGTTGCCCCCTTGATTTTTACTTTGGGCGAGGTGGTGATGACTTTTGTATGGAAATTCTCGGCCAACCCTACCAACGCCTGCATAATGCACTGCACATCCACCACCATCGCCTCTACAGAACCGGTGAGGATGGAGAGTTCCTGGTGCAAAAAGTTACCGGCGGCGGGAATGCCCTGGCGCATCAAAATTTCGTTGGCCGTGCAGCATATCCCGGCCAGATTGACACCGTTCGTGCCCGCTTGTCTGGCATATTCGATAATCTCCGGGTCTTGGGAGGCGGCCACAATCATCTGGCTCAGGGTCGGCTCATGACCATGCACGATGACGTTGACCATATCTTCTTTCAGTACACCTAAATTGGCTTCGCCCAAAATAGGGGCCGGCGTGCCAAAAAGAATGTCGGAAATATCGGTGGCTATCATGCTACCGCCCCAGCCATCGGCTAAAGCGGTACGCACAGCGTGGTTAAGGATATGTTCCGGCTCCTGGTCGTCGCCAATATGGGTGCGGTGCAACGCTTCCACCACTTCGCGGTCTATGCCGCGCGGCACAACATTCAGCTCGCGCCACAGTTTGAGCCGTTTTGCGGGGGCACGATTGACAACAACCACTTCCCCTTTTTGCTGCCCAAATTGGGAAATGTATAGGTCGGCTAATTCGTTGGCTATTTCTGCCGGCGGCCGTCCTTCAATTTCAATATCGTATTTTCGGGCCACACTCCGCAGCTTGGCCACGTCACGGATGCGGTAGCCTTCTGTTTTTTCGTTGGCGACAGCTTTGAGGGTGAAGGCCATGTCACGGCCGTGATCAGAATGAGCGGCCGCGCCGGCGGCAATGGCCCGAATCAAATTTCGCGCTTGAATGGTATCAATTGTGGCCCCACAAACGCCGGTGTCTCCTTCCTTCACCAGGCGGCAGGGTCCCATGCCACAAATTTTGCAGCACAATCCAACAGCGCCGATATTGCAAGGGGGCATCTTATCGGCACGACTAAAAGCAGTACCCACTTCTATCTCATCCGCCCAGATCAACATTTCTTGGGCCGCTGGATCAATGGTGCATTCTTCAGGGGTTCGCATTTTCCTAGCCATAAGAGATCTCCTGGTTTTCAGTTAGACTTTTTCAAAAATTAAATGATCCTACCGGTTTTGAAAAAGCCTCTAGCCAATTCCCGAAATAGCATCAATTCAGGATCATTATTTTCTAGAATTGACCTTAACTGCACACTGGTTACTGTTCAAAACCGGGGCAGGGCCATAACGGCCGTTGCACATCAGGCACATTTTGGGCAAAGCCGATAGCCTGACCCGTTTGGGTAAAGGCAGTGGTGTGGCGGAAGAAAGGTCTGTCATTTTCTTGGGCCGGAGCGCTGCCAACTTCAACAGGCATGGGTAACGCTTCCAAATAGCCCGCTTCGGCCAGCGTGGCTCGGATTGTTTCTTCGTTCAATTCGGTCTCATCGTATCTGGTTTCGACGATGTGAAAATTGCTACTGGCGTACACATCGGCCACGCCGGGCAGCGCAGTCAACAATTGGCGCACCGCCAGAACATGATGGTCGCCGTACATCATGGGTAAAGTAAACATTATAGTTTTCATGGGAGGATGCCTCTGTATCCCGAAAAAGGGGCCATTCTCCCGGAACAATGTAAGCAGCGAAGCTTTGGAGAAGGCTGTAACAAACACACACAGTCACCTTAAATCATCACTTACCCACAGCGGGCGTCAAGTGACCATTGCTGTACAAATTTGATGACATCTGTCACATAATCAGCGTAATAAAATTGGCTCGCATCTGACACAAGATTGGGTGTGCGAAAAAATTATTGGCCCCACGTTACGCCCCGCTGGGTGCAACAACTGATTGCTACTTGACCATAAGAGCAACCACTCAGCCAGTCAGAGTTGACTACCCTGGTGCAAACACAGTTGGCGCGACCTAATGTCCAACAGCAGGCACATTCCCCTGTTTATTGAAAAGATACAAAACTAGTGTTTCGCCAAACAAATATTGACGGATGCGCGAGATGTGGCGAAACACTTAAACTGAAGCAAATTTCCGCAACTCCTATCCGTCAATAAAAGTTTGCTTCAGTATTAGAATAAATAAAAGAGTCCACTGAAAAACCTATATAGTGATATATGTCACCTCAAAGGGTAAAAAACTACCTAAAGCGAGGTGATAATATGAGACAAGATGTAGTCGACCGTTTGTCGGCCAAAACAAAAGAGCAACAATTGCTGCACATTCTGCAAAAAGAATTCCAACAACCGCTGCGTGTAGCCCGCGCCATCTTGCAAGACGTGCAGGAATGTCTGGCAGGAACGAGTGAGCAGATTAAACCGGGGCAGATGCGGGTCATCTTGGTAGCGATGGCAGCCAGGCATGGTGAGTCCTTGGCCAATACAAGGCAAAAAGAAGTGGTGTGGACAGTGGATGCGGGCGCAGAAGATTACCAAGTAAATCTGAAACACGGTAGGATAGCGATGCGGCGGCAGCGCATCCAGCGGCTACTGACAGAAGCAGTGGAACAGGGTGCAGTAGCCAGTCAGGAAGACTTGGCGCGAGTCTTGCATGTCGAAGTACGGACGATCAAGCGAGATTGTGCCGCCCTGGCCGCGCAGGGTATCTATTTGCCAACACGAGGCAACCTGAAAGGCATCGGTCGCGGACAAACCCATAAAGCACTGATCGTAGAACGTTGGTTGCGTGGCGAAACATATGACCAAATATCCCGTGCCACGCACCATACCATCGTTTCGGTGCAGCGGTATGTGCAAACTTTTAGCCGAGTGGCCCAGTTGCAGCAACAAGGCTTGTCCCCAGATGAAATCGCCTTGCTTTTGCAAATCGGATGGCCTTTGGTGGCTGAATACTTGGCTATTTACTCGACGTTCGCTTAAATTTTGACATAAAAAGCAAATTTGGTACACCTATGAATTATGATGAGTGTACCAGACAAACGAATCAACACAGAACGGGTAGACGATCTACCCATTATCTACGGATTGTTACAAAAAATGGA
>JAAEOP010001031.1 GCA_024223125.1 Chloroflexota bacterium
GGCGGCAAAGAGTAATGCTCCCAGGAGAAGGGCAATCGAAATGAGCCGGTCACTGTTTATTCGTTGCATGGTTACTTCACTTTAGTTATTTGCAGCCAGTCGCCGCCGCGTTCATTGTTGGCCTGTTGGATGGCTGCGGCCGAACCGAGAATGACAACACGGCCGTTACCCCCCAACCCATCCAACACATCCGCCAGCGCTGCAAAATGGTCTTGGTTGGTTGCCAACACCTCTTCCCGGATGCGCTGCCGATAAGCGTCGTCTACTCCGGCCAGATGGCGGGAGAGGGAAGTGTACCCTTTAGCATCTGGCAGTTGGTATCTGTCCATACCGCTAATGGCGCCAATGATGCTTTTGGTGAGTTCATCTTCATGAACCGGCCGGCGCAGGAAGGCGGGCACGCTGCTGTAATTTGCCAGTGTGTCCAGCAAGTTGGGATCACGGTAGCTTAATAAACTGTAGACGCCTGTATTGCCGCTGAAGCTGACCATAGCCCCATACGCCCCACCTTGCACCCTGATTTTTTCCCACAGGTACGTCGTCCGCAAATAATTGTTGATGACGGAGATGGAACCATGCTCCTCGTAACCCAAATCATACAGGTTATTGCCCTGGGCTACATAATTGACATGCGCGGGAATGGTTAAGCCTTCGGATGCGGCCGCTTGTTGGCGATTCCAGATTTGCGGTGTCACCGGCACATTGGGCAATTCGTTTATGAAGGTGGCTAGACGCGGCCGAAAAGCAGCCCAATTCTCCCCATCCAACGTCACGTTCAGGATAAGGTTCTGGCGGCTGGTGAGGATTTGGCGTACCGTTTCTAATTTTTGCAGTACGCCAGCCCAATCACTTTCAATATCCTGGGTCAGTTGACGTAGGAAAAAGAGGTAAGCGATGCCGCTAGTTTGCTCAGAAACCCAGCCGCTTTCACTAAAGGTTGCCCGCAGTCGTTGGTTGGCAACGCTGTGCCCGCTAGGAATCAAGCCTGCTTCCAGACGGGCGATAGATTCATGAACCATTTGCCGCAGTCGTTCCTGATTATCTAGCTTCACCGTCAGCAGCACATCGCGGGCAATGTTGAGCAAATCATTTGCCTGGTCCATGGTTGCTTTGCCGCGCAGGAAGATCCAGGCGGCCGCGTCAGACTCATTTCGTTTGGCGGTAATGTGGCGGCTGGCGTGCAGCCCACCGGTTTTACGGCCGATACGCTGCTGCAACTTCACAAAATCTTCTTTCTCGGTGCCGATTTGGGTGAGGGCACGGCCGTACAGCCCCACAAACGGTAGCAGTTCGGTCGGTAATGTATGCAGATTCAAGCCCACATCCAGATAAACAATCCCATTCGTAAACAGGTCATGGTACAAAACCTCGGCCCCCTGAAGTTGGAAAATTTCAAAGGGAATGGGTTTGTTTTCCTTGTCCAGATCGTCCAAAGTTAAACGAGGAATGGTCGCCAGGGCGGCGGGATCATCCGGTTTGGCTTGTAGCTCTTTTAACAGTTGTGTCTCGTCAATGATTTGTTGCAGTTGCTTTTGGTTGAGTCTGGCTTTAACGGCCGCTAACTTCTCTTTTTCGGCCGCATCCATCCGGTTTTGCAATTCTGGGTCTGGTTCCAAGATGAGTGTTACCCGGTGGCTGTTGTCCAGCAGATATTGGCGGATGAGGTCTTGCAGGTAGTTGGGGTTGTTTTGCAGTTGGGTTTTGACGGCCGTTAACGGCGCTTCAAACTTCATCGGTTCCAGCGGATCAAGATCATAAATCCAGTTTCGCAAACTACGAATCATCAGGAGAAGGCCGCGCGGATAGGGGCCGGTATTGTTTTCGCGCAAGCTAAATTCAATCGTATTCAGCGCCGCCTCAATCATCTCTTGTTCAATGCCTTCTTGAGCCAGTTGTTCTAACGTTTGCAAGATTAACGGCTCTACTTTGTCCACATTTTCCGGGTCTACCCCTTTCAAACCTGCAGAAAAAGTAGCTTGCCGCATAGCGCCAGAAATGCCGCCGCCAACCGTATCCGATCCCAATCTGGAATCTACCAATGCTTTCCGTAGCGGTGAAGCAGAACTGCTCATGATGGCAAAAGAGGCAACGCCGAGCGCCATTTGCAAGGCGGGGTCTGTAATTTCGGGCAAGGCCCAGTTGATGGCTACATACGCTTTTTGCTCGCCATCTTTGTCTACGACATACGGCCGTGATACCTGTTGCGGTTTTTCAAAAGCTGGCTGTAAATTTACTGTTTCTGCTGCCGCGACCGTTTCAAACTCGTTCAAATATTCGTCTAGCAGCGCCAGACGTTTTTCTGGCTCATCATCTCCATAGAAAAAGATGCGGGCATTGGAAGGATGATAATATGTCTCATGAAATGAGCGGAACTGTTCATAGGTTAGATTGGGGATGGCGCTGGGATTGCCGCCTGAATCGTGCCGGTACGCATTATCCGGGAAGAGTGATTCCTTGATCGCTTTGTACAACACCCCTTCCGGCGATGAATAAGCCCCCTTCATTTCATTAAAAACTACCCCTTTGTAAATCAAAGGATCGTCCAGATTATTTAATTCGTAATGCCACCCTTCCTGTTCCAGATGATGGGGCGTAATCAGGGGATGAAAAACGGCATCCAGATAGACATCTACCAAATTGTACAACTCTTTACTGTTGGTGGTGGCTACGGGATAAGCTGTCCAGTCTGCGGCCGTGAACGCATTTAAGAACGTTTTGAAGGAACCCTTCGACAATTCGATAAATGGTTCCTTCACCTGGTATTTGCGTGAGCCGCCTAACACCGAATGTTCCATGATGTGGGGTACGCCGCTGGAATCTTCTGGCGGGGTACGGAAGGTAATGCCGAACGCCTTGTTTTCATCATCATTTTGCAACGATAGCAGTTCTGCCCCTGTCTTTTTATGCCGATAAAGCGTCGCTTTTGTATTAATCTCTTCAATCTGTTCTTCACGAATTAGTTCAAAACCATGGGAATTCATATATTTTCCTCGTGCCTAATACCACTCGTTAGCTCAAGCGGCGGTAGCTGCCATTTCGAGCGGAGCAAAAAATCTTTGCACCATTGCGGAGAAAGATTCCTCATTCCTCCGGGGATTTGGAATGACAAGATGAGTAATTTTGGATATATTTTGTAGTTGAATGTGATGGAATCCATTTTTTTGTTTCTACTTTATCATGAGTTCACTGAAAAAACCCGGATAGTGACAAATGTGACATTTGTCACTATCCGGGTTTTTTGGCTAAAACGACCTTTTTTCAGTAGAGTCTTATCATCGCCCCACGATTCTCAGCGATATTCGGGGGTGCAGGGGATCTGACAATCTCACCACTTGCAAACCTGCAAATTCCTTAGGAATGAGGATTAAATAATCCCATGAACTTTAATTTGTCATTCCCGCGAAGGCGGGAATCCACTCGACTAAAAAGATGGATACCTGCCTTCGCAGGTATGACAAGTTCGGGGTTTAATAAAATCCCCATTCCTTA
>JAAEOP010001032.1 GCA_024223125.1 Chloroflexota bacterium
ACCAGCGTATTTCGCCCAGTTCAACAGGGCCAAGCGGGGCGGTCACTTTGTAACGACGGCTGCTGATGTCGCGGCCGCTGTCGGCTGGGATGTAGGTTAATTCGGCCGTAGCGGCCGCGCGGCGCATCCCCTCCTTTTCTATAATATGAGGGCCGGTCAATTCCAGGAGCAGTTCAGCCACCGGCTCTACCTGCCAAATCTGGTTCGGCCGCCAATCATTCGGCAGCTGCGCCCCCAACGCGGCCATGATGGCCGGCATTTGGGCGGCCAGGTCAGGGCCAGTCGGCCCCTCATCCAAAAATATGTGGATTGGCTCCTGGGGGAAAAAGGGGGTCAGCAATCCAGCCGGTACGCCGGGCATGATGAGCGAAATGACTTTGTAGCCATCCGCCCGACGTTCCTCAGCCACAGCCTGGGCCAACTGCAACTCTTTCTGCACCCAGGCGGAACTGAGGGCTTCAATGCTCAACAGGATGATAAAGGTTTTGGCGCTTGTGATTTTTTCGGTCAGGGTTTCGTCGAGCATGTCCCCGCCGCTGAATTGGCGGGAATCTACCCAAATATCGAAGCCTTCCAGTTCAAGCATTTGGCGCAGTTTTTTGACGGCCGCGTCGTTTTTGGAAGTGTGAGAAATGAAGATATGCTGGCCCATCAGGTTGCCTCCCTGGTTTTCGATCTTATGACGCGGCGATTGTACCACAAGAACATCTTCTCCGGCGGTTTTAATCAGTAGATCCAAAATCCGTTTGATTATTTATCGTCGTGCATTGCAAATGCACATCTGAGATACGAAACTCGCTGAAAGCGGGTTGAAAACCGTTCGGCTATAGTGCGTTTGGTGCCCGGCACATATAAACGAGTGTGCTACTCCATTAGACTTGGTAATGAAGTGCCGGGCGCCTGAATGGTTACGATGTGGATTGGAAATCCACATCAAATGGTTGAAAATTGGATCTACTGAATCTACCTCCTTTGCCAGCGTAAAAGATTCCTCGTTGCATTTGGAATGACGTGATTCAATGTTATTTGTGGCAAAAACCCAAGATGAATTATCTATAATAGTTCCCCACACCCTATTCGACCTTTACCCTACTTCGTGATAAAACACGGCCGTTTGACACCCACTGAATCCTTAGGAATGGGGATTTTATTAAACCCCGAACTTGTCATACCTGCGAAGGCAGGTATCCATCTTTTTAGTCGAGTGGATTCCCGCCTTCGCGGGAATGACAAATTAAAGTTCATGGGATTATTTAATCCTCATTCCTTA
>JAAEOP010001033.1 GCA_024223125.1 Chloroflexota bacterium
TCGTATATTGTCTCATATGATTGCCGTAGCAGACCTGGGGCTGGAACTGGGTTGGGAAACGGAGCGATTGGCCTTTTTGTGTAATTGGATTGGCTTTTACCTGCAATTTCTGGCGGATTACGTGGGGGCACGGCCGTATTATGAACGCGCCCTGACCATCCGCGAAAAAGCGCTTGGCCCAGACCATCCCGATACCGCCCGCAGCCTCAACAACTTAGGCACTCTGGCCTATTACGAAGGGAATAAGCATGAAGCAGCCCGACTAATGCAGCAAGCATTAACGATTCTGCAAAAGAAGCTGGGCGACAACCATCCTGATACTCAAAATTCCCGTCAAAGTCTGGCAACCATCCAATCTGACTTACAATCATAATTTGTCGTCGGGAGGTAATTAGAGGTTCCACCTTCCTAAAAAGTTGGCAACTCTACGCCCAGGCTGTTATTCATTTCGCGGTCAGCGGTCAGCGGTCAGCCGTCAGCCGTCGCCTACAGTTTGCCGTATTATGTTACAATAATTGGGCAGTGTAATTTTTGTAAAGGGAGAATAAAGGCATGGGTATGAGCAATAAGATAAAAGAGGGAACTGTCAATAAGACAGCCACAACTGACCTGGAACAACCCGTTATCCTGGAACGGAAAGGAGAAGCGGTGGCCGTGTTAATGAGTGTGGCCGAATATGACCGCTATCAGATTGTTTTACAATCACAGGAACAGTTGTCAGCTGCGGCCGCGCGTCGGGCGGCCGATAAAGCCATCTTCCAAGATTTAGTTGGCTGTGCCTTAAGCAGCGGCGAGCCAATGTTTGCTGCTGCGCCCCATCCTCATTGGCGCGTCCCCTACCGTTTTCTGGGGGATAACGCTTTGGTAGCAATCATTGAAGTAAACGCCCAAACTGGCGCTGTTGTTCTGACAAACGCTGAACGGGACCAAATTTTAGCCCAGGTCGAACAACTAACCCGCCAACATGCTCAAGCCGCCTAAACATTGCCAGCAGATTGATTGGGGGTATTGCCTGCCCGCCTGCGCTCAAATGGCTCTGGCCCAACTGGGCATTGAACAGGATCAGTCTGCCATCGCCACAATTTTAGGAACTCGTCCCGGTATTGGCACACCCTTCTCGAACTTACGAAAATTGCCCCAGATTATTGCAGAAATCAGCGAATGGGGAGCGCTAACCGCTGTAGAACAAGCCATCCAAACGGAAACGGTAGTGATTGCAGCCGTTGTGACAACACCCGGTTTACCTGGATGGAACGACTTACGAACGCAACATGCGGTACTGATTGTAAATGTTACGTTGGAAGAAATTGTCTATCATGATCCGTCGTGGAAACAAGGTCCCACCGTGGCTTCACGAAACGAATTTTTGTTAGCCTGGAGCGAGATGGCAGAACAAACGGCCGTTTTGCGTCGTCGCAGATGAATCGCTGCCGTAGGGGTGGGATGGCGCGGTGTGGTCGTTGTCTGGCCTAAAACCGCCATTCCGCGCTGTCTCACCCCCCGCACGGCCGTTACCCATTTCGTTGTCGGCCGTCGTCTTTTCCCGCACGGCCGTGTCTGGGGGCGAGATGACCGGCATTTTGGTTCTGTGTTGGGCAAAGAGTTTAGGCCGGTCATCCCGCCCCTACAGTTTACCGCCCGATTTGTGGGCGGCCGTCGGCCGTACCAGCAAGAACAAATACCGCAGGACAGGATAACATCTTGTCCAGACAAAACAGCGTTTTTCCTACAATGACGAGGAGTAGAGAATGCCCCAAAAAATAAAAGATGCTTCCCCACCGACTGGCTTTAGCCGTTTGCTGTCCCGCGCTCCCATCTGACGGAACCAACCAACGCCGAACGCCAGTTACGTAAGTCCTCGTAATATTGGGGGGATTGGTGGCGGAAGTAAGTATCGTATAGCTCCGCATAATGGCCGCCCTGGATCATGAGATCGTTGTGGTTGCCTTGCTCGATAATTTGCCCTTTTTGCAGCACAATAATTCGGTCGGCCGCGCGGACTGTAGAAAGACGGTGGGCAATGATGATGGAACTGCGTTCGGCCATGATTAAATCTAAAGCTTGCTGAATTTGGGTTTCGGTGAAGGGGTCTACGCTGGCAGTGGCTTCGTCCAGAATGAAGATGCGAGGATTTTGTAACAAGACGCGGGTTAACGCAATTAATTGGCGCTGTCCCATCGAGAGGCGGTTGCCCCGTTCGCCCACTTCACTGGTCAGGCCGTCGGGCAGGGTGTCTAACCATTCCCCCAGACCAATTTTGTGGACTGTGGCCGCAATGTCTTCATCGTTGGCTTCGGGACGGCCGTACCGAATATTCTCCGCCGCCGTTCCCGCAAACAAGAACGGAACCTGAGAGACAATCCCTAATTGGCGGCGATATTGGTGTAAATTTAAGGTGCGGATGTCACGGCCGTCAATCTCAATTTGCCCACCCTGGAATTCATAGAACCGGGCAATCAGTTTAATAATGCTAGATTTGCCCGCTCCCGTATGCCCCACCAAAGCCACACTCTCCCCGGGCGCTATCGTCAGTGCAAACGCATTCAATACCTTTTCCTGAGATGAATATTGGAAATCTACCTGCTGGAATTGAATTTTACCTGCCAGCATGGGAACCGGTTCAGCGGCCGTTTGCACGACCACTGGTTCGACATCCATTAAAGCAAAGATACGTTCTGTAGCCGACAGCCCAGCCTGGAACTGGCTCCAAAAAGCAGACAAATTGGTGACGGGGAACCAGAAGCGATCAATCGTGCTGATGAAGAGGTACCAGGCAGCCACACTAATGGCGCCGGCAATGGATGCCCGACCGCCGAAATAAATGATCACGGCCGTGCCAATGCCAGCCAGCGTGTTTAATGCGGGAAAAATATTAGCCAACACAAAACCCCGGCGCACGTTAATATTGTAAGCTTGGTCATTTACTCCCAAAAAGCCATCATAAATCGCCTGTTCCTGGCGGAAATTTTTGGCAATCCGGATACCTGTGACTGCTTCCTGAATAGATTTATTGACTTCGCCCATTGCCCGTGTGCCCTGGCGAGTGACGCGCCGGGCCAGATTGCGAAATGTCAGCGCAGCCACGGCGACCAGAGGGGCCATGGCCAACACTGCCAGCGTCAGCCGCCATTCAATTGTAAACAAAACGATGATCAGAATGAGCGCCACCGCAAGCTGGTTAATGACATCGGCGCTAATCATGAGGACTTCGCCTAATTCTTGCGTGTCGCTGGTAATGCGGCTGACAACACGGCCAGAATTATACTTGTCATAAAAAGACATATCTTGTTGGGCGGCCGCAGCAAAAGTATCTTTGCGTATAGCCAGTATGACATCCTGCACCACTTCCACCATTAACTGACGCCGTATCCAGTTAAAAACCCAGATTACCACGCCTAAAATAAAGATAGCGCCAATTAACACGGCCGCTGTACGGCCGCTGTCTTCATTTGTCATCACATCAACACCACTGGCTACAATGAGGGGCACGGCCGCGCTGGAAGCGGCAATTAAAAAGATAGCCAGGCAAATAATGATGACTTTTTGGGAATGCGGCCGAAAATAGCGGCCGAGACGCCGCACTAATTCTTTGTCCTGATATTGTCGGTCGTAAGCCTCGGCTTCAAGTCCACGAAAGATAGCTGCCATTTACCTATTGTCCTCAACCTTCGCACATCTGCAACTTGGGCTGCTGCAACCCAAGTTGCTTGCCGGATTGGGTTTCATATAATTCCGTCATGTTTACTTATGAACTATTCGGTCGCCAGATGGCGTGGCCGGCTAATTGGGACGATTTGTTTGGCCGGGAAGCGCCCCTGTTGTTGGAGATTGGTTTTGGCGGCGGCCATTTTTTGTTGGATTTGGCCTATAAACGGCCGTTAGCCAACATCATTGGTCTGGACATTTCTTTACCGGCCAATTATCGCGCTGAAAAAAAGATCAGGCAGGCAGGGTTAACAAATGTGCGCCTGATGCAGAATTCAGCCCAGTTTGTATTGTGGTTGTTGTGTACGCCCCAATCAATCAGTGAGGTTTTTATCAACTTTCCCGATCCCTGGCCCAAAAGTGGACACCAGCATCGCCGCCTCATTAACGTCCTTTTTTTACACTTGCTGGCGACACGGATGGGTGTGGGGGGAAAGTTGAATATTGCTACTGATCATGCGGGTTATGCAACTCAAATCAGTGCCTGTTTGGAGCAGACGCCTTATTTTGTTAGCCAACGGCCGACCCCTTTTGTAACGGAAGACAGTGAGCGTCTACAAACAAAATATGAACAATTGGCGCTGAATGACGGCCGTACCTGCCATTACTACTTTTGGCAGCGTAATAACACCGCCGCCCCCAACCCGTTTACAATTCCCCAGGAAACAACTATGCCCCATCTCATTTTACAAACCCCATTAACCATTCAAGAAATAGAAAGCCAATTTCAGGCGCAAGATTATGCGGAAGGGGGGGTACGGGTGCGGTTTACGGCCGTCTTCCTGGCCCAAAATCGCCACACTTTACTGGTGGAAACCTTTGTTGCTGAAGATCCGCTCAACCAGCGAATAGCTATCCTTATTCGAGATCGGGGTAGGGGGGAGATTTTGTTGGGCTTACATGAATTTGGTTTTCCCAGACCCACACCAGGCGTTCAGAAGGCGTTGGCGCTTTTGGCAAAGTGGCTGGAAACGGTGAACCCCAAAACAATAATCCGCCATCACAATCTGGCAGACAATTCACTCTAAATTGAAAATCCTCTGTGTTCTCGGCGTCCGCTGTGGCTCTTTTCAGTAGATTCATTCCAAATATTCTCGTATTTTGTGGACAAGACTTTGCAAGTCATACGGTTTCTGTAAATATCCGGCTAAACTCTGGCCCACAAAATACCGGGTCATTTCCGCCTTGTCATAACCCGAAGACAAGATGATTTTTACCTGGGGATCAATCTCTTTTAAAACCTTAAAGGTGTCGGCTCCACTCATACCGGGCATGGAAAAATCCAGCAGGATGAGATCGATTTTGGTTTGATGTGCCCGAAACTGATCAATGCCGGATTGTCCATCTGCGGCCGTTAAAATTCGCAGCCCCTCAAATTCCAATATATCTTTTACTGCCTCCAATACTATCTTTTCATCATCAATAATCAATATCAGATGGGTTTTTTCCTCTGTTGGCATAATAAGCGCTTCCTCTTCATTTCCATTCCAAGTGTGATCATTATTATCCAAATCAGACCATTCTAAAATAATACCAAAACGGCCGTAAATCCCCAATTTCATCATCTTGCAAACATATCACTCGCCCGCTTGCTCAGACAATATTCACTGCTAAACTTAAACAGATTACACAAATTCTATTGTCTGGAGAAAATCACGCATGAATAAACTTGCTGAAACATTGCCCCATTGGGATGTCAGCCAAATTTATCCTGATCTGGAATCACCGGAATTCAAGTCTGGCTTCCAAGATACCATTCAATCCATTACCAATTTAACTGCTTTGTTTGACGAGCATCAAATTAACCGTGTAGATTCACAAGCGGTTCATGGTGATACGGTTGCCGTCCTGGAAATGATCATTGACCATTTTAACCAGACGTTGACGGCCGTAACCACCATACGCGCCTACATCTTTAGCTTTATCGCCACCGATTCTCGCAATGCTGTTGCCCAGGCCAAATTAAGTGAATTGCTCCCTCACATGGCTAAACTCAACCTGCTCGGTACCCGTCTCACAGCCTGGGTCGGCTCCTTAGATGTGGAAGCGCTTATTGCCCAATCAACTACTGCTGCCGATCATGCTTATACCTTACGCAAAGCCAAACAAGATGCACTTCACTTGATGTCTCCTGTTGAAGAAGACTTATCGGCTGAACTTATACTTACTGGCCTTATAAGCTGGCAAAAGTTATACAGCACCTATTCTTCTCAAATTCAAGTGAAGATTGAATTGGAAGGTGAGGTGCAAATATTGCCTCTGACGGCCGTCCAAAACCTAGCTTATAACCGTGACCGGGATATACGAGCACGCGCTTACCGTGCTGTATTGGATACATTGGCAGATACGGCCGTGCCGCTGGCGGCTGCCCTCAATGCCATCAAAGGGGAAACCCTCGCCCTTACCAAACGGCGTGGCTGGGATTCCCCGTTAGATATGGCCTTGTTTGAAAACGGGTTAGACCGGCCCACACTGGACGCGATGATGGCTGCTTGCCGACATGCTTTCCCCGATTTTCAACGCTACCTCAAAACCCGCGCTCGCGCTCTGAGGTTGCCCGTATTAGCCTGGTACGATCAACTGGTTCCTCTGGGGCAGGGAACCCAAAGTTGGTCATACAAAGACGCCACCCAATTCATCATCAACCAGTTCGCTACCTATTCCCCCAAAATGCAGCAAATAGCCCAACGTGCCTTTGCTGAAGATTGGTTAGATGCCGAACCCCGCGACGGCAAAAGTGGCGGCGCATTTTGCATGTCTATTCTGCCCGGAGAATCCCGCATTCTCATGAATTTTGAATCCGGTTTCACCAGCGTGGGTACGATGGCTCATGAATTGGGCCACGCCTACCATAACCTCAATCTGGCCCACCGCACTCCGCTGCAAACAGAAACTCCCATGGCTCTGGCTGAAACCGCCAGCACTTTCTGCCAAAAAATCGTCGAAAATGCAGCCCTGGCTAAAGCTGACGCCCAAGATCAAATGATCATTATTGATGGGCTGCTGGAATATGCCACACGAGTCATCGTC
Organism: Chloroflexota bacterium; assembly: GCA_024223125.1. Next base: position 6,736 of record JAAEOP010001033.1, read on the forward strand.
GGCGCGTCCAGCAATTTCCTCTTTGAACAGCGTCTCTTTGAAAAACGCGCCCAACGGGAGTTGTCTGTAGAGGAGTTATGCGCGCTGGATATAGAAACACAGCTTGAAACCCGCGGCGATGCCCTGGACCCTGACTTGCTGCATCCTTACCGTTGGGCTTATGTGCCCCATTATTACAGAGCTACCTTTTATAATTACCCGTACATTTTCGGCTTGCTGTTTGGCCTGGGTTTATACGCCCAGTATCAGGCTAACCCGGCTGTGTTCCGTGAGGGGTATGATGATTTGTTGTCCTCTACCGGCATGGGCAATGCGGCCGACCTGGCAGCCCGCTTTGGCATAGACATTCGCCAGCCTGCTTTCTGGGATACCAGCCTGGATATTTTGCGTGCTGATATTGACCGTTTTGAAAAACTGATTATTGACCGTTGATTATTTTTATGTCTGATTCGTTGGCTCAATTGCATGTTGATATGCGGGCTTGTCGTTTGTGTTTGACGGCCGGGTATGGGATTGTGCCTGGGGCTGTTTTTAGTGAGGGTACAGAACGGCGGCTGATGTTGATTGGACAAGCGCCGGGGGTGACGGAAGTGGAAGCGCAACGGCCGTTTAATGCCAGCAGCGGCCGTCGTTTGTTCCAATGGTTGGGGGCGGCGGGTTGGGATGAAGCTGATTTTCGGGCGCGGCACACAATGACGGCCGTCACCAAATGCTACCCCGGTAAAGGTAAAAACGGTAAAGGAGACCGTGTGCCCAGTAAAGCGGAACAAAAGCTGTGCCGTCCCTTTCTGGAGCGGGAAATCAGTCTGGTCAATCCTCAACTCATCATCCTGGTTGGCGGTCTGGCAATCAAACTCCTGTACCCCAAATCGGCAAAGTTAAAGGATGTAGTGGGCACGGCCGTTTATTTTCCCCCCATCATTTCCACCCACCCCCTCAACCTAAACATCGCCGCCGGCCAAACCCTGACGCCTGCCAATCTCCAATCCCTAATCTCCCAATCTCCTAATGGCAAAGTAAACGGCCGTTTCATCCTCCCCTTGCCCCATCCCTCCGGCGCCAGTCTGTGGCCCAACAAACCGGCCAACAAACTCCTTATTACCCAGGCAATAAAGTTGTTGCAAATGATTAGAGAAACCTGGAAATTATAACGGCCGTTATTCCAATTGGGTCAGGAAGGCTGCACTTGTGCCAATAGTTTTTCGACACTGGCGGCCCAATTGTCCAATCCAATGTCCAGAAAACGCTCGCGTGCTTCTTGCAGCAAAGGTACCGCTTTTTCTGGTTGGTCGCGATCCAAAGCCAGTTGCCCCAATCCCATTAAAAATACTGCCATCCCCTGCAAATCCTTGATCGCTTGTGTAATAGCCAAACCTGACTGGTAAAACAGATCAGCCTCATCAAATCGTTTTTGGTTTCTGAGCAAGTCAGCCAGGGAGGATTGGGTGACGGCGACGCCGCGGGAATCGCCAATCTGCTCTTTCACGGCGAGGGATTCTTTGTAGAGGCGTTCGGCCTCATCGTATTGGCCGCGAGTCGTGAGCAAGTCAGCCAGGGAGGATTGGGTGACGGCGACGCCGCGGGAATCGCCAATCTGCTCACA
>JAAEOP010001034.1 GCA_024223125.1 Chloroflexota bacterium
GGCAAAAAAAGCCCAAAGTTCCTTTACAGTGTTTGCCGACCTATTTAGTCGCTTTGCTAAATTCTGCAGTTGCGTACAGGAGTAGATTCGCCCAAAGCGCACAACGTAGTTACACAATGTACATACAGGACTGTAAAGATGATATATACCCAAAATGAACCATGTCCAATGCGATAAATACGCTGCTTTTTCAAACCGCGAATACGCGGTGCAAATCGCCGCCCCAGCATAGAAAAAGCGGCAAAGTTAATCTCAGTGTAACCATGTGTGTCAGTGTAATGTTCTTCCAAAGCGAGGTCGCTTTCATTGTAAAGCAAGCCGTCCAACACGAAAGCCGCATCCCGATCCGTGCATTGAATAACTGTGCTGTAAAAAGGAGCGTAGTTATCGGCCACGACTGATAGCATTGACCACCTGCGCTAATGCCTGACGTTGGGCATCTTCCAGCAACTGCCAATCTGTAATCCACTTGATTTGGCGGTAGGTGATGCCTTCGGTAAGTCGAGACATCGTGTACGGCCCGACATTACAACCATGCGCTATAACGGTTGCCAGAATAGTGCAAACATCTTCGGCCGTTCGTTGTTGCTGTTGCTGGGGTGTCATGAAGTGGTGGGTTACATGCAGTTCGTTATCCACCTCAATCAATAGCTCAGGCAATCGGATGTTACGCATATTTTTAGCCAGCCAAGCCTTCAATTCTTCCAGCCGCTGTTTACCCGCTTTATCCAGCTTGTTCGCCGGGTCAACTGATAGCTGCCATCCGTTTTCGCCTACACTAGCATAGCTATTCTTTGGCAGCGACTCCAGAAAATTATCGTAAGCCTGGTTCAGTCGCTTGGTAAGATGCTCCGGCACATCTTCAGCTTTTTCCGGCAAACCGGCGCGAGTGAAAAAGCTCTCCCGCTGATTTTCCCATTTAGCATCATCAATGAAGAAATCATCAAAACGGCCGAACCGTTTGCTGCGTTGGACAAAAATGTTGCTAGCTTTGATTTCATCTCGAACGGCCGTGAGCAAGGTGCATTCCCAGGCTCGTTTACTAACTTCGCCGTTTTTCTCCACCAAAGGCCGCAATTTCTTGGGAATAAATCCCAGAGGAGCATCGTCTGGCAGTTTACGCTTATTGTCTTCGTTCATCTGTTGTAGCAATTTCACAGCCTCAACAATAGTGGATTGTGTCCCCTCTTCCAGGCGGAAATCAAGCTGATCTAATAAGGTAGGCGCAAATTGACGTATGTAAGGAAATCGCTCGACGACCAAATTAAACACATGGCTATATTTGCCGGTCAGCCACGTTTCCACATCAACCATTTGAGCCGTTAATCTCTTTATCCACTTTGTTGAACAATGTCTGGCGCAATGACTCATCGGCGATGGCCGCATCCAAAATCATCTGTCCCAATATGTGCAGGGTGGTCAATGAATTGCGAATCATCCGTCGCTGTTTACGTGTTTGTGCATCTACATCATCCTGAGCATGATTGTAGATTCGCGTCATCAACTTGTGATGCGTCTCAATCATGTGATCGATGGTGTCACGATAAACTTGCCACAAAAAGCAAACCAGAACCGTATAACGATGTTCTTTTTGACATGGTTCAAATGAGGGCAAAAAAAACCCGTAGTTCCTTTACAATTTAATAAGCAAATTGCCCCTGTCAAACACAACAAATAGA
>JAAEOP010001035.1 GCA_024223125.1 Chloroflexota bacterium
ACGGCCGTTTCATAAACCGTTACGAAGCATTATGCCAGGCTGTCCATGTGTTGGGCGAACTCAGCCCGCGGGCATTGGACGCCATCGGCGGTATGGGTGAGCAGATGAGTGTCCGTATTCTGGCCGCGTATCTGCGCCAGATAGGGCATAAAGCGCAAGCCATTGATGCCACCGAACTGATTGTGACGGATGACAATTTTTTGAATGCCTCCCCTTTGTTTGCAGAGACGAATGAACAGGTACAGGAGCGATTACGGCCGTTGTTGGCTGAAGGCGTTATCCCCATCGTTACCGGTTTCATTGGGGCTACGCAAGACGGTATCACCACTACATTGGGGCGCGGCGGCTCCGACTACACCGGGGCTATTCTGGGCCAGGCGCTGCAAGCAAATGAAGTATGGATTTGGACCGATGTAGACGGCGTGATGAGCGCCGACCCGCGCCTTGTGACCACAGCCAAAAGTATCGCCACCCTCAGCTACCGTGAAGTGTCTGAACTGGCTTTTTATGGAGCTAAAGTGTTGCATCCAAAAACAATGCGGCCGTGTGTTGCCAATAACATCCCCCTGCGGATCAAAAACACCTTCAACCCCGATCATCCCGGCACTGTCATCGTGCCCAATGGGGAGAATGGCAATGGGGGCATTAAAGCTGTCACCGCCATCAAAAACCTGAGCCTGATTACAGTAGAAGGAACGGGTATGTTGGGCGTACCCGGTATTGCCGCCCGCACATTTGGCGCGGTGGCTCAGGGAGGTCACAGCGTTTTGCTCATCAGTCAGGCCTCTTCAGAGCAATCTATCTGTTTTGCGGCCGCTGATTTGGCCACGGCCGATATTATTGCCGGCCTGGAAAAAGCGTTTACCGAAGAGCTACAGCGGCAGGATATTGATCGTATCTGGGCTATGGAGTCGGTTTCGATTGTAACCATTGTGGGCGCCGGCATGCGCCACACACCTGGTATTGCCGGCCGTATTTTTAACGTTCTGGGCAACAGCAGCGTCAATGTCATCGCCATCGCCCAGGGGTCTTCGGAGTGCAGTATTAGTGTGGTGGTGACGGATCATGATACGGGTACGGCCGTGAGCCAGATACACCGCCTGATTGGAAGTTAGCCATCGAGGATTTCTTAATTGTTCTACTTGCAGACTTCAACTTGCAACTTTCTGTGTAACCATTCAGGTGCCCGGCACTTCATTACCAAGTCTACTGGAGTAGCACACCCGTTTATAAGTGCCGGGCACCTTGGGGGAGTGAATGGTTACCTTTATGTTATACTTTGACACATGACTATTCAGACCTATCCTCAGGTAAAAACGATTGGTGAAGTGCCATCATCTGACCCTTTTCCTCTGCAATCCGGTGACCGGTTGTCGCGGGTTGAATTTGAACGCCGCTACCAGGCTCACCCCGAAATAAAAAAAGCCGAATTGATTGAAGGAGTCGTTTTCGTATCTTCACCCATTCATTTTCAAAATCATGCTGATCCACATTTTGACACTATTGCCTGGCTAGGCGCCTATTGTGCTGTGACGCTAGGGGTTAGGGGCGGCGACAATGCAACACTGCGTCTGGATTTTGAAAATGAAGTGCAGCCAGATGTATTGTTACGGCTTGCTCCGGCGGCCGGTGGACAATCTGTTATCAGTGAAGATGATTACCTGGAAGGCGCGCCAGAGTTGATTGTAGAAGTAGTTGCCAGCAGTGCCAGCTATGATCTACATGATAAGCGCCGTGCTTATGCCCGCAACGGGGTGCAAGAATATCTGGTCTTGTTGGCTTATGAGCGGCAAGTAGTCTGGTTTGTTTTACGTGAAGGCGTGTATGAAGAACTTCAATCAGATGAAAAAGGTGTTTTACAAAGTGAGATATTTCCCGGTTTGTGGTTGGATGTGAAGGCGTTGTTAGCTGGAGATTTGTCGGCCGTCCTAACCACACTACAAACCGGGCTGAAATCTCCAGAACATATGGCCTTTGTAGAAACATTACAGACTAAATTGAGTACATGACCCTGTTTTGAATGAACACCGGTTAATCTGAAACTTAACCTTTTCCTCTTTTGGGCTTAACGGCCGTCAACCCCCATCCCCCCCCATTGCCAACCTTCAAATGAACCGCTGTGCTTGTTTCACGGCCGTAAACCCCCATAATCACCAAAAAAGTTTGCAGACCTGCAAATTCAAAACAAGGAGTTTATGATGCGTCGTTTAGTCTATTTATTGATAGTTATAGTTTTGCTGCTGGCGGCTTGTCAATCGGCAGCCGATGAAGCAGTAGGAAGTGCGGCCGATACAGAAGCGGCCGATGTTACCGAAGATGGCGATACCTCTAACGGTAAACTGGTAATCTACTCCGGCCGCAGTGAAAGTCTGGTGCAGCCAATTATTGACGAATTCGCGGCCGCTACCGGCATTGAGGTAGAAGTACGCTATGGCAAAACGGCAGAAATGGCTGGTGTTTTGTTGGAAGAAGGCGAAAACAGTCCGGCCGATCTTTTTTATGCCCAAGACCCTGGCGGTTTAGGGGCGGTACAGGCGGCTGGATTATTACGGCCGTTAGAAAGTGACATTTTAGACCAGGTTCCAGCCCGCTTTACGGCCGAAGATGGTTCCTGGGTAGGAATCTCTGGTCGAGCGCGAACGGTCGTTTACAACAACAATCTGTTTGATGACCCTGCCAACCAACTGCCCCAGGATTTGATGGGCTTTACAGCGCTGGAGTGGAACGGCCGTATCGGTTGGGCGCCCTCTAATGGTTCCTTCCAGGCTATGGTCACCGCTTTGCGAGCTACCTGGGGTGAAGAGCAAACCCGCGCCTGGTTAGAAGGTATTCAGGTCAACAACCCTGTTGTCTACCCTAAAAACACCCCTATTGTAGAAGGCGTCGCCAACGGCGAAGTAGATGTAGGTTTTGTCAATCATTACTACCTCTACCGTTTCCTGAGCGAACATGGGGAAAGCTTCTCTGCCCGCAACTACTTTTTGCCGTCCGGCGGCCCTGGTTCGTTGATTATGGTCTCTGGCGCCGGCATATTGAATGGGGCAGATAATGTTGAGAATGCCCAGAAGTTTATTGATTATTTGCTCTCTCCGTCGGGACAGGCTTACTTCTCTTCTCAAACGTATGAGTATCCGGTGATTGAAGGCATAAAATCACAGGTGACGCCGACGCTGGCGGAACTGGATGAGATGGCGATGGATATTTCCCTGGCTGATCTAGCCGATTTGGCAGGAACGCAGGATATGTTGATTGATTTGGGAATTCTTGAATAACGGAATAGCGTTTATTGGAAAAGCCCATATAGACATGTTAAGTCCCCGGCACTTCCCAAGTGCCGGGGACTTTGTGATATGCTCTCTAAACGACACACGATGAGATATTTATGTCAAACTATTGCAAACTATAAAAAGTATCCGTATTTACGGTGTGCCATTTGTCCACATTACCGTTGTCTGAACAGATAGCGGCGCAGGGAGATGGGGGTCAGGGGCGGTGTGCTTTTGCTGGGCTGACGGGTTTGGATAATTTTTTTTGCGGCTTTGACGGCCTGATAACGGCCGTTGAGGGCGGCTCTGTTTTTTTGTTTGAGGGTTTGGACGAGAACGGCCGTTGTATCGAACAGGAAAATCAACGGGAGATACCACAAGAGTTGAGGCCAGGGATAGTTTTTCAGAATGGTCAGGAGTTTGTTTTTGCCCAGCAGCGTCAGTTTGAGGGCGGGGGTTTGTTCGCCTGTGGCGGAATGCCAATGTTTCACTTTGGCGGCGGGGGTGTATTGGCAGCGCCAGCCATACCGCTGTGCCCGCCAGGCGAGATCGACGTCTTCATAGTAGGCAAAGTAGCTTTCGTCGAACAGGCCGATTTCGTCTAGCATTTGTTTGCTGTATAAGGCGGCAGAGGCGGAGGGTCCAAAAACGAGGCGTGGCTTGAGGGCGGTGGAGACAATTTGCCCGTACCCACGATTCCAGGCGATGCCGGCTTTGTCTACTTCAATGCCGGCGGAGTCAAGCAGGGAGGGATACTGCCACAGGGTAATGAGGGAAGCTGCCATGCCTACATTTTTCACGTTTTTGCTGGAAACGGCCGTTACCAGCGCTTCCAGCCATTCCGGTTCGGGTACGGTGTCGTTGTTGAGGGTGGCGATGTATTCGCCGCGAGCGGCTTGAATGCCGATGTTGTTGGCTTTGGCGAAACCCCAATTTTCTTCCAGCGCCAGCACGTGAACATGCGGCCAATCTTTCTTGATCCAGAGAATAGAATTGTCTTCTGATCCGTTGTCTACCACAATGGTCTCGAAGTTTGTGTGGGTTTGGGCGGCGAGCGCAGGCAGGCAGGTTTCCAGCCAAGTACGGCCGTTCCAATTCACGATGATCACAGAAACTTGCGGATATCCAGGGTGCATAACAAAAAAAGAGGCGAACGATATGCACCGTTCGCCTCTGTAAAAAGATACTTATTATTAATCACGAACAATCACAGGCGCCTCGCTGCATTGATAGGTTGTATTATACAGGTCTTGCGCTTCAATGCAGATGTAATATGTCTCTGGGGCGACGGCGGTTGTATCCCAGACATAACAATCTCCGGTGCAATTGTAGGTATTATTCATTATGACCGGCAGAAAGATGAAATAGGTGTCATTGGCATTGGCTGGGCTGATGGAAAGGGAATGTACCGCAGCGGGTACAAACACGGTGTCTATGAGAGACCTACCGTTATCCGGGTTCGTATCCACATCATAATAAAAAGTAAGATTGACATCCTGACTGTCTGTAATCTCATACTCAATGAGAAAGAGTTCTCCTTGTTGAACCTCATCCATTGCCGTCAACTTTATCCAATCTAACTGGAGGTCATTGGGCAGCAGACTCAGATAGAGTTCTGCCGGATCAAACCGTAACCGGTTCGGAGCAGAATTGAGCCAGGAGCGTTGAACTGAATGTGCTTCATCAACGATGTCATCAGCCCACAGGTCCAGTTTGTATGTATTCCAGTCCTCGTCCAATACAACGTCCCGGCTCATCACAATCTCTTGAGAGGTATTGCCGTTGGCCCCCTGCTGCCACCAGCCAAATCTGGAAACCCAGCCCTGTTCAACGTTTTGCTGTCCGTCTAAAGAATAGTGGTAGCTAAGATACCGGAACGTATCGGTATCAATTGTCGGGTCGAATACGCCCGGCGTATTCATATGCCCCAGCACAAAGCGAGCGTCTGTATAGACATTGTCGATTGAACAACCAGTCAGGACAGCAGAATAAATACCTGTAAAAGTTGGGTTACTCACACAAGTTTCCCATCCGATAGGCAAGCTGTCATTCAAATCATCATTCTGCTCCATATCCCAGGCATCGCCTAAAACAGAAGCAGAATACTCTTCACCACTTGTTTTACTCGGCTTCGAAATCGAAACTTGTGGTGGAGCGTTTAGAGTTAAGGTTCCAGGGCTCCACGAAATACCACTACCGGTATCTATTCCGATATAATACGAGCCACTGGGCAAAACGCCTGCTTGCAACGTGTAAGATCCCGCGATTCCGTCTACATTACTTGCCATCAAAATATCATTGCTATCAAAAGTGTTATTCCCAGGGCTTGCATAAATATCATAATTTGAAACGCCGCTACCATTTGTCCAGTCAATGGTATAAGGTTGACTCGTACTTGGATCTTCGGCCGTCAATCGAGCCCAATCCAACTTAACTATCGCCCCGGCTGCATCAGCCCCCGCAAACGGATGAATAGCCAAATCACGGATGAATCCAGACCAATTTTGTTGTCCCCGTTGAATGCCAATACTTTGCAGGTCAATTGTAATAGTGTGCCAATCTGCAGTTGCCGGTAAGGAATAACTATTTGATATGCCTTTCACTGCATCCGTATACGTATCTTCAGAATACCACTCAATCAGCCCCGAATTACAGCTTGTACAGCTTTTATAAATGCGGAAAGTAAGATAACGATACTCATCTGCGTTGATAGGGTAATTGTACCCAATCTTACCGATGCGTAAGGATGTGTGATTGGGCGCCCCGGCTTTCAGCAAGGTGATTTTTTCTCCACCCTGCCCCGTGGGCATGGTCGCAGAATAGATGCCATTGCTAAACGTACTGTTCACCATGCCGCTGTCAGCCCGGTACCTCGTCAAGTCTGAAGGTTGGGCCATATCCCAGGGATCGCCCATGATAGTTGTTGCAAACTCATCTACCTCGGATAAAGTATCTCCATCGGCGCTGGGAACGTTTATGGTAACAGTGGGCGCCGCCAGACTTGAATGACTATCCAGTAGAATGATCAAAGCGCCCATGATAAAAATGTTGAGCAGCAACGAGAATCTGGGAAAAATTTCATCTGTTTTCATGTTGAGCCTTTACCAATAATACTCATTCATATTGCCAGAACCTATAATATAGGATTCTAGTATACACGATAAGACAATCCTGTTACATCATACTACGATAGTTGGGGGAATTGGGCAATTACTTTGGGGCCAACACATGATTTTGAGACAGTAATTGTGTTTGCCAACGTATATTTGCCCCAGATCCCACTGTTTGAATTGTGTGCGTTTGTTGTTAAACTTGACTTATATTTTTAAAAACTTCCCGGTAAATTTTATGAGATCTAAGAGGTAATAAGTATCGTATGCCAGCTGGTAAGCCCATATTAGTAACGGGATCGCATCGTTCCGGCAGCACATGGACCGGGCGCATGATAGCCGCGTCTAGCAAGGTGGTTTACTTGCAGGAGCCATTCAACAGCCATTATTTCGATCCCGGTATCTGTTCATATTATTTTGATGAGCCTTTCCAATACATTACAGAAGAAAACAGCGTCCAATTTTATGACTGCCTTAAGCGAACGGCCGGGTTAAAATATAATTTATTAGCCGGATTACAACACGCTCGCAGTGGGCCGCAATATGCGCAAGTCTTCAACAACATGCTCGCTTTTAAAATAGGGCGTTTGCAAGGGAAACGGCCGTTGTTCAAAGATCCCTTTGCCGTGTTTTCCAGCCCGTGGCTGGCCGAGCAGTTTGGTATGGATGTGGTAATGGTGATCCGGCATCCGGCCGCATTCGTTAGCAGCGTCAAACGGATGCAGTGGGAATCCCCCGTCTGGATAATGTACCAACGGGAGGATCTCATGCGGGATTACTTTGAACCGCTGCGAGAAGAAATGAAAGCATTTTTGAGCGCGCCCAAATCCATTGTGGAACAGGCTGCCTATTTCTGGAAGTTGATTTACTTTTCTGTGTACCAGAACCAGCAAAAATATCCGGATTGGTATTTTGTGCGGCACGAAGACCTCTCTCTAGCCCCGGAAAAGGAATTCCGCAGCATATTTGAACGCCTTTCGTTACCGTTTGATGCGGCCGTGGAAAAAACCGTTCTGGAATACACCAATCTAAACAACCCGGACGAAGCCCCTGAACAACAAACCGTCTACCGCTTAAACAGCGCCGAGAACATCCGTAACTGGCAGCACAGATTGACAGCAGAAGAAGTAGCGCAAATTAGGCATTTTACGACAGGTGTATGGGAATATTTCTACACAGGCGCCGATTGGTAAAGCCAGAGCTTATTTATTTATCTGCGTTTCATACACGACTCTGAATTTGGCAGCCACAATGTTCCAGGTATAGTTTTGGGCTGTTTTCTCGTAACCGGTTTCCCCAAGCTGCACAGCCCATTCCGGCTTCTCAATCAACGAACGAATCGCTTGAACCAAATCATCCACGCTGTGATGTTCAATCAGCAGCCCATCCACATTTTCCTGGATAACGGTAGGAATCGCGCCAATTCGGCTGCCAATCACCGGTTTTTTGGCCGCCCATGCTTCTAAAAACGTAATGCCAAAAGATTCGTGCCCGGACGGGAAAACCAGCATGTCACAGGCGGTAAACAAATCCGGTTTTTCTGCTTCCGGGAAATCGTTGATGATCGCCACTTGTGATTTTTTATCGGAGGGTAGGGCGTCATACCATTGGTTGATGGTTGCCGAGTAAGTGGTTGTGCCCCCGGCAATGAGAACGCACACACCGGGGAAAGTTTGCCAAACGTAGGGCATGGCCTGGATGAGCAAATCGATGCCCTTGTGAGGAACCTGTTGTCCGATGAAAGCTACCACCGGCGCATCTCCCCACCCGTTTTCATCCCGGATACGGTTGGGGTTTGCCGAGGTAAACAATTCAATGTCCACACCCACGCCAATAACCGTTATTTTTCCCGGCGCGATGCCCTTTTCGTTCACCAGATAATCCCGCTCAAAAGTAGTGTTGGCAATATAAGCATCGGCTTGTTTGATGGCTTTGTAAATCATGGGACGGTTGAAGCCAAAATCATCGGCCGTGTGGATGCCACCGTGGAGAATGACAGGCGTGGGCACTTTTTTGCCAGCCTGTACCATGTAATTCATGTGCAGCAGCGGGAAGGAGGAACCGGAGATGACGTCGGCTTGCGTACTGGCTATCTCACGGACAATGCCGGGGATGATGGGGCCATTGTAATAGGCTCTGGCCCAATCGTTGCCGGGCAAGCCGAGTTTGTAGCTTGTACCGGCGATCAACCGCCTTAATTCGTTGAATTTATTGAAGACCGGGAAGCGGCGCACGGTGACACCATTAATTGTTTCAGAGCCAACGGGTAGTTCCGGCTGATCGCTGCGCCAGAACAGTTCACAATTGTAGGCGTTGGTTGTAAAAACTGTGACCTCGTCCCCATGATTTTCAACCAGCTTTTCTGACACCTTTTGGATGAGCCTTTCTGTGCCGCCAATGGCTGGAGTGTACCCTTGTACAATATGCAGAATATTCATTTTAGAGTGAACCTTGCAAAGATCTATATAAACAATAAATCATCGCTACAGTTAGAGCATTGCCCGGAACCGCATCTTCGGTTTGCTATCGATATTACTCAGGCTCTTTTACCCGGTAGATATAAACAGTTTGACCAGGATGTCCACGTAATATTTGTATATAGTCTAAATTTAACAGTTCATTAATTGCTGGTTCGACTTCGTTCTTAAATTGGGTTTCATTTTTAACTGTATACAGCAAGTAGGAAACGCCAATATTCTGCAAAATGTTTACTGTTTCCTGGTTGGGGAATTTTGAATACACAAATGCGTTTTGATGATATTGTTGTGATAATGCAGTTGCATAACCAGAGGCTATGGGCTGGCCGTGAAGCATCCGGCTATATAAAAGGCTCCCATTTTGTCTGACAGATAGTGGCAATTCTAAAACGGCCGTTGACTCAGGTTGCTGTTCAAGCCAAACGTCTACTTCACGAACCATTTCATTTGCAGACACATAACCAAACGGATGGCCGAAGCTTTCCAGGATAACAAGGAAAAGGAGAATCAGGACAACGGGTAGACCCCAACGCGGCCGTTTTTGGAAATGAGATGCTGCAAAACCCGCCAGAGTTGCAACAGCAAACGAAGTGACAAGCCCAAAACGTGCCCATACTCTGATCACATTAAACATAGGCGCATAAAGAAAAAGTAAAATTCCTGGTAACGGGATTCTGGGGTTTTCCAGGCCGGAAATGGAAATTGGAAGGGTGACAAATTGAGCGTTCCATTGCAGGTACGGTCCCATGCCGATGAGCAACGTAACCAATACCAGGAGAAAATAAAATGTTGAGCGACTATGAATTTTCTTTAAAACAGCAATTCCTGCAAGAACAATAGCGGTTAAGCCTAAAAAGACAAAGGTTTTTTCTCCTTGATCTGGGAAGAATTGTTTGAACCAGTTTCCCCATAGTGGATGATACCTGTTTGGTATGAACAACCGGTCCGGACTGATTCCTCGAGAAGCCGTGTACTCAAGGCTGTATCCGGGAACATCCATTTGGTTTCTGGCAGCAAATGCCATCAGAGCAAAAGGGGCTACCAGTACCGCAGCGACGCCAAATGTCAGTAATCCCTCAAAAATCCGTTGTTTTACAGAAGATAGATTCGTGCGTGATTGCCAAATCTCTATGATGAAATATAGGGCGATTGGTACGGCGATGATGTAGACAAAGTAAAAATAACTAAGCACAGAGCCGGCATAACAAGCGCTGGCAGCCGCAAACCATCTCCAGCGATGATTTTGGCTGGTACGCCCCCTTTCAAGGCACAAGAAGACCCATGGAATCCATGCAGACCCCATGGCTGTATTAAAATGCCCACCAATCCTTAATAAACGGGACATGGTGAAGGCGAAGACAATACCTGCAATGAGTCCGGCGAATCTTTTTTGTGTTAAATGAACAATCAACAAATAGCTGCCCAAGGCTGCAAAGAGGAAGCTTAAGAACATGGCGATGTTAAAGGCGCCAACTGGGCCAAAGATGATTGTTAATGGTATGGTGGGAATCATCAATGTTGGTGAATGCGACCCAGTGATGACATTCCATCCTTCGGGGTAAAACATTAAAGGATCAAAAAATGGAGAGGTGTGTTGGTCTATGAGGGTATGCTTAAACCACCAAAACTGCTCGACCTCTTCCCATCCGTCGCCAACAAAACTTCCCAGCATACCCTCGTTGAAATGTATCGCCAACGGCCATGTGAGCAGAATATAAACGAAAGTGAATGTGATGATAGCGGCTAAATGATTATTGAAATAGACGTGTGATTTTTTCTTGGTGAATGAAAACATGGTTTGGCATCAAAAATGAATTAAGGTTTTTGAGCATACATATACGTTGTTGATCCCATGATGTGGGCGCTTGGATTTTTATTGTAAAATCTTAAATTTGGACTTTTGACAAAGAATTTGACATAAAGATGTAAGTATCAATTAAAACCATAACAAACTTTGCAAAATGAATGAAACTGCTCCATTACTGGTGCATGACAATCAAGAAATGCACAACCAAATTAGAGTAGTTCCGACAACAACTTTACCAGAACTTTAACAATCGAGCCGATACTTTGATGGAACTGGTGGATGCAATATACAGCAATCTCCAAGCCCGTTCCGTTGTTGAATACAGCCTCACACCCTGTTTTCGACGTAGTTACTCGACCATCTTCAAAGCAATCAACGAAATGGAAAGGGATGATTTGATGACAGCACACCTGCTGGCACCTTATCTACCGCGGCCAAAGCAACGGCCGTTTTGGTTGTTGGGAACA
>JAAEOP010001036.1 GCA_024223125.1 Chloroflexota bacterium
CTTAGGGGAGGTGGCTGAGGCAGGATACGAAACAATTCTTATGCAAGGCAGCGGCACATTTGGCATTGAAGCGGTCATTTCCACCGTCACGCCGCCGGACGGTAAATGGTTGTTTATTGTCAATGGCGCTTACGGCCGTCGCATGAAGTTGATTGCCGGGGTGTTGGGGTTGGAAACGGCCGTTTTGGAATACCCTGAGAACTGCAAACCCAATCTCCAAGAAATTGACGACACGCTGGCTCAAGACCCTACCATCACCCACGTCGCCACTGTCCATTGTGAAACGACGACCGGTATCATCAACCAGGTGGAAGAGATGGGGGAGATTGTGCGGCGGTACGGCCGTGTTTATTTTGTAGACGCCATGAGCAGCTTCGGCGCCATTCCCCTGAACCTGGCTCAGGCCAACATTGATTTTCTTGTCACCTCGGCCAATAAATGTATCGAGGGTGTGCCGGGATTTAGCATCGTGTTGGCGCGACGGAAGGCGCTGTTGGCGACAGACAGTTATGCCCGCAGCGTTAGCCTGGATTTGCTGGCGCAGTGGCGTGGATTAGAAGCAAATGGACAATTTCGCTTTACGCCGCCCACCCATGCTTTGCTCGCTTTTGCACAGGCGTTGGCTGAATTGAAGATGGAAGGCGGGGTGGTGGGTAGATACGGCCGTTATCAGCAAAACTACCAAACCCTCATTACCGGTATGCGAAAAATGGGCTTTACCGAATACCTCAAACCGGAAGATCAAGGTCCTATCATCACTTCCTTTCACTATCCCGACCATCCTAATTTTGAATTCAATCGTTTTTACGAAGCCCTCAATAAACGTAACTTTGTCATTTATCCAGGTAAGGTGAGTAACGCTGATTGTTTTCGTATTGGCGCTATCGGCCGTATTTTTGAAGCGGATATTAAGAGCCTTTTGGCTGCTATTGCCGATGTGTTGGGTGAGATGGGAATAATTCTTGGCGAATAAATTCGCTACAACATTTGCAAAGTCTACCTTCGTGGACTAGAACCCAGTCGGCGAAGGCCGACTTTGCAAACGTAGCGGCAGATTTATCTGCCACGAATAAAAAATAGGAGGATATATGAGAGCGCCATACACACAACTATATGTCCACATGGTTTGGGCAACATGGGACAGATTGCCTTTAATTACCGACGTTATCGAGCCGCGATTGTATGCTGCCGTTGCTACAAAATGCCGCCAGTTAAAATGCGAACCGTTAGCCATTGGCGGTATTGAGGATCATATGCATTTGTTGACCCGGCTGCACACGACAATTGCCATCGCCACATTGGCAAAAGAGGTAAAAGGCGCCTCGTCACATCTGGTTACACATGAAATTGTGCCAGGAAAATTTTTCAAATGGCAAGGGGCGTATGGCGCATTTACTCTGCGAAAAAGCGAGGTTCCCCAGGTGAAGGCCTATATTTTGAATCAGAAGCAGCATCATGCTGAAAATAGTTTGTATGATGAGTGGGAACAAGGAATGTATTGGCCGAAAGCTAGTGAATAAATTCACGGCAACATTTGCAAAGTCCACCTTCGTGGACTAAAACTCTCTAAAAACCAGTCGGCGAAGGCCGACTTCGCAACTGTTGTAGCGATTTCAATCGCCCATCTCATTTCAATCACCCTAAAATATGATCCAACCAAACCATTTCAAATCCGAAATGGACGAGGCGCTAGATATTATTGAAGCATGTTTTAATGAAATATTGTTGGTTGCTGGTGATTAGTGGTTTGTACCTGCCACCAACCACCATCTAAAAAGGAGATTAAAATGGATTTTGTATTTCAACGTTCGTATCGTGGGCCGTTAAAGGCCATTTTGTTAGATTGGGCGGGCACAACGATGGATTATGGCTGCTATGCCCCGGCCGTTGTTTTTCAAGCAGTTTATGAACGACAAGGCGTGCCCATCACTGTGGAAGAAGCCCGTATTCCCATGGGGGCGCATAAAAAGGTGCATATTCGCCAATTGTCGCAGTTGGATTCAATTCGAGAACGCTGGTATGAGAGTCACGGCCGTTACCCCAATGAAACTGATGTTGAAACGATGTTTGCCGAATTTGTGCCCCGTCAGGTTGAAGTGTTGGCCGACTACGCC
>JAAEOP010001037.1 GCA_024223125.1 Chloroflexota bacterium
GGATGAGATTCTGATTGTTGACAAATAGTACATTCGCAGTGATGAATTGTAGTCATAGGGTCTCCGTTCAGTTGATATGTAATAAGAGACCATTATACTCAATATCCAAAGTTAAAAACGAACTTTCCCTAAGGAGGTTTCTACTGAAAGAAAATCCTTGCCCAATTCAACTAATCAATCTATCGAACCTAATCCCAAACGGAGAAAGATAATGAAGAGATTACTATTTGTTTTACTGTTGATTGTTGCTTTGTTGCTGGCTGCCTGTGGCGGCGGCGAAGAGGCTACAGAAGCCCCGGAAGCCCCAGATGCTCCCGCAGTACAGGCTACCGAAGAAGATGCCCCTGTTGATAAACCGGATGCCACAGATGGAGCTGAACTGCGGTTCACCTACTACGCTGACGGTAACGAAGCCGAAGTCATGCAGAGTTTGCTGGACGATTTTATGGCCGCAAATCCTGACATCACGGTTGTGCTGGATGTAGTACCCTACGCGACCATCGATGAACAGCTTCCCATCCAAGTAGAAACCGGCGAAGGCCCTGACCTGGCCCGCATTACCAACTTTGGCGCTTACAGCGGGCAGTTGCTCGATTTACGCAAACATCTGGGAGATGAAGCTTTTTACAAAGCCAACTTCCC
>JAAEOP010001038.1 GCA_024223125.1 Chloroflexota bacterium
GCCAATTCTCACGATAAACAAACCCGTTGAGTTTATGGGCTGGAGATTGATATTGTTCACTAATTTTGGCTCTTGGGCGGTAACGAAAGTGGACGCCCTGGGCAACCAGACCTACATTGCCTACAACGCCCTCGGCCGTCGCATCAAGATGACGGATGGCAATGGGGATGTGACCCAATACAGTTATGATGGGTTGAACCAGTTAAAGACCACCACATACCTGGCCGATAGCGAAACCGTTACTTACACTTACAACGCGGCCGGTAACCGCACCCAAATGGCAGACAGCCTGGGCACAACCACAACCGTCTACGATGATTTGTACCGCGTCATCACCGTCACTAATCCCTTTACCGGGAATGTTGGCTACGAGTATGATCTGGTGGGGAATCGGACAGGGCTGGTCTATCCTGACGGCCATACCATCACCAGCACCTACAACGCCGATAATCGGCTCATCCAGGTAGAAGATTGGGATGGGGGTTTCACCACCTACACCTACAATAACGCCGCCCAACTCATCACCACCACCCTGCCCAACGGCGTCCAAACGGTGAATGTGTATGACATGGCCGGACAACTCCTGCGCCTGACCCACACGAATACCGTCACGGGAACTCTCGTGGCAGAGTACCAGTACCAATTAGACAGGTTGGGCAACCCGCTCACGACGACCGAGACAACCCGCCTGCCGGATAACAACTTGCAAACCACCATCATCGTCAATACGTATGACCCGCTTTATCGCTTAACCGATATTACCTACAGCGGTATCCTGACCGGTACAACCAGTTATACGTACAATGCTATCGGCCAACGCACGGCCTACACCACAGACATCACCCAAACCCAAACCATCACCTACCAGTACAACGCCGCCAACCAGTTGGTCGTCAGCGTCGAATCAGGCGGCGACACAACGACCTATGATTGGGATGATGTCGGCCGGCTTATCACAACAACCGTCGCCGGTAGCATCAGCCGCCTCTATGACTACAGTCAGGATGGAGATTTAATCAGTGCTTTGGTAGATGGAATAACCACCACCTTTACCTATGACGGGGCTGGCAACCGCCTGCAAATGTCAGTCGCTGGTGAAGTCACCACGTACACGCTCGATTATGCGGCCGGTTCCCGCATCCTCTTTGAAACCGGCGGCGCCTTTGCCAACAGTAAACATTATCTCTACGGTCTGGCCTGTATCGGCGAGCAAGTGGACGCCGACATCCCGGCCACTGAAGAATGGCGCTACTACCATCGTGACCGCAAAACGCTGGTACGCCAGACAACTAACAGCCAGACGGCCGTTACCCTGGCCTGGACATTCTCCCCAGAAGGAGCTGTATTGTTGGGTGAAGAAGGCCCCGTCACCCACCTTGACTGCGACAATGCTGTTTACGATTTCAGTACCGGCCTTATCTTCAAACAAAGCAATTACTTCGACCCCAGAAACGGCATCTGGAGTACCATTGGCGGTATTGTCATCTGGAACAGCTCCCAATCTTACACCCACAAACGACGGCGCAGAAAACGCAAACGGC
>JAAEOP010001039.1 GCA_024223125.1 Chloroflexota bacterium
CCACCGAAGCGGAATGGGAGAAAGCGGCGCGGGGCAGCGGAGGAAATATCTATCCCTGGGGAAATGAGTTTGAGGCAAGCCGTTTAAATGCGGACGAGGGAGAGCAGGTGGTTAGGGCCACGACGCCGGTGGGAATTTACGCTGCCGGAACCAATGGATATGGCCTTTTTGATAGTGCGGGCAATGTTTTTGAATGGTGTGCAACCCAAGCGCCTAATTATGAATTTAAACCGTATCCATATAAAATTGAGGATGAATGGATGCCGGAATATCTGAATAGAACAAATGTTCGGGTGCTGCGGGGCGGCTCGTGGGGGAACAATCAGTTCAGCGCCCGCTGCGCCTGCCGCCACAGGGCCATTGGGCTCAACCGTAACTACAACGGCGGTTGTCGGGTGTGGTGCTCCCCCATTTGAGCTTCTGGATTCTGTGTTGCTGAAATTCTGAATAAGAGAATCAAAGCGGGAGGGGAACAAAATCAAGGTCTCGATAAATCAAGCAAACCGTTCCCCCGTAAGGGGTCGATTTAAAATTTTGAGAAAAAGGATTTCGTGAAAAGCTACAAAAATTTGTACCCGCAAATCTACACCTGGGAAGATCTGGAAAACGCTTACCGTAAGGCGCGTAAAGCCGTCACTTATCGCCGCCGCCTGAATAAATTGTGGCAAGGCTACCGGCAGGGTACGGTGGAGCAACGCAAGGTGGTCGCTTCCATTAAAGGCTGGCTGGCCCACATTCACCATGGCGATAGCTGGAGATTGGCCGGACAACTGTTAAAACCAATTGTATTTTGAGAGGAGTCGAACAGTCCCTAACGGGACGGTAACGAGAATGAAAATGAGGAGTCCAAAGTACACTTTGGACTCCTCCCAAGACTTTATTTTCAGAGGGACGGTATGAGCCAATCACCGATTTTTGTAAAAACTTATGATTTGTTGTTATGGTTAGTGCCGCGCACAACCACCTTTCCCCGGGAACAGCGTTTTGTTATGGCCCGCTATGTACAAGATGTGGCCCTACGTTTTCAAGAATATCTGATTGAAGCCGGAACATTGCCCAAAGCAAACCGGAAAGGCAAAATAACCTATCTCAACCAAGCCGATGTTGAACTGACCAAGTTACGCTTTTACCTGCGGTTGTGCCGGGATTTGGAATTATTTGACTCGGGCCAACACCAGCACGTCAGCCGGATGGTTGATGAGATTGGGCGTTTATTGGGGGGCTGGTTCAAAGCATTGGGCAGCGCCTCCCAAAAGCAGGTTGTAGCAGACCTGCCACAATAGAATTGGCAATGGCAGCAGCCCGGCTGCTGAGTTGCGGGCGCAGGCCGAGGAGTTCGGGTGCTGCGGGGCGGCTCGTGGAGGAACAATCAGAACAACGCCCGCTGCGCCTACCGCAACAGGAACAATGAGAACAACCGTAACAACAACAACGGTTGTCGGGTGTGGTGCTCCCACATTCTTTTACAGGGTTACACCCCCTGCCGGCAATATCACGGGTCGGCGCGCAGCTTGTCGCTGTCGTTAGCGGATGCGTGGTCGAGGCAAACCGAGTCTTACGACTCGGTATAAAATAATGGCGCGGCCTGTTGACTTTTTTGTAGAATAAGATGTTATCTTGTTCCATAAAAAGCCATTCCCCTACAAGGATTTTCCAGGGGGGACGCCCGGCCGGTGCCGGGCATTTTTCAATGTTACCGCACCGGGCGAATATAAAAGAGCCACGCTCCCTCTGGTAGCGCCGTTCCCCTTGGGAACTTACAGCGAACGTTGGGGCGTGGCATTTTTTGTTGTGTCCCACGCTCGGAGAGGGTCTGTGACCCTCGACGGTGGCCCTAAATGAGTGCCGGCTTTGCCCAAAGACGGCGGTCACAGACCGCCTATGAGCCTTATATCGCAATTGCAGTTTATACTTGTTACAATTCATCGGCTTCAATGCCTGCTATTTTCATCAAATGCTTCTGCAAGCCTATCTTCAGGGGTCGGTTCCCATGAATTGGCCCGGAAATGCGAGCAGGATTTCCTGGTTTTACATATACGTGATGGCTTCCTTTTATCCGCTTCAGTTCCCAGCCGCGTTTCTCAAGCAGTCGAGCAAACTTTTTACCGGAAATGGCTTTCACAC
>JAAEOP010001040.1 GCA_024223125.1 Chloroflexota bacterium
ATGTTTCCTCTGCCGCGTTACGGGCATCGGCCAGGGTAACAATGCCCTTATCAGCCAACACAGGAACAAGTTTTACAAAAACCTCTCCGGTTAAAATAGCGTCTCCCAGAGAAGTGTGGCGACCGATAATGTTAATTCCCAAGCGCTCGGCAATGGCCTCTAAACTATGATTATCTTGATTGGGGTGCGTTACGGCCGAAAGCAAAAGCGTGTCGAGTACCGGATTGGAAAACTTGACGCCGGTTTTGTTTTCTTTCAACTGTAACAAACGCATATCAAAGGCCGCATTGTGGGCCACCAGTACAGTATTTTCGGCAAATTTATAAAACACCGGCAGCACTTGTTCGATGGTCGGCTGCCCATTTACCATTTCAGGTGAAATGCCATGAACCTCAATGGCTGATTTGGGCACGGGTCGCTTAGGGTCAACCAATTGGTCAAACACTTCCTGTCGCAACACCCGTCCATTAACAATACGCACCGCGCTAATCGAGATGATTTCATCGCCTGCCGAAGGATTCATTCCAGTTGTTTCGGTATCAAAGACAGTATGGGTCAACTCTGTCAAGAAACACTGGTCAATCTCCGGGGTCTGACCAGGCTGATGAAAGAGGTCAAAGTCGTAATATTCGGGCCGGCTGTTCTGAATAATTTGCACCTGCCGAACCCGTCTGGGCTGCGTGGTTGGCAACAATAACCGAAAATAGGCGATATTTGTTTCTTCATCTACCTGACACCACACCTCGCCGCCGTGG
>JAAEOP010001041.1 GCA_024223125.1 Chloroflexota bacterium
AAATCGGCAGCGCTGGCAATTGCTCCCGTCCAATTCTTGACGATACCGGCCACCTGACCTTTATCATCATAAAAGGTGCGTTCGATCCGGCCGATATTGTCTGTTGTCGCTTCCACCCGACCCAGACCATCATAGGCTGTCAGGTTGCAAATATTGTATTGGGACTGCGGCTGATTGAAGTCGCACAACGGCAGCGTGGCCGTGTAGTTAACGACATGGGTAACGACGCGGCCGGCTTCGTCAAAGAAGAAGCGTTCGACTTGCCCTACTGTGTTGGTAACGGCCGTTTGATTGCCAACCCCATCATATTCATATTCAGTCACAATATTGTACAGCTCCAGGTAATTTTGCGTCGTGACGGTGGGATGGATATTCTCAATGACACGGATGAGATTATTGCCGCCATCGTATTCATTGACCGTCACCCGCCCCACCGTATCGGTCGAGGTGATGAGACGGCCGATAACGTCATATTCAAAATGGGATGTCCGGTTCAGGGCATCGGTAATCACACGCATCTGCCCCCAGGCGTCGTAGCCAAATTGAGTGGTGACGCCATTTTCATCGGTGACGCTGGCCCGCTGGCCGAACTGGTTGTAGGTGTAGGCGACGGTATCGCTGTAATGGTTGGTTTCACTGATGAGATTACCCTGGCTGTCATAATCGTACAGGGTAACGTCGCCG
>JAAEOP010001042.1 GCA_024223125.1 Chloroflexota bacterium
GGAGCAAAATGGTCTGTCGACCTTTGCTACCGTGGGTGATACCAGCTTAGACCCCAATGAAAACCTCAACCTTAGTTTAGACCCGCAAAGCGGCGAGTTGTTAATTAGCAATCTGCCTGATGCCGGCCCCAGCGGTCAGGCCGGCGCCCCGGTTGATACCCCCCTGGATACCAGCGCCGAAGACAATACCGTTAGTTTAGTCTTAGTGGTTGTGGGACAAAATCAGGAACCGCTCATCTATACCAATGCCGCTATTCCATTACCAACGGGCGGCAGTGTGGCCCTGGATGTAGCCAATTGGGATGGTTCAGACTCGTTAGCCATTCGCCTGGATAGAGATGGTGATGGCCTGTACGAAGAGGATTGGCTTGCAAAAAACGAGCCGATCAACACGGTCATCGACCCTTTAAGCACCGGCCCCGAAATTATTACCCTGTTGGGAAATTTAGGCTACTACTTTAACCAACTTCAAGCCGAGGCCTTGCTCAACAGTTTAGCCGAAGCCGGCGGGCAATGTTCCGCCGCCAACACCCTCACTACCCACAAACTGGATGGCGACGACCTTGGCGAGGTGCTATACGCCCTAAACCGGCTCAACTTACCTCCGGCTGCTCTGGCCGGCTTCTTAAACCGCTTGGATTTGGAGCCGGATGAGTTAGCCCATATTATTTTTGATCTTAACCTAACCCCGGCCGAGCAGCCGGCTTTGCTGGATATTCTGGCACTGCCTCCGGCCCAGGCTGAA
>JAAEOP010001043.1 GCA_024223125.1 Chloroflexota bacterium
GCGGATACGGGGCAAGTGTCCGCTTGAATTGGCTGGTTATGATATTTCTCGAATGCCGTTAACGGCCATTGTCGCCGGCTGGAGTCCCGATTTGCCCTTGGAAACGGGGGGCAATTTTGTCCCCAAACTGTAACGGTCTCCTAAATCCTTTTCTCATGGCCGTACCCTTTGTGTTATACTCTTGTCGAATACTGGTTATTATTTAGGAGAATTGGATTCAAATGGCAAAAAACAGAAAACGTCGTCAACTGAAGAAGAAATCCCCAAAGCGTTCCATGCATGATGTAATTTACAACCGCAAGCGATCTACGGCCGAAAAAGTGATGATCGTTTTAGGCATCGTAATCGCCTTAAGCATGATCTTATCACTGGTCGTCAGCCTGGGTAGCCATTCTTTCTAGCACAACATTCTCAAAAAGAAGTGAGACATCCTCAAATATCCTGCCTCCTACATCTGAGGATGCAGGCTCCGCTATCCCGACCACAAAGAGGATATTTATGTCAAATTACAACAAACATGTATTATGGGCGCTTGTTTTAACAATGACCGTCCTCATGCTTGCGGGGTGCAACGCAGTAACAGAAGTGGCGCCGACAACGGCCGCTGCCATTCCCACAACCCCGACAAATGAACTGTCACCGACAGAAACGGCCGTGTCCGTTCCCACAGACCCGCCGGCCACGCCGACAAATGAACTGTTACCGACTGAGACGGCCGTTTCCATGCCCACACAGACGCCGCCGCCAACAGAAGAACCGGCCACAAAAGAACCCGACATTGTCACTGCTAAACCACAGCTTCTGGAATTCTATACCGAATGGTGAGGTACTTGCCAAAGAATGGAACCCATCGTGAATGGGTTACAGAAAGCGTATATAGGTCGCATAAAAGTTGTCCGCATTGATCGTGAAGACCCGGAAAATATTGATATTGTGGAGCAATACGGCGCCCGTAACCAGCCCATGTTTTTTATGCTAGACAAAGACGGCGAAATTATTTGGGAGTGGATTGGATCGATTGGGTCATACGAGTTAGAGCAAGTGTTTCTAATGGCCTTGGAATGATCCCAACCAAAAAAATTGACTTTACATCAAACCCATTACGCCGATAAACTTTATCGGAAATAAAAATCGACAAGTGAAATCGTTTCCAAAGGCGAACGATTGGCAGTTCGAAGGTTATGTAAGCCACAAGCTATTTCCATGACCAAATCATCAAACTGATCTTTTTTGTTACGAAATTGTATTGGTCAAGGGTTAGTTGAAACCTTGAATCCCGTGCCGGAATCGAGGCTTCAACCGGTCGTGAACAGGCGGGAACCGGCTGAAGCCTCGATTCCGGTCAAAAAGAAGAATTTCAAGCAATCTCTGACCATTACATTTTTGTTACGAAATACATCTTTAACAATATGACATCGTTTGATACCAGAGATGATGTTTCCGACTAAAATTCTGGCTGATGAAATTGCTTTATTGATGAATTTGTCGGATATTGACAACCCCTTTCCTCTTGGCTTTTTCTTGGGTTGTAAAATGAGTACCCCTTCTGGTTCATAACCTTGATAACCAGTATCTTGTTCTAAAATCGTATTCAGAGGGAAGGTCATTTTAGTTTCGTCGGCTAGCTTTTTGTCATGCTTTTTACCAGGAACAGTTGGACTCAAGTAACAGATTTGGCGGCTTTCTGGATGGACAACAAGATTGTTTTTAACTGTATGTTTCTTCTTTTTCCCACTGTAATACTCACGCTGTTTTTGTTCATCTTTTGACCGTTCTCTCTGGCGTTCGGTGCCATCCTGGACAAATTCCAGAAAATCATACCCCTGTAGAACGTCTGCCAAATTCGCTGACTTTTGTTCTGGCAAATAGTTCAATTCGGCTAACGCTTTTTGCAACAGTTTGGCTAAACGGTGTATCCATTCATTTGTTTGCACTTGACTCATTGAAAATAAGAAAGCCATTACTTCTTGAAGCGGGTATGTTTTCATATAGAACAAAATGAATAAAAGCTAATCAGCATATTCAATCATTTTAGGCTTTCGACCCCTACCAGGGGCTCGTTGTCGCTCTGCTTTTATGGGTTTGATCTTATGGGTTTGATCTCCTATTGAGATATTGTTCCTCATTTTCGATAATGTCTAATACATTAAACACTCATCCATGAATTTTTACCCTCCCAAAGGAGTTAGCTATGACCTTTACAATCCGATTTTACTCCTGCACCATCCCCCTCCCGCGTTTCATTCTTCTGATCAGCATGCTTTTCCTCGCCGCGTGGCTGCCCGCAGCCGCGTGGGAGCTTGCCCCACCCACCCCGGCCGGGCAAAGCCAGCTCATCCAGCCCGGCGTAGCGCCCGAGGGCCTCACCGCCCCCGAATGGGACACCATCCAAAGCGCGGTGGCCGCGGCCGAATACCACTTCGCTTACCACGCTCCTTCGACTACGC
>JAAEOP010001044.1 GCA_024223125.1 Chloroflexota bacterium
CCCGTTTGACGCGGCCTTTGATTTTGCTATACTTGCCGCGCTTTGACAACTTTAGAGCGGCGACCGCATATGATTCTTAATAACAATTCAGGCCCATCCCGTTGGGGGTGGGCTTTGTTGCTTTTGGCGTTTTTCACAGCTATCTTCCTCCGCCTCTATCTACTAACCGACCTACCGCCAGGATTGTACCGGGATGAAGCGTTTAACGGTCTGGATGCGCTGGGGGCGCTGAACGGCCGTCACGCCATCTTCTTTACCGCCAACAACGGCCGTGAACCAGCGGTTATCTACCTGACAGCTTTATTTGTAGGCTTGCTGGGTCGGACGGTAACGGCCGTGCGTCTGGCGGTCGTGTTCAGCGGAGCTTTAACAACCTTTGCCGTCTATCTGTTAGCGAAGGAATGGTTTCGGTGGCGGGTGGGGTTGTTAGCCGCCTGGTTGTGGGCAATCACCCTTTGGCCGGTGCATCTCAGCCGCATCGGGCTGCGTCCTATTCTGCTCATTCCCGTTTTGACATTGACTTTTTGGTTGGGAACGTTGGCTTACCGACGGAGACCTTACTGGTTGTGGCTGGCGACCGGGTTGATATATGGCGTCGGTTTTTACACCTATCTGGCTGTGCGTTTTACGCCCATATTGCTGCTGCTCATCCTGATTTATATGGTGTGGCGGCGAGGGACAGATTGGTTGTGGCCGGGGGGGGGGTGGTTTGTGTTGGGTACGGCCGTCACCCTACTCCCTCTAGCTCTCTTTTACACTCAAAATCTGGATTTGCTGTTGGGTCGCACTGATCAAGTTTCTATCTTCAATGAAACCATTAACAAAGGGAATTTCTGGAGGACATTGCTGCAACACATTGGCCGAGCATTGGGTCTGTTCATCTGGCGCGGCGATACGATTTTGCGCCATAATCCGGCCGGACGACCGTTATTCGATTGGCTCATGATCATCCCCTTTTTTATTGGATTGGGTTGGTGTGCGCGGGAGTGGAAACGGCCGTCGGCGGCCGTAACGCTGCTGTGGATTGGAGTGATGTTGGGTGTCACCATTTTAGCTGAAGACACCCCCCATTTTTTGCGAGCGGTGGGTATTTTACCGGCCGCGCTTTTTCTACCAGCGCTTGGTTTGGCCTGGTTGTGGCGTTGGCCGCGTCTACCACTTGTGTTGCGCCAACTTTTGGTAGCAGGGTTATTGGTAGGTAGTCTTATTTTTACAATGCAGGATTATGCGGCTTACGGCCGTCAACCTGAAACTGCTCTTCTTTTTGAAACGGCCGCTGCGGAGTTAAGTCATCAGATACGAGAGGAAATGCCGGGTACGGCCGTCTATCTGGACAGGTGGTTTTGGGATGAGTCATCGCAAAAAGGGTGGCCTTCTATTCCTTTTCTGGCCGATTTAAGCACGGTCACATTTTATCGTCCGGAATCTCCCATCCCGCAGCCGGCGCCGGGGCAGTTGGTCTCCATCTATGCCTGGCCATTTGGTGATTTAAGTTTTGTGCCGGACCTGATTGCTCCGCCGGCGTTGGTTTCGGTGCAAATGGGCAGTCTGGCGCGTGGCGATTTGGAGGAAACGGCGTACCCGCTTTACACGCGCTATCATGCCGCACCTTTACCGGCCGATTGGCCGCTAGACGTTCATTTTGCCGATCAGTTTACCTTACGGCAAAGTGGGGTTACGGTGTTGGCTGAACAAACGGCGCTGGTAGATTTGGTATGGCAGGCAGAAACGGCCGTGAACCCCAATCTCGTCGCCTTTGTCCATATCGCTGACACAAATGGTCTCATCGGCCAAAGCGACGCCCCGGTTGGGAACGGACAATGGCAGGCCGATTGGTGGCAGCCCAATTTGGTCGTCCACGAACAGCGCATTATCAAACTAACAGAACCATATGATCCCACTCGCCACACCGTTGCCATTGGGTTATATGACGCTGCAACCGGTAACCGTCTATTTGTTTTGGAAAACGGCCGTGCTATTGGCGATGTGTGGACATTGCGGCCGTAAAAGTGGGCAAGTCTGCAAGTCACCCCTTCACCTTATCACCCCTTCACCTTGTCAGGAAACCGTCTACTAATCGTGGTTGTGCAAATGAGGGGACGCGGGTAAAACATGGGCATGAGATGCTTGAGGGTAATCATCCTGTTGAATATTGGCCTGTTTGCTGGGCTGATGATTTGTTGGCAGAGTCAGCCGATTCTGGCTCAAGAATTGCCGACATCTACGCCGGATGCCGAAGGGATCATTTACGATATTGTGCAGTCCAACGATACCTTGTGGGCTATCGCTGCTCGTTCGGGTCTGAGTCTGCAAGAATTGTTGGATTTGAACGGTCTCAGTGAAGAGGATTTTATTCAGCCGGGGCAGAAGTTGATTATCGGGTATGGCACGGTGGAACCGACAGCCACGCTAGATATTCCCGTCCCGCCTACGCCAACACTGGCTCCACCCACACCGTTGCCGCCCACGTCTACGCCGCCGCGCACGGCCGTCTGCCTGAGCGCCTTCACAGACCAGAACAGCAATTCCGTTCAAGACGCGGCTGAACCATTACAAGCGGCCGTCGCTTTTACCGTTTTCACCAATGAAGCGGTGATAGCAAATTATGTAACCGATGGCCTTTCGGAGCCGTTTTGTCTGGATGTAGAACCGGGCAATTACCAGATTACCCGCTCCACTGCTCCTGGGGAAACCTTAACCAGCAGTGGCAACCAGGGCATTATTTTGAATCTAGGAGATGTCATTCATCTTTCGTTTGGTGGCTTGATTGTAAGTGGGATTGGAGAGGAGGCGGCGCCAGAAACGGCCGTGACCCTTCCCTCCGATGGCTATCCCCTACTTGTTGGTTCGGAAGTGACGCCATCGCCTGTGCCCACGACGGCCGCTGCACCCTCATCCCCAGATGAGACAATTAGCCTGATCCCCTTAATTGTTGTTATTATTGGAGGCTTGTTGTTAACAATCGGCGTCATTGTTTTTCTAAGGACGCGATCTTAAAGACCCTAAGGATTTCGGAAAACCCTTAGGGTCTTACCATATAAATTGAAGAGAGAAGATCATTGTCGTTAACTTAAGACCTCGCAGGTTTCCAAAATGATCTACGCCCCTCTGAGGTTTTGCGTTAAAACCTGCGAGGTCTTCGCTTAAGTTAACACTTATGGAGAGAAGATATATGAAGACACGAATTATGAAATTGATATTAACGGCCGTGACCCTGTTCCTTTTAGGACAGATCGCGCCACTAAAAGCACAACAAAACCTGTTGCAAAACCCCAGCTTTGAGCAGCCCTACGGCAGCAAAGGGGAAGCCAACGGTTGGGATCGCTGGCATCACAACAGCAGCGAAGATCAGTTTAACGACTGTACAAACGGCTACCACAAGCTGCCCAATTGGAGCGCTGAATCAAACTCGTCCCTGATCAAAGATGGCAGCGCCTCCCAACATATCGGCAACCAATGGGATACCTGGAAGGCGGGCGTATTTCAAAATGTATCGGTGACGGCAGGCAGTACCTACCGGTTCACAGTATGGTCATATGCCTTCGGCTCAAATAGCAACTTTCCCGGCCCATCAGACGGCAGCTTAAATTCCAAAGTGCGCGTGGGCATAGACCCTGACGGCAGCGGTGTTTGGAATGATGGGGATGTGGTCTGGAGCGGCAAGATTAATCCTCTGGATAATTGGCAGCAAGTCAGCCTGGAGGTGACCGCTGCTGGTAGCCAGATTTCGGTTTTCACCAGCGCCAATTGGGGTGTGAAAGGGGTTAACCAATGTCGCGCTCATTTAGACATCTGGTTTGATGCGGCCGAATTAATTGAAGTCGGCCCACCGCCGACCAACACACCGCCGCCAGCTCCAACCCAACCGCCTCCGCCGCCCGTTACCAATACACCGGTTCCGCCAACCCTAACGCCAACGTCTGAAGTTCCCCCTACAGAAACGCCAATCCCCACCGAGACGCCTGTGCCGACCAATACGCCCTCACCCGGCGGCACAATTTGCGTCAATGCATTTAATGACGCCAATGGGAATGGTATTCATGATGAAGGAGAAGGCCCCATCGGTAATGTGACCTTTACGATTGCAACAGCGACGGAACTGGTAGGGCAGGCTGTTTCTACGGGAACATCTGACCCGGTTTGCTTTGCAGAATTGCCCGCTGCCCAATATACAGTATCCCAGATTGTGCCCGGCGCGCTGGAAATGACAACAGCGCCCAGCACCAACATTGGTTTGCAAGAGAGCCAGGTTGTGGGCATAGAATTTGGCAGCCGCTTACATTCTGACGTTGTGTCCCCGAATGCCACCGAAGTGGCTGACATAGCTAATCCTGCTGCCACAGCCACAGCAGAAACGCCAACAGATGAAGCTTCGGCCGGCGGTGGCATGAATCTATTGGCATTGGGTGGTCTGTTGCTGTTGATTGGAGCAATCGTATTGTTGGGAGCGCTGGTCTTTTTGGTTTTGCGCCAACAACGGGCTTAGAGTTACTTGCGATTTGCGATTGAGTGCCAGATAGTTTGTTCAATCGTAAATCGTAAATGCTATGTTTGTCTCTCTTCGTTCTTTGACGATTCGTATCAATTGGTTTTTACTGGTTGTGGTTCTGGCGGCCGTGGCGGCCGCCTGGCCGGCACTGTCTGAATCGGGATTGCTCAATACACGGGGTGGGGGGGACAGTCCATTTTTATTGCAGCGGCTGCATCAATTGGTCACGGCCGTAAGCGACGGCCATTTTCCGGTGCGCTGGATGCCAGATGCGAATTATGGTTTTGGCTATCCTTTCTTTAACTTTTACGCTCCCCTTTCTATTTACATTGCGGCTTTGTTCCGTTTTATAGGCTTTAGTCTGGTACGTTCCATTCATCTGGCACAGTTGGCTGGATTTGTGACGGCCGCAGTGGGCATGTTTTATCTGGCGCGGCGTTGGTTTGGCAGTGAGTGGGCGGGGTTGTTAGCGACTGTCGCCTACACATTTGCCCCTTTTCATCTGGTCAATGTGTATGTGCGCGGGGATTCTCTGGCCGAATTTTGGGCAATGGCGTTTTATCCGTTGCTGATTTTGGCGGCTGATTCAGTTGTCAGTGAGCAATTGTCAGTAGGCAGTAGATGGCGGGGAATTGCCTGGTTTGCGCTGGCTTATGCCGCTTTGATTTTGAGCCACAATATTTCGGCTTTGATTTTCTCCCCGTTTTTAATACTTTATATTGTGCTGCGCTGGTTGTCTCAAAAACGCCAATCTCCAATCTCCAATTTCCAATCTCCCTTACCCATTTTGGCTGGAATGCTGTTAGCCTTTGCCCTGGCAGCCTGGTTTTTTGTGCCGGCACTGGCAGAAAAAGGGTTGGCCCAGCTTGGTCCGATTACGGAAGGATTTTTCCATTTTAGCAATCATTTTTTAGGCACGCCGCAGCATCCTTTAGTGCAGTCAAGCTTTTTTTTTGATTATGCGGTTAACGGCCGTCGCGCTTTTAGTATGGGTCTGGTGCAGGCTGTTCTGGTTGGGTTGGGGGTCATTGTTTTGTTACTATGCTGGCGACGGGATGAACGACCACGGCCGTACCAACGCCTCTTCATCCTCATCAGCCTGCTCATCAGTACCTTCATGCTGCTGCCCGTTGCCAATGTGTTGTGGGAGGTTATTCCCTTATTGTCGTTTACGCAGTTTCCCTGGCGCTTTTTGTCAGTACAGGCATTTGTGGGAGCATTGGCTGTGGGGGCATTGGCCTGTCTCCCCTGGCGCAAAATTGTTGTACCTGTCACGGCCGTACTCCTAATTATTGCTGCTTACGGCCGTTTAGAAACCGACCATCTCATTCTGACAGACGCCGATATTACCGGGGAAAAACTGGCGCAGTATGAATGGTTTACAGGTAACATTGGCACGACGGTCAGTTTTGAATATTTGCCGCACACAGTTCAGCCACGGCCGTACACCAGTCGTTGGCTGCTAGATGGAGCACGTTATGGGTTGACGGTGTTAACTGGAGAACTTAACCAGGCCGAATTGGTAAGCGCCCGTACTGTTTCCCAGGTATGGCGGGTGGATGCGGCCGTGCCCAGCGCCCTTGTTTTTCCCACCTTGAACTGGCCCGGCTGGGAAGTGATGGTGGATGGGGAAGCGGTAAAAGCACAATTTGCCCCTGGTTCCGGTTTGATTATGCTGCTTCTTGCTGAAGGGGAACATGATATTTCCTTGCATTTGGCACGCACGCCGGTACGTTTGTTGGCCGAATGGGTGTCACTGGTGGCAGTGTTGGTGACGTTGTGGTTATTACGGCCGTCAAAATGGAAGCAGGCTGTACGGCCGTTTGTATACACCCTGGCAATATTCATCCTCTTGATCCTCAGTGCCAAATTGGAGCCGGAAAGGCCGTTGAGTGATGATGATTTGACCTGGGATTTTGAGGAGATGGCCTATCTGCATCATGATGTGGCCGGTGTGCCTTTTAGCAATGGGCTGACCTTACGCGATTATCAGTATGATCTGGAAACCCTTTCCCCGTCAGTAGATTTGACAGTAACAACCCATTGGCAAGGTGTATCTGATCTCACCCCTGAACTGACCTTGTTTTTAACGACGCCGGCCGCCAATTGGGTATTTGATCCATCGCCGCCAATTTTTGCTTTGGCCACGGCCGTTATTGAAGATGGGCAGGCAATATTCCATTTTACCCTGCCAGACAACATCCCCACCGGATTGATTGTGCCCCGTTTATCTCCTTCCCGCGGCCACCCGTTAACGCCTTCTGGTAGAGAACGGGGGGAAGTGTATTTACGGCCGTTGCCAATTCAACCCTCCCCCCAAGCTAATAACATCATCCCCCAAATAGATGTACGAGCCGTGCAGGCGCAGCTGCGTACTCCCACCATTTTAGATGTGCAACTAGCCTGGCTGACTCAGGAACCACTCAGCCGCAATTATAATGCAGCCCTGCGCCTGACGGATGCAAACGGCAATTTCCTGCGTCTGGCCGACCGGCAGCCTGGTTATGGTTTCCAGCCCAGCAGCTCCTGGCCAGTGGGTCAATGGGTCAATGATTGGCAGGCAATTGACTTTCCGGAAGAAAGGCACCAAACCCCTTATGTGTTGGTGGCTCAATTGTATGATGTGGCGGCGCCGGAAACGGCCGTGTTAACCCGCCGCCTGGGTGAATTGGTAAAGGCTGATGGGGGATTTCACTTTCAGCCGACTGAACCGCGTTTTTCTTTGCCCGATGAGATGGAACAGGTGACGGCCGTTTTTGGCAACACAATTGCCCTGCGCGGCTACACCCTTACCCAAACAAACCAAACCTTAAACATCACATTCGTTTGGGAAGCGCTCACACCGAGTAGTACGGACTATATCCGCTTTGTACATCTCATTCCGGCTCACAGTGACAAGAAACCAGTAGCCCAGGTAGACAGTATGCCCCGTTCAAACACCTATCCCACCAGCCAATGGATGATTGGTGAGATTATCAGCGACAGCCTTACCCTGAAACTGGATATCATACCATCTGGAAATTATGAGATCGCTGTTGGATTTTATGAACATTTTCCTGATGGATCATTGCCGCGGTTAACGGCCGTTGGCCCCGCTAACACCCCCCTGCCAGACAATAGGTTCCTACTACCGCAGACAATACCTATTCCCTGAAACATCTTATTCTAGTATTGAGAACAAAAAAAGCTCCTCACCGGCCGGTGAGGAGCTTTTGTCTAAACCTTGATCAGGCTTCTAAATTTAACCAGTTTGCTGACGATGGCGAATGAGTAAAACGGAACCACCCGCAAACAACAACGTAGCCACAACAACCAGAATAATGAGATTACCGCTAGCGACCGTGTTGAAAGATTGTAGATTAACGGCCGTGGGGTCTACCTCATTGCCAATCATGAAATGCCCTTCTGAAGGGACGCCATCCGTCAATGTAATCGGGCCGGGGCCTGGATTGGTTGCCGAACCCGTCGGCAGATATTTCCAGCAAGTAGTATTGGTCGAAGGCGAGCAAGCAGTAGCCGAATCAATCTCATACATGCGGAAGCCATTGGGCCCGGCCGTCACGCTGTCAGAATCAACGCTGAGCGCGGTCACAGCGCCTGAGGCAGTTCCGCGTGTGGTGCAGGTGGCGAAGAAGTCTGAAACCTGCGCCCCCAAACCAGCCGCCGTACCATTATTAAAGGGGGGTGTACCTCGGCCCATATTTACAATGACCTGGGTTCCGGTGGCTGTAGTCGAGGCCGCGCCTAGCGTCAACGCGCCTGTGCCTTCCGTATAACCAACCACCGGCGCGCCCAGCCGTTCATCAAAGTCACTGCCAAAGCCGCTGATTGTGGCGGATCCCCAATAGTTGCAGCGTACATTGGATGTGCCAGCACTGCTAACAGCGGCATCGGCTCCTACATTATTGGGTACATTGTTGGCAAAAGCGTGTAATGTACCACCCGTCTGGTTCATAGCTCGATTGTTGTTGGAAAATCCCACGGCATTAACTGTCAACGTACCGCTGGAAACTGAAACGCCTGACCCCGAACCGGTGAAATCGCGGACGGTAGTCAGCGAATCATGGACAGTTGTGCTACCTGCGCCAGAGTTTAAGATACCTGCTGAACGAGAGCCGGCGCCACAACTGCCATCTACCGTAACGCTGGCAAAATCCAGGCTGCCTGAGCCGCTGTTTTCCAGCATGGCCCCGCTGCAAGTGCCACCCCCGTTTTCAAACAGTGGCGTGTTGAAGCCGGTAATGCTGACACTTTTGCTGCCGCTGAGTGTGGCTGTGGTGGCCCCACCTTGCGAATATGTACCGACAATAAAAATGGTGCCGCCGTCTGTAACCGCCCCAATGGCAGATGACAAAGCACTGGAGCCAGTGTAGCAAGGCGTATTGCCGGCGCAAGTAGAATCATTGGAAACATAGGCATCTGTGGGCGGCGCCACAACAGTTACACTAGCGCTGCCACCAGACGTAATAACACACGAGCCGGGAACGGCCACACAACCTACGCCTTCCTGCTGCAGCACATCAAAAGGATGTAATCCAGCCACAGGCGGTGTCATCCCTGGCAGTGTTAAAGGAACAGAAACAGTATCATCTAAAAACGTTACAATAAACGAAGTTGGAGCTGCTACCAATTCAGCTACATTTGCTCTGATAGGTACACATTGCACAGCTGTACTAGAAGGGCCAGCATATCCCACGATATAAACATCGCCTCGGGTGGAAACATAAGGTCCTATGAACAGAGGCGTCCAGCCTGCGTCATCATAGTGGATACACAATACATTATCATTTCCACTTGCGGCCGTCTTGAAAGTAGTGCTGAGGGTGGTGATACCACCATAAGTGACTGTTGTGGGAGAAAATGAAAATACACTAATTGTCTCTGGGGCTAATGGGGTTGCGGAGGCTATGCCTCCTGTTAGTAAAAGGAACATTAAAACTAAGATTATTAACCGGAAACGCTTCATTATCTTCTCCTTACTTATTGAAACAAAGCCAATAAGTTTCTAAAACATTGATATTTAAGAAAACTTCAATATGGCTACATTACAAGGCTTTTTGGGGTAGGCGCACTGGCCCATAAGCTATCGATTCATACTTATGAAAAACTAACTGTACTACTATTTTTACACGCTCTTAGTTTCATCGATAAGTAGAACTGTCCACATAGTACCTTGGTACTGAAAGCGGTTAGAGTTTGGTTATAAACAGTTTGGTTTAGGAGGATGCGATGAGCCACCCACTTTATGATGTTAATGATGCTGATTTCGATCCCTGGATGCTGCACGAATGGCATAAACTGGCTAGTACGCTGGCAACCCGCGCCCAAACATGGGGCTTTTCTCTGGAAAACGCATAAACTTCATATGAGCTTTATAGACACTTTGTAGAAATCACGAGTGGGGCAAATAGACAAATAGCAGGAATAAATTTGAACCACGTCTGGATTGGGAAATCATTTCGCTCCTAGTAAGCTCAACACGAAACGCAACATTCCTCGAAATAGCCAGCGAAATGGGCCTAGATGCGGCCGTACAGCCAAACTTTCTTCCATCCGCATCATCGCTTCCAGCCATTGTCCCTGGCGTAACCGCATCAGGCTGTAAGTGCGTAATATCTGGCTTTGTTTGTCGTGGGCGTTTATTTGGGCAAAGTGGGCGGCGGCTTCACCGTAGTACCGGGCAGCTTCAGCTTGACGGCCGTTCCCCGCATACAGATCCGCCAGATTCCCTAATGTTTGTGCCTGCCGGTTCACATCACCTGTTTCGGCAAAAATTTCGGCCGCTTCTGTCAGGGCCACGACCGCTTCTGTTTGATTGCCTTTTACCCGATGGATGACGCCTATGTTATTGAGGATTTCTGCACGGCCGTTGACATCTCCCTGTTTTGCATAGACTGCGGCCGCACTTTCAAATGCTGCTAAAGCATCAGCATGTTTTCCCTGATGAAACAGTTGCAATCCCTGTTCCTTTAACTGTTCAGCAGATTGGTTATTCATTTAGGAACCGTGATTTATTAACTGTCCCATCTCTGAGATTGGGAGTGTAATCTCTCAATCTTCTAATCCCATTCTTAATATGTAATTTCCAACAAATCTTCGGCGATCTGGCGCAACCTGACTACATCCATCGTGCTGAGTTTTCGGGCTGTTTCCAGGTAACTTACATTCACCGGATTGGTAATGAAGGAGCGCATTTCGGGTGTCATGCGACTAAATTGTTTCAACAGTAATTGTTGCGTTTCGTGCCGGGACAAAGGACCATGTATGTTATCTAAAAATAGTTCAACGGACCCTTCCAGAAAACTGCATAATTGTTCCAGATAGAGATAGGGTACGGCCGTGTCTCCCAATTCATATGCTTCTATTAACGCTTCATCTATCCCCAACTGTGCCGCTACATCTTTGCGTGAACGCCGCGCCCGCAGACGTAGTTGGTTTAACAAGACGCCGATAACTTTGTTTCGCAACATCAACATGTCATGAAAATCAACTTCTTCATCCTGAGGGAGCGGGGCGCTTCCCCAAAAATAGCCCATAGGGATTTTCAAGTAGATAGCCAGTACTTCCAACTCTGGTAAAGAAACATGATATTCACCTGTTTCAGCCTGACTAAACGTCTCTGGGGGGATACCTAATACTTGAGCACACTCTTCAACGGTATACCCTGTATGATTGCGTGCTTCCTGAATTAAGCTGCCTAGTTTTTTTGCTCGTTTCGGGTCAATCTTTGCCATGAACTTACTCTATATTTTGTGATATTGTCGGCCACTTTTAGCAGATAACATAAAGTTCCCTTGCACAGGCAAGATATTAACATAAATGACAACAACTCACAACTGCTTAACAATTATCTTCCATCAAGTCAAAATCGCCTATAATAGGCATCAATATCCGTAATTTCTGCCGTTTTGTGAGACTTAATTATGTCCCAAACTTATCATCGTTGGCCTTTTTTTGCCCGCCAGTATGCGAGCGCCAGAACTAATTGCACAATGGTGGCAGGATTGTTTTATGATGGCGCCGGCAATCGAGAGCTTTGCCGATAGTCAGGGATCTTACGCTGTTATCGGGAACTCTGGCCATGGTAAGACAACGGCCATAGAATGTCTTGTACGCCATGCAGACAAACAATCACTTATTTTGCCATATCCTCCAATAGGCTGGCCAAATGCAGGACGTCCCAAAGTTCCCGGAGAAAATCATATTGCCCAAATTATGGCTATAGCAGCCACGGAAATAGCTTCCTGCCTAAAACAAACGTCCTATATGGCCGCGGCCGTCACTTTGAATCCATTACAGCATGAATACCTTTGTTGGTTAATGGAAAAGTATCTGGGACATCGCACTTTAGTCAGGTTAGGGTATCGAATTAATAAAGATACGCAATCTGAATTCACACTACCGAAAAAGGAACGCGGGCTAAATAACTTGAGCGTTTCATCTGAGCGGGTCGCTTTTGCTTGGCTCGCCTCTAGGGTGTTAAATCTGGCATTTTGTGCAACAAACTTTTTCATACCAAAACAATGCCTGTACAATCACGACAAAACTCAATTGAATCAAGCATGTATGAGCGAGGTGAAGTTTTGACAGATTATAAAAGCCCCCCTAGTCG
>JAAEOP010001045.1 GCA_024223125.1 Chloroflexota bacterium
ATGTTGGCAGGGGAAAGTGTTCCCCTGCCGTTTTTGTGCGGGTTGTGGGTGTTGGCGGGGGAAAATGTTCCCCTGCCGTTTTTGTGTGAAGCACCTGGCGTAATACGTTACGCCACTGAGTAGTGCGGGTTGGCGGGGGAAAATGTTCCCCTGCCGTTTTGTGCGGGTTGTGGGTGTTGGCGGGGGAAAGTATTCCCCTGCCATTTTTTGCAAGATGCGGATATTGTGGCGGGGGAAAGTGTTCCCCTGCCGTTTTTGTGCAAGGGGATTGGGGGAACGCGTTATGTTAGGGAGCGATGTGGTTTGGCGGGGGAAAATGTTCCCCTGCCGATTACGGGCACTTTTTTTTCTGTTTCAATCGCTCTGAGAGCCAATAATGAAATGCGGCAAGACGCGGACCTTCGCGGAACGCGAGCGGCAGCAAGACGAATGTAACCAGCAAAAAAAAGATACATTGAATGCCCGTTAGCAAAGTCAGCGCCAAAGCATTAAATAGGTATCCCCAGATTGGAACAATCAAGAGTATTCCCATGAGCGCTACGCTGGCTATCGTAGTTAGAATAAAAAATAGCCAGCCTGGATGTAAAGCCACCCGTTTTAGGCGCGACTCGTTTTGCAGCTTAAGCAAAATCAGATATTCTTCCGTACATAGAAAAGATGAAGTGGACGAGATGATTGTGGCAAAGCTAAAGGCTTGCGCATCATTTTCTTGTCTTGTGGGGTCCGCCTCCCTTTTCCACATGGACCAAAGCTTCTGCGGGAGTTGCTGAAGACGAAATCTGATCATTTGCCCATAATGTCGCCGAATAGCCTCGCGCGGGTAATGCTTGACTTTTTCAAAATACTTTTGGACAACCGGATGGGCCTGGGCACGCTCTATCCAGGTCTGGGCGATTTTCTTTTCTTCAGGATAGGGCGCGAGTTGTTGAGCCGCATAGTGATAGACCGCTTGGTGCAGATGCCAGTGCGGTTTTCCGCCGTCGTGGGAAACCTGCAATAGCCCGTGCCGTTGCAGCACGGCCAAACGTCGGCGGGTATCGGCTGGGGGCAGCTTCCAGAGG
>JAAEOP010001046.1 GCA_024223125.1 Chloroflexota bacterium
CGTAAGGGGCATAAAGGAAGTGGGCGGAAAAAGCCCACACGGATCGATAAAACCGTCCGCATCGAAGCAGGTAGCCATTGCCCAGAGTGCGGGGACGCATTTAGCTCAACAGAAGTAGAGCGAACGCGAGATGTTGTCGATATTGAGCCAATCCGACCCACAGTAAACACGCGCTATATTATCGAGCGTGGATGGTGTCCCAATTGCCGCAAATATCACGAATCGCCAGTTAGTGATGCGCTGCCAAGCCATCGATTTGGGTTGCAATTGATGCTTTTTGTCGTCTATCAGAAAGTGGCTCTTGGATTAAGCTACCGTAAAATCAAAACAGAATTAAGTTTATATTTTGGGTTGAGTATATCTCGGGGAGAGTTGAGTAACATCGTCTCACAAGTCAGCCGTTTGTTTGGCCCAACCTATGCGGATTTACTGCGTCTCATGCGTCAACAAATGGTTTTGCACATTGATGAAACAGGCTGGAAAGTCGATGGGGACAATCACTGGCTGTGGGTCTTCATTAATGATGTTGTTGCCTTGTTTGTCTTGAGCAAAAGTCGTGGCAGCAAAGTCCCTGCGGCTTTATTGGGTCATGAATTTGACGGCACAATTATCTCGGACTTTTTCAGCGCCTACTCACCATTAGATGTCAACAAGGCCAAGTGTTGGGCGCATTTATTAAATGATTCACATGAATTGACCAAAGGCCGACCTCCCCCTGACCCCACATCGGAACGAGTTCTCTTTCATCAAGAACTGCATCAACTTTATCTAGCAATGGGCATCGCCTTGTTAGAAGTTGAAGCTGATGAAACAACTCATGAGCAACTCCATACAAATATGCGTAATCAGTTGCAGGCATTTGCCCAAAAGAGTTGGCAGGATGCTGATTGTGTCCGCCTGGCCAAGCGCATTCGTAAATATTTAGATGAATTGGTTGTCTGGCTTGCCGATCCCGATGTGGCTCCTGATAACAATGCTGCCGAACGCGCTTCGCGTCCTGCGGTAGTCACACGCAAAACATCCTTTGGTAGCCGTTCCAAGATGGGGGCACAAGCTTTTGCTCGCTTGCCATCGGTCATTATGTCTTGGGACAAACAAGACATTTCCTTTTTTGAGCAAGGCGAAAATATTCTTCGCAATGCTGCTTGCTCATAAAACTAAACAGTTACGCCGTAAGTTTTCTGTAAGTCTTATTGTAAGTCCGCCAACGTAGAGTCTAGACGGAGCTATGCTTGGTACTGCGGTACTGTAGGCAATAATGTGTGTTGTAACGACAATCGCAAAATGGGGGTTGTTGTCAGAAGAGTAGATGCATGGTAGCCGCAATTGTTACAATCGTGGCCGCGTTAAAGTTTGGCGCTTGGTAATATAGATGGCGATTTTTCCAAATTCCAACCAATTGAATGACATAAATTGCGAGATGAATGATATGGCATCAGTTGATCCCGCATACATATGCTTCCGCTAACTTTATCTTGTTAAGCATAGCATAGTTGAGCATGATGTAGCTTATGTACTTATTGTAAAAACCGCTTAATTGCATAGTCTAGAGGCCAGGGCTTCGAAGCCGCCTCTAGGGAAGGAGGATGATTCTCAGAATATAAAATTTCCAAAATAAACAAAATTCTATATCCCACGAACAACGTTTTGTTACAGATACAAAGATGCAAATATGACGACAATAGTTGTCATGAGTTCAGCGTTTAGATCCTGTAGGAGGAAATGATTCATGAAGCGTAATATACGCAAATTTAGTACTTATGCGCTGGCATTTACCATGCTGGTCGCATTTTTGTTGGTTATGTCTTCCGCCCCGGTTTTTGGTCAGGCGGAAGATAACGCGTCCGGCGTTCCTGTCAATGGGGCGCTCGCCGATAATGGTCCGGCTCCCAAGGCTGGCGGGGTTGATCGACTTCTCGCCGACACGGGCGGTAAGGCCCAGGTGAGCGTAAGCAGCGCAACGGGCGTAGCCAACTTTATCCGTTTCCCAGAAGGGGCGCGGCTTTCGATGACGCGCGGCGGTTCCGCCGAAGCTGAAGCGGCGGCTTTCTTTGCCCAATATGGCGACGCTTTTGGCATTGCCGACGCCGGCAGCCAACTGGCTTTGGCCGGACGGCGCGTCGACGATCTGGGAATGACTCATCTGACCTACCAGCAAGTTTACAATGGCGTAAACGTATTTGCGGGTCGGATGGATGTGCATGTGAATAAAGCGGGTCGGATTACGGCCGTTAACGGCGTATTCGTTCCCAAAGTAGCTCTAAAATCGACACCCGACCTGAGCGCAGCCGAAGCTGCAAACATTGCCATAAACACAGTGTTGTCTCAGGACGGAGCCACTGCTCAGATATTGACTTCAGATGCGGCGCGCGGCAGTTTTACGACTGATCTGTCTGCCGTTAACAGCAAACTGTATGTTTACCATGCCGGTTTGTTGCAAGGCGTTCCTGGCCGCGCCCACCTGGTGTACGATGTGGAAGTAGCCAATCCTGCCCTTACCGTCCGTGAATTCGTGTTTGTAGACGCTCATACCGGCCAGATTGTGAACCAGATTGCCGGTATCGAAGGCGCGCTCTCCATCAACGTTTACAACGGCGGTTATGGCCCTGGCTTCCTGGTCTGGCAATCGGGCGATCCTTATCCCTATGCCGGCCCTAATGCGGTTGACATCAACAACCTGATTGATGGAACC
>JAAEOP010001047.1 GCA_024223125.1 Chloroflexota bacterium
CAACCAGACCAATCCCTGGCCCATACTCATGGCATGGATGCTGCCGGCTACAATAATGCAGTCCAGGTTTCGTTTGGCCATTGCCTGGCGAGTTAGCTGGTAGCGTCGCTCGTACTCTGCCTCAGAAAATTTCTCGTAAATAGCATCACGATGCCAGCCCGTATTGCGGATATCCCCGTAATACTTCCCCTGGTCAAGTTTATCGCGCACATCCGAGAAATTGTGTCCAGCCATCCTACCTCCGTAACCGTGTTGCCTTCGACAAGCTCAGGCAACGGTTCGCAGCCTGAGCTTGTCGAAGGCGTAGGGGGGAATGAGTGATTACCCTACCTCCAGTAACTACCGATCCGTATCAACCCCGGACATTCGGGCTAATACATCAAAAATAATGGAAAAATCGTAATGGCCCAGTCCCATTCCACGGGCGGCTGACATATACTCATTTGTTGTTGACGTTGTGGGCAACGGCACATCAAGCTGCTGACCTAACTCTATGGCCAGGTTCAAATCCTTTTGCATCATCGTACAATCAAATAGCGCATTTTCGGGGTGTCCCAGCACAAATGGGCCGCGATAAACCACCATCGGCGAGGCAATGACGCTGCTCATCATAACCTCAACCGCTTTTTCACGCGGGATGCCGCTCTTTTCGGCTAACAGCACGCCCTCGCTGAAGGCTAACATTTGTACTGCCAAACTCAGATTCATGGCGATTTTCATGGCTACGGCCTTGCCGTTTTCTCCAACGTGAAATACGTTAGGCCCAATATCTTCCAAGGCGGGTTTGACCTTTTCAAAGGCCGCTTTGTCGCCGGCAACCATAAAGGTAGCTTTGCCTTGTTCCAAGGTAATGATACTGCCCGAAACCGGGGCATCGAGCATTTGTGCCTGCGTTTCGGCGTGAACCTGGGCAGCCAAGTCCTTGCTATACTGAGGACTCATGGTGCTCATATCGACATAGATTTTGTTGGGTGTTAAGCCGGCCAAAATACCATCCGGCCCCTGAGTCACAGCCTCCACAGCC
>JAAEOP010001048.1 GCA_024223125.1 Chloroflexota bacterium
AAAAAAACGTTACGATTTTATGAGGTTGTAAAAGTGCTACGATTTAATGATAGACGACAACGGAGAGTGCTTTCCAATACGCTGAATACGGTATAAAAAGTGCATGAAATACCAGAGCAGGTAAGGGTGGAATACGTGCTCAGATTTAACACCCTAGTGCGCGACCCCGCAGGCAAATACGAATCGACAGCTTTTCTCTGCACTGACCAAGAAGCCAGCCCTATTCAAATTCTGGATTGGTTTATTCTACGCTGGAATCTGGAAGTCACATTTCAGGAGGCACGCGCGTTACTTGGCGTGGAAACTCAGCGTCAATGGTCAGACAAGGCGATAGCACGTACAACGCCTGCATTGATGGGCTTGTTTTCACTCATTGTACTCTTTGCCTATTACTTGACACGAGACAAAACATTTCCGATCCGCACTTCGGCCTGGTACAAGAAGAAAGAGCCAACATTTGTGTTGACCATATCTGCATTTGCCGACCGATAACCTGCTCCATTAACATCTCAAATTCATTTGGTAACAAGACAATAGTCTGATTATAACAGAAAGCCCCCCGATTTCTTTGAATCGGGAGGCCAACTGATTACTGATTACTGTAAACTGCTCACTCCCCGCCGGCCGTCACTTCTATATCCAGCTTCTTGTAATTCGATCCGGTCGTATCCCCATCAATACCTTCTAACGCAGCTTGAGCAATATCTGTGCGC
The DNA here is from genome assembly GCA_024223125.1 of Chloroflexota bacterium. The sequence goes on from JAAEOP010001048.1 coordinate 714, forward strand.
ACGGCCGCGTCGTCCGGCGCTTCTGAGATGACGCCAAAATCAACGGAAATATCTATCGTTTGCTGGTAGAGGTCATCATTCATTACCCCAATGCCATCGGGTGACGGCCAGATGAGGGAATTGATTTCGTTTAGCTGCCAGCGCATATGCCCTTCACCCAATGTCGGGCCATTGTCCAGAACAATCTTTACGCACTCATCAAAATTATCGCGGCAGAAAATCCAGCCGTTGAATGTACCCCGCAGAAAGCGTTCGGCAATGTCTTCGTTGCCTTCTTCCGCCAGCCAGTCGCCCAGTACAAAAACATGGTCTTGCAGCATCGCCGTGCCTACATCGTTGTAATCAAAGACCTTGAAATCTTCTGGCTGGTACAGTTCGCCCGTTTCCGGGTTGGTGGCTTCCAGCAGTTGGGCATACTCGTTGTAAATTTCGGCCTGGGCCAGATCAATCTCTTGATTCAGCAGTAAAGACATATCAAACGGCTGTTGCACAACCGTTACCTGATCCGTATCATCCGGTTCAATACCAGCCTGACGCAAAGCAGCGTATACTTCCCACTCGTTGCCAAAGCCCCAGGTTCCTACGCGCTGCCCGGCCCAATCATCTACCGTTTCATAACCGGCGTCAGCCCAAGCCACTTGCAACGTCCCACTGCGCTGGAAAATCTGGGCGATATTGACCAGGTCAACCCCTTGCCCGCGTGAAGCCAGCATTTTGGGAACCCAGGCCACGCCAAATTCGGCATCGCCAGCCGCCACTACCTGCTGTGGTACAATTTCCACGGCCCCTTCTTTAATGGTTACATCTAAACATTCAGCTTCGTAAAGCCCTTTTTCTTTGGCGGCGTAATAACCGGCAAATTGGGATTGCGTCACCCATTGCAGTTGGATGGTGACAGGCGTCAGGGATTCACAATCGCCCCCGGCCGTTTCGGCCGCTTCTTCACTATCCCCACCGCCGCCACAAGCCGCTAAAGCCAGGCTGATTATCAAAACAGAAGCAAATATTTTCAAGGTTATCAGTTTCATGTTCTCCTCCAATCAACGATATTTATTTGTAACTGTACAGGTGCGACGCACTTTTCCCAGAGTAATGTCAATACCGCTGCTCTTTGCAAGTGCATCGCACCTCTGGAAGCTGAATAGTTACATTTATTTTAGGTAATTTGATAATTGGTAATTGGGTAATTATTTGATAGGTTTACCTCCTTTTGCATGGTGGGTGGTGGTTAGAGTTGTTTGTACCATCCACCATCCACTAACCACCATCCACTAATCGCCTCGTACCGACGGATGCCAGGGGATTGCAAATCGCTCGGCCGTTAGCACAATGATGTATAACGTAATGCCCACAACACAGGCTACAATAATGGCCGCCCACGCATTGGCAAAACGGAACTGGGCCGCCTCCTGGGTAATATACACACCCAACGCAGAACGATTGCCGCCAAAATATTCGCTGACAATGGCCCCAATCATACTTAACGCGGCCGCAACTTTCAAAGCGTTAAAAATATAGGGCAGTGCATTGGGAACCCGCAGCTTAAACAAAACATCAACTTCTTTAGCGGCATAAGACTGCATCAATTCCAAAGCGCTGGCGTCCACCAGCGTCAGCCCGCGCACCGTGTTGATCATCACCGGAAAAAAGACAATAACAGCCACAATCACCATTTTAGAAAGGGGATTATCTACACCAAACCAATTATTCAAGATGGGTGCAAAGGCCAAAATAGGCACAGAATTGGCGGCAATGGCAAAAGGCATCAGCGCTTCGCTGGCAATCGTCCAACGTGAAGTGAGCAAGGCAATGAAAATGCCCAGACTGCACCCCATGATAAAACCGCCCACCGCTTCCTTGGTGGTAAACCAGCCAATCTTGAGTAACTGTTCCCAACTACCGCTAAATGATTTTATGATGGCTGATGGGGCGGGTAGTAAAAATTCTTGCACGTTAAACAAGCGTACAAACAGTTCCCAGGTAACGATGGCAACAATGAAGATGATGATAGAAGGCAAGTAATACTTGAACCAGCTTTGTTTTTTTTGAGGAATGACAGCATCTACACCGGCGGCGACATCAGAATAACCGGTCTTGTCAATTTCTGCCCCTGGCGGCGGTTGACCAATTGGCTGCTCGGTCATGCGCTCATCGCCTCTGCTTCTCGCAGGCTTTCGCGCACCTGGTTTACCAGAGAGAAATAACGGGTGTCTTCCCGCGTTGCGGCCGTGCGATGGCGAGGCAAATCAATCTTGATGTCCTGAATGAGCCGGCCGGGTCTGGCCGACATGATCACCACTCTAGTAGACATAAACACCGCTTCAGCAATGCTGTGGGTGATGAAGATAATGGTTTTGTTACTGTCTTCCCAGATGGTGTGCAGTTCCATATTCATCCGTTCACGAGTCATCTCATCCAAAGCCCCAAACGGTTCATCCATGAGCAGCAATTGGGGGCGCATAGCCAGGGCGCGGGCAATGGAAACACGCTGCTGCATTCCGCCGGACAACTGCCAGGGATGATGGTTTTCAAAACCGGTCAATTCCACCAAAGACAACATCTCTTGAGCGCGGCTTTCCCGTTCTATTTTGTTTAGCCCGCGTAGTTCCAGAGGAAGCTGCACATTTTTACTGACAGTGCGCCATTCATACAGGGTAGGGGATTGAAAGACGATGCCATAATCTTGATCCAGACGCGCTTGAGGGGCCGGTTTGTTGTTGACCAGAACACGGCCGTAGCTCGGTCCAATCAAATCCCCCACCAACCGCAGCAGTGTAGACTTACCACAGCCCGATGGCCCAATAACAGAAACAAATTCACCCGGTGCAATATCCAGGGTAATATCTTGCAAGGCAACAACCTGGTTCTGTTCGCCTTCATTAAAGGTTTTGGTCACGTTTTGGAGGGAGACGGTTGGGGTCATAGGTATTTGGAGGTGGAGATTGGAGATTGTTAGCGGTCAACGCTTGTAAATCTCCTAATCTCTGAATCTCTACTCAAGTCTTCTACGATTTTTCAGGACAAAATATTCTGCCAATGAAACAAGTAAATAGAAAAAGATGCCTACAAAAGCGGTAATAATAATGGTAGCCCACAGACGTTCTGGGCCGGAGATGTAATAAGAGTTGAAATTTAGGATGGCTCCGCCCAGGCCATCGCGGATGCCGGAGGGGAGTTCGCCAATAATGGCTCCCACAACGCTGGCGGTGGCCGAAACTTTAAGAGCCGTAAAGATGAGCGGCAGCGCGGCCGGAAAGCGCAATTTCCACATCGTCGTCCAGGTAGAAGCAGCATAAGATTGCATCAATTCCAACGCCATCGGGTCAGGGGAACGCAAGCCGCGTAAGGTGTTAATGGTCACCGGAAAAAAGGTCAGATAGGCGGCGATGACGGCCACACTCAACCAGCCCGCTTGCAGCCAGATAATGACCATCGGCGCAATAGCCAAAATAGGCACCGTTTGCGAAGCGACCACATAAGGCATCAATCCACGTTCTAGCATGTGGGAATGGGCAAACACAGCCCCTAATGTAAATCCTAACAAACTGCCAAATGTAAACCCAATAAAGGCTTCGCGGAAGGTGAAAAAGGCAGAACTGGTTAATACTTGAATGAGGGGCGGGCCGTTGCGACGGGATTCACGGCCGTAAGCCCCCCAAATCTTCCAGACATGCGGCAAGTTCAAATCAGAGGCCACTTTGAAACGAAAAGGGGGAGTGTATTCCAGGCCAAAGGGGTTGTTTTCCGGCCGCCACGGATCTCCGCCTACAAGCTTCAACGTTTCCCAGGCAAAAATCAGCAGCAGCAAAATAAAAACCAGGGAGATTGTCTGGCGGGCAAAGCGTGACCGACTTTCCCACCAATGGAAAAACCGATTTTGCTTGGGGGGGGCCGCAGCTGGGGAGATTGTCATTACGTCAGACATAGGTGAAGGGTATTTTAAGTGAAGTTCAGTTTGTGTCAAAAATTAGCGCTAATTAGCGCTTGGTCTGGCAAGGGCGTGAAGCGTGTTCCGTGTTCCGTGTTCCGTGTTCCGTATTCGGTTTACGGATAACGGGCATTACCCCACTAAATCCCGGAGATCTGTTATCGTCTCTCTGCGTCCCACTGCGGCCAGTAGGAGGAAAACCAGGAGACAGGTATCTATTGTGGTGGCAGCATCTGGACCTCGCCGCTGCCATCAACATTGAAAAGAAACCCCATCTCCGTGTCAAGAAAGATGCAGTGGCAAACAATCTGACGGCCGTTCGCACTCCAGGCGGTGATTGTGTGAAAAACACGGCGAAAGCTGCTTTCACGATATCGTCCATCTGGTACTGAATGTTTTTCCCTGGTAACTGTACAGGTGCGACGCACTTTTCCCAGAGTAATGTCAATGCCGCTGCTCTTTGCAAGTGCGTCGCACCTCTGGAAGCTGAATAGTTACTTTCCCTGTTCGTTTATCTGGCAGGGAAGCACTCAGTTTTGTCAATCGGGTGATACTTTGGTCAACGATAGTGGGTCGTTTGTTCTTTTTAGTTTTCTGTTTTATTTTCATAAGCAACGACCATACCATCAATTATCTGAT
>JAAEOP010001049.1 GCA_024223125.1 Chloroflexota bacterium
AATCCTGACCTCGAACAGACAACATGGTCTCTTCGATAAATTGTCCCTGATTATAGGATGGCGTGATGATGGAAACGAGCGGTTGATTGTCCATGCCTATCTCATGAATTGTAACCGAGCTTCGCGAGCATGTCGCTTGCAACAGCGGCTGTTATCTGAGGGGATGGGTCTACTTTGTGCAGTGAGCCTGGGTGGAGGCTGTCTTTAGCATAAGCGATAGTATTTGCGTCTATGGGTTCACTCAGAAATGCGAATAACTTGGCGAGTTGTGCTTCCGGATCGGCAATCAATTCTTCATACCGAATTTCAGTATAGTGTTGGCTGCCAATCTCGTGTCCTGCTTGCTGCCCTTCCCAGACGCTGCACAGCCAAACCAACAAGGCACGCGGGTAGTTATCGGGTTGTTGCCGCACTTGTGCCAGACATTCGTAAAATTCTGGGATATGGCTTGCATAATCCTCAAACATCAAGTAGTTCCAGTGGGTTTCCCAGTAACTTGGTGGAAAACGTTTTGCAATTAGCTTTTCCAAAGATAAGGCCACATCACGGCCATGCCTGATGATGTGAATGAATTTTGCCTGGGGGAACATCGCGTGTATCCAACGCAAGCGGAACACATTTAGAGGCAGCTTTTCCACCAGCCTCCGCCGTCCACTCAAGGTGAGGGCAAAGTGAAACCATTGGGCCAAGCGTTTTTGCTCTTGTGAGTCTAGATCACTCTCATCCAGGTGTAACTTCCCCGACGCGTCCATTCCCCAGACGTTTCGGGATGGTTTTTGATGCAGCCAGATATATCGCGGCTCAAATAAGTATACAAAATCAGGATGTTGGCCTAATATCTCGCCAAAGATCGTTGTTCCTGAACGCGGGCAGCCGACGATGAAGGTGACGTCTTTGATCTTTCCAGGCCAGATTGGAGCGATGAATTTTCCCATTCTACGACTTAGTGCGCGGTGGAGGCCGGTGGAGTATGTCATGGTTTGTCCTATCAGCAAGCGATCTTCTCAAGCCTCATCGTGAGTTTTCATGATGAGGCTTGAGAAGATCGTAACGCCCGATCAGCAATTGACCAAATTGCTTGCCCGCGTGTCCGAATTTTCGCTTTTGCCACAACTCGTATAAGATGAGGAGCGTTTTATCCCAAAAGGTTTTATCACCCGAAATCGCTGTGTGCCAAGATAGAACGCTCCCTTTGTCGCGGCATGGCACTGCAAGCAAGCGTTCTTTGAGTTCGGCATAGTCATAGCCAAACTCTTTCAGAAATTGGGGACCCAGCGTATCAAGGTAGGTTTCTGCAAAGTGGCGGGTTTGTTTGGTTTTTCCGAGTTTGAGCCATTTTTCCATACTCGAGGTTGTGGGGCAGGCGTGTTTATGGATGCCGGAAGGATCGCCCATGCCCCCTGCAAGCGCTGGGGTTTTTCCGTATTCCAACATGTCTGGATGGTATTCCACCCCCAACCAGGCGCATATTTTCCGAATCTGACTGGTTGGCTCTTGTACCAGGGATTCGTAATGAACAGTGTAGGCATGGTCTTGCAGGAGGCGGATACCCTCCAACATCTTATGGGGAGCAACCAGGAGGTTGTTGCGATGGCGAGGCAAGCGGATCCATTCACCTCGTATCCAGGTATTCAAGATAGACGCCAGGACGGATAGTGGGTTTCGCAAGAGAAAGATAAACCGGGCTTTGGGGAAAATCTGGTAGAGTTCGGGAATGATCAGATAATAAGTAGGTGTTTTATCCAGGAAGCGTGGTTTATTCAAACTTGTGCAGGCTTCATTGTAGAGTACGCAGGCCATTTCGCGAATGGCTCGAATATAAGTTTCTTCGCCCTCGGGTAATTGGGCAAGAAAATCGTCAAGGGCGCGTCTGGCCCGATTGTGGAAGTATTCTGTCTCGATGCCGCCGCGCCGTAGAGCATAGACGGTGTGAAGCATGATCCAGGGTTCGGCAGTGGTTCCGATTTCCGGATGCCCAGCCAGAATGCGCTGGAGCAGAGTGGAGCCAGCTCGGGGCTGAGAGATGACGAAGATTAGGTTTTCGCCTGATCGCGAAATAGTCATAGTCGCATAGTTTTACCAGTCGCTATCTTGAACGTATCCAGTTTCAATCGGGATAGGATCCATCAAGCGTTTGAAGGCAGCCTTGTGGGCGGGGGTGAAGTGTTGCTTCCAACTCCCGATTTGCCCTTTGCGGAACGTCTGCGTCCCTCCAAATAAATTTTGAGCAATAGCTCGCGCAGTTTGTGGGGAAGAATCCAGCTCCAAATGTTGCAGAACTTTGGTGATTTCGACGCGTTGCTCAACTTCCGAACCACCCCCACGCTCACCTACTAATTTCTCGAAAGAACAAAAGCACACAAAATCTTGTGCCCGCCACTCCAAAATCCCCGCAAAACGTTCAGCTATACTTTGCAATTGGGGAAAACCATGCCCGTTATGCAATCCGGTAATGGAAGTCATAAGTTGCTCGTCAGTGGATAGTGTTTGATAGAAGTTATGTAAAAAATGCGGAGGGGTTTGAACAATGTAACGGGCATGGGAAACAACGACGTCACGTGGGTCGCGGATTATAGCGATGGCCTTAATTTCTCGCGATGCACATAATTCTGCCAATGGAAGGGAATAAGGAGCATGAATGGTACCATAGCTGCCCCTCCTAATGCGCTGAAGAGCGCGGCGTACGGCAACGGGAGGCGCATAAACCGGCCAATCCAAGCCAATGGGGATATGCGGTGGTTGTTGCGGGTTGCGTTCCGCCCAGTGCGCGAAGGTCGCATGGCCAAGATGCACTTGCGCGGCACGAATACCAGGAGTCAAATCCATGATTTTTGAAACCAGATGCGTACCAGCTTTAGGCAAACTGACAATTAAAATACGCGGGCCAGAGAAAAGATAGTGAAGTTGGGAAAACAGCGTTTTCATGTAATTGTGCTGCCACGAGAGCGGCGTTTGAGATAAAACGCGGGAAATAGCAATCCGGCCAGTACTCGATAATCCAGATGGGCTGGCGAGAGCGCCAGGCATTGACGGTAGTAGTACCAGGCTTCCTTGCGCCGCTCAAAGACGGGCTGGCTGGCATCTGCCAAAACGCGGCGGGCTTGACGGGCAAAATGTCGGGCTTGCCATTTTTTCAACGCATTCCGGACACGACGCTGATCAGAACTGCGTTCTTCCAACCAGCAGGAGTGTTTCTGGTAGATGTATTGCCCAGCAGCAAGGTAGGTATCTGCGGGCGCGCTGGAAAGCCCGCCTCCGTGCAGTCGAATCTCACTTAGGGGCTCATGGCAATATACAGCCTGGTAATTCCGGGTAAGACGGATGCGCATTTCCCAGTCCTCCAAGATGGAGAGTTCGAGATCATGGAAACTCACTTGTTTCCAACTAGGATAATGTACCATTTCCATGCGAAAAAGGCGGTGGCGCGGAAACTCGCGCGCAAAGGTTTGAATGAAGATATTCCCTTCCGGTGGGTGTTGGTGTTCTACCCATATCCCTTTGCGTTTGCCACCCGCTGTGAGGTAGTAACTATTAGAAAAAGCAATGCGCGCCCAGGTGTGTTGGCCTAAGATCTGGGCCTCCTGTTCGAGTTTACGCGGCAGATAGCGGTCATCGCCATCCACATAGGTGACGTAATCCCCGGTAACAGCATTGAGTGCATCCACCCGAGCCTGGGTGACCCCAGTGTTTTGTGCGTGGAAAATTGGGGTCACCAACCTGGGATAACGGGTGGCATACCCACCAATCACCTCCTGTGAGCCATCGGTGGACGCATCATCTACAACGATGATTTGGTGCGGACGCAAGGTCTGGGTCAGCACGCTTTCGATGGCTTCGATGAGATAGGCTTTTTGGTTGTACGAAGTGATGTAAACGGATATCTTCATGTCAACGGGTTTGGAGACAGGTAGCGGTTTATGGTTTTGAGGAATGTGTAGCGGTTGAGCCAATCGGGCAACAGAGAACTCCGTTGGAGGTAGGGAACACTCCGCCACTCTCCGTTGGATGAATACCATTGCGGGTAGAGCTGGTTCATCAACGGGATGCACCAGCGCTCAAAAACGGCGCGATGTTCCAGGCTCCAAGTTTGCCAGGGGTAAGGGGGGCGTATGCTTGGATTAATGCGCTTTGCCCGCGGAACGATGGCAGCTCGTAACTCTAACCAGGGTAGCATCTTTGGGAGTTGGGTATCCAAGGTTTCCAGGCGTACCAGCATAAAGCGGTCTGGAGCGTAGCATTGCAGGTCGCTTTCTATCAGGCGATTAACATAGGTCCAGTACCAACAAATACGGGCGAACCTATCCATCTCGTCCCAGAGCGCGGGTTCCACATCACCACAGCGATCCCCCTCAATGCGCCCATCAATCCAGGCTTTTTCCAGGGGCGTGCAGTCTTCATAGAGATCGTGTCTCTCAGAGTGCCCGCTATACCATTGTTTGCTATAGGCTGAGGCAACCATGTCTAACCCATTACGCACCAGCCAAAGGAAGCGAGCTTCGGGAAATGTGGCTGCCAGCACAGGAATGATCAACGATAGGTTTTGGTTGGACTCACAATAGCGTTCCCCGCGAATGGAGATGGGCCGTGTTTCCTTCATAAGACGACCAATTTCCGCCGCAGAGATTTCCCCGTGGCGGTAAGCGGAGGCTTCAAAAATAAGCTGGGGCGCTGGCTCATGGACACATGTACAGCCGTGAATCGCTGATAGTAGGTGGGCAATACTTCTGGAGCCAGCGCGGCCGGTGCTGAGGATAAACAATCTAGGGGGTATCATAACTATCAATCTTTTTGATAAACTTTGCTGGTACCCCCCCCACCACAGTGTGGGAGGCTACACTTTTCGTAACCACTGCACCTGCAGCTATGACAGCGCCCTTGCCAATATGCACCCCCTGAGTAACAACAACATTAGCGCCAATCCACACCCCATTTTCGATAACAATCGATGCCACCTTGGCCCCACGTGGTTTTCCCGGAACATAGATGAGGTTATGATTGATGGTCTCAAATTGCACTCGCGGCCCAATCAAGACTTGATCGCCTATTTTCAAGTTCGCGGGGGGTGCAATAGAAAACCGGGCCCCACTATTGATGAAACTGGCGCCAATCTCAATATCAAAAGTGGTACGCGGTAGAATTTCTAATGGAGAGCGAATTTTAGCCTTGGAACTAATGCAAAAATTCAGGCGTTGTAGAATCCGTCTTCTGAAGGGATCCCACATGGGGACGGGAGGTACTGCATTGAACAGTGACAACCACAAGCTGAGGCGAATCTGCTGTCCAGCAGAGAGGCGTTGCCCCAAATCTGTCGGTACAGGAGGATAAGTTGGAAGAGGGGTGGGTGTTTTCATGCGTTCAAAATTTGTCTTTTACCACTGCATGTCAGTTGCGTAGCCTAATTGGGCAAGTAGGTTACCAGCCATTTTCTTGAACAGTGCTCGGTCTTCCTGGGTGAATTCTTGTTGCCACCTCCCCAACGAATCATTATTCAAAGGTTTCGTGGCTTCGATGTTTTGCGGGAATTTTTTGACATCTCGTGAAGCAGTGCGAATGGTATAGTATTCCAATAATTGCTCATTCCAGGGTTCATTCAAAAAGAACAGGATTCTTTCCAGGATATATTCAGGGCTTCGAATCAGATCTTCATACTTGATTTCCAAGTACCTTGCATCATTGGTGAAATAGTTACCAGCCTCAATAGCATCAATCCATTGTTGGATGCAAGGGCCAAGTGGACGACGGATGTTCGTTGGTACAAATTGACCATTTTGCTCTTTGACGCGCGGATGGGTGCGGATCGAGCAGGCCACGTCTCTACCATCTCGTATAACATGAATAAAACGAGCGTTGGGAAAAGCCCGAAAAATTTCAGAAATGTAAAGAATATTTGCCGGCGTTTTTTCCCCCCAACGGCTTTTGCCAACTCGGTGACTGTATTTCGCAAAAAACACATCAATGAACTCAGGTCTTGATGCCGCAGTGTGTATCATCTTTTGGACGAGCGACTTGGGAAGTTCAAAATTATGGGCGAGTTTTTCAATGCTAATGGCTTTGGGTGTAAATAGCCAACTTTCTGGCCCAATACAAATATTGGGATGCGAATCCAACATCACACGCAGCAGTGTGGTCCCGCTTCTGCCAGAGCCCCCAATGATTACCGCGTTAGCCTCTGAAACAGTTGTTGACCAATCCCAGGGGAAAGAAGTATCATTGCGCTCTTTTTGAAGTGTGCGTCGCACTCTACGGGAAATTTTTTTGAGGAACATTTTCACTTTTTGAAATCAACGTACTATGAATACAGATTGTGTTAGCTTTCTTACCAAAGGGAGCAAGTTTAGGATTTCTCCCCGCTCAAAGCCATAAAGCACACTGATGTAAATCACACTAAACAGCAACACCTTTCCCATCCCTATGCCCCACATGGGCCAGCCCAGATCAATAAAAAAAACCATCCAGACAACTCCCATGCTTGCTATTAGACTCAACAATGGGGCCTGGAATAAAGAGCGAATGGAAATACGCACATACTCCCGTGCCCACCACAGCAACAAGACAATCCCAACAAGCAACATCAAATCCACTGCCAGAGCCACCCCTTCATTCCCCCAGGGAAGGCCAAAAGCGAAAAGGGCACTGACTAATACACCAAGTTGCACCACCCGCGTTTTCATCACGATTTCGGGTTTTCCCACCGCAGTAAACAACCCGGCGATGGTTAGCTTTAAGGGATTCAACAAGGTGAAAATCAACATCAGACGAAAAGTATTGACCATGGGAAGCCACTTCTCTCCGGCAACAATGAAAATAAACTCAGGAGCAATCAGCATGAGCAGGCCGCCCAGCAGAAAGCCAATGCGAATTAGGAAGGCGTTAACGCGAAAAAAGGCTTGGGATAGACGCTTGGGGTGGCCTTTCAGTTCTGCATAAGTTCCCGAGGCGACGCTCCCTAGAGGCGCTGCGAACACGTTTCCCGGATAACTTGACAACCGATAGGCCCGGGAGTAAAAGCCCAGAGCTTCATCTCCCAGAAAAAATCCCGTCCAGAGATCGTCCAAGCGATCGAGCGAGCGCAGCAACGGCTGATTTAAGAAGTTGCGCCTCCCAAAACTCAGAAAATACTGAATGGATTCTTTCGCCCATCCCAAACGCGGTCGCCATACCGGACGGATAATATACAAACCCATCACCAAAACACCCGCCCGAACCAGATCGCTGGAGACCAGGCTCCACACACCATAACCTTTCCAGGCCAAAAACACAACCACTACCGCCGCCAGGATTGTGGCAAATGTGTTGAGCAAAGCAATACGGCGAAAGGCGACTTTACGCACCAGGCTGGAGCGGGCAGTTTGGGTCAGATTAACAAAGAATTGGCTCATAAGAAGAGCCATAAACACCCCTTTGCTTTGCACATCCTGGATGAATAATAATCCCAACCCGCCCAATCCAACCACCCACACGATATTGAAAAGCAATGTTAACGTAAAATGAATACGAAGTGCGCCTTCACCTTCGCTTTCGTGGGTGTGGTGGACCAGCGCACCGCCCATACCGAAGTTGGGCAGCGCAGCTGTCCAAAAGATAAACGAACTCGTAAAGCGATAAACGCCAAAAACATCAGGATTGAGCAAGCGCAACAAAATGACCGAACGTGCAAAAGCAACCCCGGTTTGGATGAGACTGCCACTGATATTATATGCCGAAGCTCGAATGCTACGCTGTGCCAGGTTCATATGTGCTGTGTTCTCTACCCTTTCCAAAACATCCTTGAAATCTCTCTTAGTTTGTGTTATCGTAGGCAGGGTATGTGGCTCTGAAATTTATCCATAGATTTAAACTGCAATGCATTTCTTAGCATTAAATTTAGGCAGTGCAAAATGGGAAAGCAAATCATACCATAGACTTTAAACAGTGAGAGGCCAAAAAACGAATGACCACCAAACTCAGCCGCTATTGCGAAGGTATTATGGAGGCCGCCTGGCTCGCGGCCGTTATTGTTGTGCCTGTTTTCTTTAACATCTATTCCAGCCGCATCTTTGAACCGGACAAATTAGCGCTCCTGCGGAGTCTGGCACTGATCATTCTTGGCGCCTGGCTCGTAAAAATCGTTGATGAAGGCGGCGTCCTTCGAGAAAAGAATGTGCCCTGGCACAAGGCAATTTGGCAAGTGCCAATAGTACCACAAGTCGTCCTCCTTGCTATAATTTACATTATTGCAACCATCTTTTCAGTGACGCCGCGCGTCAGCCTCTGGGGATCATACCAACGTTTACAAGGCACATATACTACCTTATCTTACATGGTTATCTTTGCGGCAATTGTAGGCAACTTGAGACGCCATAAACAAGTTGAACGGCTACTGACAGCTACCATTATTGCCAGCCTTCCGGTAGGCTTATACGGCATTTTGCAACGCTATGAAATTGATCCCGTCCCGTGGGGGGGGAACGTTGTTCGGCGGATTGCCTCTAACATGGGGAACTCTATCTTCATTGCAGCCTATCTTATTATGGCATTTCCCATTACTGTCGGGCGAATTATCGACTCCTTTACTGCCATTCTAAAAGAAACAGAAGGACTCGGAACACACATTCTCCGAGGGACAATATACGTATTCGTTGCAGCTATCCAAATCATTGCCATCTACTTGAGCGGCAGCCGCGGCCCCATGCTGGGACTCCTGGCAGGCTCTTTCTTCCTGTTTCTCATACTCTCGCTGTATTGGCGTAAGCGGTGGTTGACAATCAGCGTAGTGGCTCTCGCAATATTAGGGGTAATCTCTCTTGTTTTGTTAAATATCCCAAATGGGCCGCTAGAAAGTATTCGAAATGCCCCCTGGGTAGGGCGTTTCAGCCAGATGTTAGATACCGGGCAACGCACCAGCCAGGTTCGTATTCTCATTTGGGAGGGCGCTTCAGAACTCGTCTCCCCCCATGAACCATTG
>JAAEOP010001050.1 GCA_024223125.1 Chloroflexota bacterium
AACAACATAGTAGACAGAAAATCCTCTGTCTATTCTTTGAGGGAGTGGTTTATACATAAGTTTGTCTGCATATTCCCGTGCTTTTCTGGTTAGACAGATGATTTTCTGTATATTCCCGTAAATTGGGCTTTTATACAGAACATCTTTTCTGTATAATACTGGATGTCTCCTGCACTCCGTAAAAAATACACCATCTATTCCTGACAGTCAAGAAGATTTTTATAGGAACAAAAGCTAATAAATTAGCGGAACTTTAGCTGCTTCACACCAGTCTTTACTTCTTTACGAGCCAAAGGATGCGATCATACGAGGCAAGGTAATGAATTGTCACAAGAAGTCCCAAAGCCCAACTCAACCCACTGAATCCCACATCGTAAAGCGCCCAGGTAGCAAAGATGAAAAACACTAATTCCAGCAGCAGGCGTAAAATACCAGGAACAGCAATAGGCGCTTTGCCTGAACGACTGGGATCATCTGGGACGGCGAATGTGCCCCACAGAATGGCCGCAATGATGGGAATGCCCAGAGCCAGCAACAGCCTCAGCCAGCCTTCCCCTTGCTGCCAGCCCCAAACACCCATTGCCGCCAGGGCCGATAATTCAAGTACAAATCGAAAGAAAAGATTGATTGGATGTGATCCCATAACTATTCAGAAACGGCTGACGCTTACGAATTTAGCGGGTCAGCTCATATTTGGGTTTGGCCTGGATGAATGAACTGAGAAGATCAACGGCCGTTTGCTCCCGCCGCCGCCAATCTACCAATAAAATCCCATCGGGGAAACGCATTGCTTCCGGGCAACCGGGCAAAGCCACGATGATGAACGAACCTTGCCCACGGCTCACAAAGCGTTGTAACAGCTTGACCGTTTCCGTGTCGCGCCAGGGCACTTTGCCTCGGCCGACACAGATAGCGGCCGAACGAATCTGAGACAACTCCTCCTCCGTCACCAACTGGGATGGAGGCAACAGCCAGGGCAAAATGCCTCGTGCCCGTAACTGATTGGCAACTTGCTTCACGTCCGGGGCATCGGCGTCATTATAGCACAGGAACACATCGTAATCGTTGGTCGTCATTTTGCCTTTGAGGATCAATTCGGCCACATCCCGTTCTCGTTGGGCGTCGGCCGCCCGGTCCATTTCAGCTACGGCCGATTTCACCGGCTGCGCCAACCGTTCCTCCCTATCCAACAACGAAATGGGCGTATCGCAAACAGGGCATTGCATCTGATTAAAATCACGCGCCCGCCGGCCTTCTACTTGCAGCGCAGTAACAGGCGTATTACACGCTTCACAGGCAAACAATCGCTGCCGGTTAATGGAGCCGGGCAAAGCGCGTCGTTCCAGATGAATGGCTACATAATCTTCAAATTGATAGCGGGTTGCTTCGCTGGCCGAATCGTCAAAGAAGAGCGTCAGTTCCCCTTTCCCCTCCTCCAAATCATGCAGATAAAGACCGCAAGTTCCGCCCACATTGGCCGTAAATGTGGTCGCATTGTGCCACATCTCCTTTTTGTTAAAGAGACGGCTATGAGCCAGACGTACCACAAGAACAGAGTATACATTCCGCACCGGCCCTTCAAAACTGAACTGCACTGTTTTACCAGGCACATCGGGGACATCGGGGCCACGTTTTGTAAATTTGGAGGGAAAGATGAGTTCGGTGCCACCGTCACCAGAGGTCTTTAAGACTAGCTCATGGCGCACCAACTCCTCTACTGTAGCAATGAGCAATAGTTTTTGCTGTTCTTTGCTGGTGAGATTAGCATGGCTGGGGATGACGTAACGGCCGTTCAACGCCTCCCCTTCCAACAACGCCCCCAATCCATCGGCGGTAAATTGGGCCGCCTGCACCAGGTCAGAGGCATAAGCGTCCAGCAGTTCCGGCTGCAATAGTACATAGCTGCCAAAACGCAGGCGGCGCACCAGGCGGCGATTTTCCATCCGGCTAAGGCAGGTTTCAAAACGGGCCTCCAAATCGGGGGCTGTCTGGTTGGGATGGATCTGGCAAAAGCGGCGGTATAAATCATCGGTAGTCGAGAGTACATGGCCGATTTTCTTCTGGTCAATTAAGAATTGTTTGATGGTCTGAAATAGCTCGTTGGAACTGACATGCGGCAATGACTCCCAATCAATATCCTTGTGAATCGCAGCCAAAAGTTCTTTAATCTGCCATCCTTCTTTGGCGCTGGTTTCAAAGTAACCGTCAAA
>JAAEOP010001051.1 GCA_024223125.1 Chloroflexota bacterium
CCCACTCGACTGTTTTGCCTTGTGCTTTGTAGCAAGCGAGCCACTTTTCATCAGACAGCCGGTCTGTATCCAACTCATTGGTGGCCAGGATAAAACGGCCGAGCCATTGTTTTTTCTGGTCAATCAGGGCTGTTTTCTGTTGGCAAACAATTGGGCTACTTCTGACTCATACTCACCACTCAAACTGAAGCTGCTGGTGTCTGTATGGGCAAACTCAACTTCAATATCATTCACCTGCACCGCTTTTTCGGCGATTCTGGCAAACAACTCCGTCACGCCCGCTTGAAACAGTTCATCCAGCGCTCGGCCTAAAGCGTCATCATTGAAATCACTAGCCACCAAATCTTCTCTTATCAGCAAGTCTACCGGTTTGTTTTCCATATATTCGGGCATCAGATACAGGGTTCGCCCGGTGAATCCTAGCCCATTGAGTATCATCGCCAAGGTGGCTTCGCCACAACTAACATTCCGGGTTGAAGGAGTAGGGAGTGAGTGGTCAATAATATTCACTAAATCTATCTCACGGCATATTCCAGCCACAATGCCTAAATGGTCTATCCGTTTTATCTCGTATTCGTATGCTTGTGTATCC
>JAAEOP010001052.1 GCA_024223125.1 Chloroflexota bacterium
GAACGTTATTCCATCCATTTTAGCGTTGTTGACATTATATTGGGCCTTTGCCGTTTATGACCCCGGCAATCTGTGTGTAACCAACGGCGGCTACGTGGTCAGCCAGATCAGCAATGGGATGCTGGTCGGCATACTTTACGGCTTAATTGCCCTGGGCTTAACCCTGATCTTCTCTATTTTGGGGATTGTAAGTTTCGCCCACGGACAATTTTATATGATCGGCGGCTACGTGGCCTTTTACGTTATCGATGAAACGTTTGGGCTTAACATGAATCCGCTGGTTGGGTTATTTATGGCCGGTCTGTTCACAATGATCGTCGGCTCGATTTTTGAACGCTTATTGTTACGGCCGATGCACCTGGGCAAAATAGAGCGTCCGGCGGAATACGCTATTCTGGTCACATTTGGGTTAGCCTTTTTTCTGGAATATACCGTGCAGGCCACACTGGGTACTAACCCTCGGAAGCTCACGCCCTATCTTCCTATAGAGACCGTTACTATTGGGCCTGTTTCCATGCCTCCCTCGCGGATAGCCGGCGCGGCAATTGGGCTTATAGTGCTGGCTATTTTGTACTGGTACTTAAACTATACCTGGCGCGGCAAAGCCCTGCGGGCTGTTAGCCAGGATAAACAAGCAGCGGCCGTGGTAGGCATCAACCCCTTGAATATGAATACCTTAGCCTTTGGTATGGGCGCAATGTTGGCCGGAATAGCCGGGGCAGCATTGGTCCAGGTCTTCACCTGGGCCCCCAATGTGGGGGCTGTCGCTTCGGCACGCTCCTTTGTGGTGATTGTGTTAGGCGGCATGGGTTCTTTGGTTGGGGCAATGGCTGGCGGGCTGATTATTGGCGTGGTTGAAGCTCTGGGGGTGGGCTGCTTCCCGGATGCCGGCCGCGCCCTGGCTTACCAACAAGTATTTGGTTTAATCATCTTTGCTATTGTGCTGCTGCTTAAACCCACCGGCCTCTTTGGGAGAGAGTTATAATGACAGGAAAAGTTATACTTTGGATTGTGGGGGCGTTGGGTCTTGCTATCCTGGCCGTAATTCCTGTGGCCTATGACATTTTCCCGTTTTTACCCCCCGGCCTCATCAACGATTATACCTTGCACGTTTTAATTATAGGTTTCTATTACGCCATTTTGGCCTCAAGTTGGTCATTATTAATGGGCTATGCCGGTCAATTTTCCTTTGCTCATATGGCCTTTGCCAGTATGGGGGCCTACGCCACCGGCATGATGGGTGCCTTTTTGAGTACATCACCCCTGACCGGAATTATTGCCGGCACGCTGTTGGCAGGCTTTTTTGGCTTGATTATTGGCTTGCTGGTCTTGCGTTTGCGCAGCACTTACCTGGCCCTTTTTACCATTGCCTTTGCCGAAATTTTTCGGCTGGGGGTTAACGCCGAAAAAGATTACACCGGCGGCGGTAATGGACTGCAAATGGACGCCCTCCTGCCAAATGGGGTAGACCTGGGGTTTCTCCAATTCGACAGCGTCGACAAACTTCCCCCCTACTATATAATGTTTTTCCTGATGATTATTCTAATTGGATTTATGGTCTGGTTGGCCGGCAGTCGTTTTGGCCTTTTTCTAAAATCCATTCGGGAAGACGAGGAAGCAGCCGCGGCGCTGGGCGTAAATGTGATCCGTTACAAGGTGTTGGTATTTGTCATTACCAGCATGATTGCCGGTTTGGCCGGCGCGGTCAGGGGGCACTACATCACCATCATCTCCCCCAATGATATGGTCATCCTCTGGATGAGTCTGGTTATTACCATGGCCGTGCTGGGCGGCATTGAGAATTTGATTACC
>JAAEOP010001053.1 GCA_024223125.1 Chloroflexota bacterium
ACCCATGTTGTCGTTGTGGTAGGTGGTGGTGACGGCCGTTGGCCCGGTGTAGTCTATTTGCTGGATGCGGCCGTTGTCACCATCGTACACATATTCAACTTGCAGCGTCCAACCGCTGTTGTACGTTTCCTGGGTTTGCAGCAGATTGCGCTGGTTGTAGCTGTAGCGCACAATGCCGTCCTGGTTTTGTTGGCTGGCTCCTGGCGGCCAGATTTCAACTAAGTTGCCGTTGTTATCGTAATAGAAGCTGGTTGTGCCCTGGACAGCATCCAACGAGGTTTGTAGTTGGTTGGCAGCGTTGAATGTGCGGCTTGCGGCCGTTGTCGTTATCCCTACCGTTTCCGTATAGGCGGTCATGTTGCCTACCGCATCGTAGTCGTAAGTGTACGCGGCCGTAATACCACCAGTGTAATCAGCCTTTGTCAGCCGGTAGAGGGGGTCGTACTCGTAAATGATGGTGGTTGTTTGCAAACTGACACCCCCTCCATCTGGAGCAAGGCTAAACGCATATACAGAACCGGCATCTGTACCGTTATCATCATCGCTGAATGCGCCGAGTACGGCCGTTTCCCCCTCCACACCCACAGACCAACCAAAGTAATCGCCGGGTTGTCCGTCGTTTGCTGTCAGTTTGGTTTGTTCTGTCCACACCGTTCCATTGCGACTGAACACGTAAGCTGCTCCAGTTTAGTTGTTTTGGTTGTATGCGCCGAGTACGGCCGTGTTCCCCTCCAACCCTACAGACCGGCCAAGAGCTTGTCTATTTAGTTACAAGGATACGTGTGCCAAGTTTCGTGAATCTCTCCCCAATCATAGATCTGCCAGCCTTCATCTCTTTTCTTCATGGCGATGTTCTCAATTTTTAGACAGTAATACTTTTCATGATCAGGGCAGGGGAGTGAAAGTGTTAATGTTTCCTCCCGCCTTTTTCCATCTGGACTTGTACTACCTACTGCGAACCATGGTGGGTTTTCCAGATCCCATCGTGGAATGGAACATGATGTAACAGCTTCGTGGCGTACTACCCAAGTATCAATTCGATGCCACTGATCGGGATCTACCAAAGACTTCAATGTTTCAGATCTATTTGCCATAAGGGATAATGAAAAAAGTTGGGTTACTTCAAAAGCATGATTCTTATTGTTGAGATAGAAGGGATCACTTGTGGTGTAAAGAATCCACCATAACCCTGCTATTATCAGAATTATGATGATTGTTCCACAGCCACATCCAAATTTGAGAAAATGCTTTTTCATTATAAAGTCATTATCCATTGCAATCTCCTTGACCCAATATACAAAGCCTTGACTTTTCGTGCCGCCAGAGACCACTTGAGCTATCAATAGGTGTTAAACGTAATTCTTCAGGCCAGGGAACATTTTGCCAATTGCCATCAATTTCTACCAATGGCATAAACTCATGATTAGTAATCGGTACATTCATCATAAAAACATTCGTTGCCGAACCCTCTTGGGGAATCCTACTTGCTTCAGCCCACATAATCGGCCTTGAAGGATGGGGTAAATTCCCCACAGGTTCAGCTCCTCCTAAAAGATCAAACAGATCAAAGATTGCAAGGTTTCGTTCTTCAGGACAGTAGTTGAATCCGATGATATAGCCGAGATAGTCGGAGGGAAAATCCTCAAGCGCAAAGGATGACGTAGCTCCGGGGCCAAATGGTATAGTGCCCTGCATGTTCTCCCAACGCCTTTCATAATCCATCAAAATTCCCAGAGCTACACCTTGCTTCTTTTCAGGTGACAAGCTATCCGATACTGAGTAATAGGCGACAAAACCAGACTCGGGACCAAACCCGCCCCTTAAGTCAATAAGTTGTCTGGTTGTAAGGTAACGATCAATGTCGCGGAGTACTTCATCCACCCTGCCTGGATTGATGTGCTGAGTGTCGAAGCAGCCGTAATTTTCTGTGCAATAGAATCGTGTTCCACCTGATACTGACGTTGATTCCGCTCCTGACAAGTTTCCTTGTTGAGGTGTTGAAGGATATCTAATCAGCATTTCTAGTTCTAAACGTAAACGCGCTGCTGGCAACTCATGTAATGGAACCCGTTGAAAGTTATAAAGATATAAACGGTCCTTTGCGTACGGAAAGCGGCGAATGATGTTTTCGTAAATGCTCCAACAGGCCGCATCACCGATCTCCTCACATAGGCCGCTGGGGTCGGTTTTGTTAATGGGGTTGTTGCTGACATAGGCGTAATCGTGTTGGGTGGACGGCCGCCGGGAATAACCAGGAAAGGGGTCGCGGGAATGAAAGATTTTCAGGCTGGGATTGTAGTAGCGTGCCCTCAAATACACCAGGCTTGTCAGGGCGTCGTGCTGTTCGCCGGTGTAGCCGTAGGTTGTGCCGCTGGTGCCGGTTTGGGCTAGTATGCGGCCGTAGGGTTCTTAGGTAGTTGTTGTGTCTACTGCGCTGCCTACCATTTCTACCCGCGCACTGCCTAAGCCGTCTGCCAGCAGGGTTCTGG
>JAAEOP010001054.1 GCA_024223125.1 Chloroflexota bacterium
GCATGACCAGCCTTGATTGAGGAATCACTCTCCATGACGCGCACCATTTCTGCCAGCCAATCATAGTGGGCTATCGTATCCTGGTTTAGAAAAACCAGATAGCGACCCTTCGCCAGCTCGGCAGCCCGGTTATTGCCCTCGGCAAAACCCCAATTGCGATCAAAACGAGCTACATGTACTGTAGGAAAATTAGAGGCCACGTAAGCGGCCGAACCATCCACAGAAGCATTATCAGCAAAGATCACCTCATATTTCTCAGACGGATAGCTCTGATCCAAGACGGAGCTAAGACACGCTTCCAAGAAATCTTTGCCGTTGTATCCTAGAATAATGACACTGGCAATCCGGTTCTCATTCATAAACAATCCTTTTCAAACGGCCGTGTTGGCCTGTAGGGTACAATCCTGACCGTACTGCCCAAAATTATCACGGTCAAGATTGTCTGACTTATCTAAATCAGTCTCACTGATGTCCATCCATTAATTACCCGGCCCCTGTAGCATGACATGGTAAACTTTGCCGGCGTTATAATCGCCAGGAGCGCCCTCATCGTTGCCAGGCGCGCCCACCAACAGGCTCACAGAACCAGACCCTGTTGCATCCAGCACCCCGGCGATAGCGTTGCCTGCCCGGTCATGAGGCGCTTCGCCCCAGTAGGCGGCGTAAGCGTCGGCCAGGCTTGCGCCCATCGTCCAACCGCTTCCCTGCCCCAGAATCACATAAACTTTACCGGCGTTGCTGCCGCCGTCATCGTTGCCTGGGGAACCGATGGCAAAGTCGTCGAAGCCATCACCGTTCAAATCACCTAAAGCGCTTAAGGCGTGACCGGCGCGATCATACTCATTTTCACCCACAAAGGAAGCGTCGGCCTGGGGAAGAAGCGTATCCATCGCCCAACCGCCAGCGCCGCCCAGGAACAGGTAGACTTGCCCCGTTTCCGCGTTATTCCCCCAGGCGTCAATGAGGATGTCGTCGAAGCCGTCATTGTTCACGTCTCCGGCTCCGGATACGGCCATACCTATCAAATCCCCGGCGTTGGCGCTTAAGAACGAAGCGTCGGCCAGACTTAACGAGGTGTTAAAGGTCCATCCCGTCGCCTGCCCCAAAATGAGGTACACTTGCCCGACTTGTAATCCGTTCTCGTTGCTCTTGGGCGCGCCGATGAGGAAGTCGTCGTAGCCGTCGTTGTTTACGTCTCCGGCTCCGGATAATGAGTAACTGGCCCAGTGGCGGGCGGCTTCGCCCACAAAAGAGGCGTCGGCCGTAGCCAGAGAGGTATTCGTCGCCCAGCCCGTCGTCTTACCCAAAATCAAGAAAGCCACGCCCGCCGATTGGCCGACATCCCCCTTAGCGCCCCAGGCGCCGATGAGAAAATCATCGTAGCCGTCATTATTCACGTCCCCGGCTCCGGCGGCCGACCAACCCACATAATCGGCACCCTCATTGAGAAAGGAAGCATCGGCGTTGGTCAACGATGTATCCATGGCCCATCCGCTGGCTTTACCCAAGATCAGGTAAGCCTTGCCGCCGGTAATGCCTGCGTCCTCATTGCTGTATGCGCCAATCATGAAGTCGTCAAAGCCATCGCCGTTCACATCGCCGGTGCTGCTTACGGCCAGACCGGCATAATCGTATTGGCTTTCGGAAGAGAAGGAAGCGTCGGCGTCGGCCAACGATAAGCCCGTTCCCCAGCCTATCGCGTCGCCCAGGAACAGATAAGTCTGGCCGCCATTGAGGGAGGTCTCTTCGTTCTTGGGCGCGCCAATGAGAATATCGCCAAAACCGTCGTTGTTGACATCTCCGGCGTCGGCTACGGCCCATCCGCCTAAATCCATGGCTATCTCGCCCAGGAAAGTGTCGTCGGCCTGACTGAGATCGAGGTCGTGGGTATTGGGGTCTACAACCCAGAAACCTGAACGTTGTTTGCCGCTATCATTTCTATCCATGTCCCAGGCTCTTAAATCAAAGACCAGGGTGTAAGCCGAGGGTACGGAACCGATGATTCGCATACGCCAGTCAACCTGGAGTTTTGATTGACCGTCGTTGGAAACGGCCGTTCCCTCACAATCCAACTCAAAACTCGCGCCAGTCAACACGCCCGGCTGCCCTTGCTGGCACGGCCCCAACCAAGTTGCGCCATCGCGCAGCCAAAGCAAGCCCAAAGCCGGACGATAGCGGGCAATAAGTCGTTCGCTGCCTCCCTTCGCCTGAAGTTGAACCGTGCGTAGATCACCAAAGCCGTCTACCAGGTCGTAAAAACTGGTTGAGAATGTGTGGTAAGCGTCCACCCCGGCAAAGGGTCGGTCAGCAGAAAAACCGCCTGAGGACGGCCCGTTATTTCCCAATAATAAATAAGCCCGTCCAGCGTCGGGGCCACCGGCATCGCTTAGAGGCGCCCCAATTAGTATGTCGTTCAGCCCATCATTATTCACGTCACCCAGGCTGGTCATTGCATCGCCTGCATTGTCGCCCCCGTCTTCGCCCAAAAAAGAGACCGCTTCCATCAAATCCATATCTTGCGACCAGCCATTCGTCCGACCTAAGACCAAGAAGGTTTGACCGGAATCTATCCCGGCTTCTTCGTCAATGCCTGCGGTGATCAACAAGTCGTTCAAACCGTCATTGTTGATGTCGCCGGCCCCGGCTACGGTCGAACCGGCCCAGCTTAATCCCCACCATTCTGAACGGAAGGAGGCATCGGCTTGATCGAGGATGACTTTCATCGTCCAGCCGGTTGCCTTGCCCAAAATCAGGTAAGCTTCGCCAGTTTGACGGCCGTGATCATCGCTGCCCGGCGCGCCAATCAAAACATCGTCAAAACTGTCGCCGTTCACGTCACCCACGCCATCCACAGAATAACCGGCCCAATTGCCCAGCGCCTCGCCCATAAACGAGGCATCCGAGTCGAGCAGTGAGGTGTGCATGGTCCAACCCGTTGCTTTACCGAAGATGAGATATGCTTCGCCGCCATTGGGCACGTGATTGTTCAATCCCCAGTCACCAATGACTAGATCGTCAAAGCCGTCTCCATTCACATCGCCCGCACCAGCCAGGCTAGACGTAGCTCGTTCCATTTGTTTTTCGCCCAGGAAAGAAGCGTCGGCCAGGGAGAGAGACATATCCATTGCCCAGCCAGTCGCCTGCCCCAAAATCAGGTAGGCTTGCCCGGCGCGGTTGCCGGCATAGTCGTTTTTAGGCGCGCCAATCAGGATGTCGTCAAAACCATCCCCGTTGGCATCGCCGACTCCGGCTACGGCCGTACCGGCCTCGTCTCCGAGATTTTCACCCAGGAAGGAAGCGTCGGCCAGGGAGAGGGAGATATCCATCGCCCAGCCGGTTGCCTTGCCCAAAACAAGATAAATTTGCCCGGCTCTTGTTCCCGCTTCCCCGTCCGAATACGCTCCGATGAGGATGTCGTTAAAGCCATCGTTGTTCACGTCGCCAGCGGCGGCGACGACGTTACCGGCACGCGCATCGCTGCGTTCGCCCAGAAAAGAGGCGTCGGCCAGGGATAAGTCCAATACCGTCCCCCAACCTTCTGGACGACCCCAAAATATATAAACCTGACCGGCATTATTGCCCGCTTCATCGTTATGCGGCGCGCCGATAGCGAAATCGGGCAGGCCATCGCCATTGATGTCGCCCAGCCCGGCAACGGTGTCACCAGCCTGGTCGCCTGCGGCTTCGGCCTCGAAGATTGTGTCCGCCTGCGAGAGGTCCGCATCAGGCATCAATGGTGCGGCTAAAGCCATCCAGGGGATAATTAAGAGTGCGAAGATAAGTATGATGGTCAATAATAGAGGTTTCCAATTTCCATTCATGATCCTAACTCCTTTGAAAGCAAACTAACACACTAATTCTCAAATTTCATCAGCCTCTTTTTCCGGTTTTAAATGTTTGATGATCTTTGCGGGTACGCCAGCGGCGATGGTATAAGGAGGAATATCTTTGGTGACAACCGCCCCCGCTCCAGCTACGGCTCCTTCATAAATGGTGACGCCAGGGAGCAAAATGCAGCCAGCTCCCGCCGCCGAGTAGGATTTCATTCTTACCGGCGCTACGGTTCCGTGCCGCGTCGGATCGCCTGGTTTGGCTCTGGCGCCGGCGTCGTCGTGGCAAATGATTTTCACATAACGAGAGGGGCCGCTGTAATCTTCAAAAAAGATCAGTTCAGGGAATTGATCGTCCATGTAACTGAACATTTCAACGACGCAATCATGTCCGATATTAACGCCCATTTGCCGGTAGAGCCATAATCGAAGACTCGGAAGGATAATGTTTCGGGCAATGATGTTTAACAATTTTTGCTTGACCAGCGTGAAACGGCCGCGCGGCCGTAACTTCTCATATTCGTCTCGCGGCATGGGCATTCGGGCTAACATTTCTGCGTCTGGGGGGGGAACCGGCATGAACTATACTCCTTATATGGTTTGAAATGCTTTGACAATACGCAGTGTGTCTTCATCTGACATATACGAATGTGTGGGCAATGTTAGCAAGCAGTCGGCCAGCCGTTTAGCGCCGGGAAAGTTCGAGCGCTTGTCAATAGATAAGTTAAGTTGGGAGGCAAAAAGGTCTGGCAACGTTTTGGTGTAAGAGCGAGAGACACCAAGTCCTGCCTCCCACAAAGTCTGGAAGAGTTGGTCAGCTATTTCTTTGTTCCTGGCTACTAATGGTAATCGCAGGAAAACAGGTTCGGCCTCCGGTGAGATTTGGGGAAAGGTTATAAAATCGAAGGTGGCTAATTGGGACATCAACTGTCGGGCGTGGCGGCGGCGGATGGCGTTGGTCTGCTTTGCGCGCTCCAGGATAGAAGCGCCTATACCAGCTTGTGTGGCCGAGAACCCAGTCATTTGGATGGGGGGCAAGGCGTTTACATCCATACCGGCGCCGGCTGGGTTTAAGGATGTGCGCGTGATGAACCACCAGGGTAACGGCCGTACCGCCATCCCATACCCGAAAAAAAGCGCCAGAGAACGTATATCCAATGACGTAGATGGTTTTATGGATTGAGCCACAATCTTTGCAATATCTGAGTCTAATCCATCCTGCGAGATAATAACGCCGCCGTGTCCGGTGGGAATACATTTGCCCCGACCCAGGCTGTAGAGACCGGCGTCTCCCCAGGTTCCAACCATGCGCCCCCGAAACGTTGCCCCAAATGCCTGGGCTGCATCTTCAATCACATAAAAATCATGCTGCTGGCCCAGTTCCAGCAAATCTGTAATGTCTTGCGCTAGGCCAAAAAGATGAACGGGGACAACGGCCAAAACCCGCTCATCAACTAATCCGGTTAGCGCCTGACGATCCAGGTCTAATGTTTGTGGCGACACATCGCACATGACCGGTTCCAGACCGGCTTGTAACACGGATTGGGTTACAGTCGGGCAGCTGTAAGCGGGAATGATGACGCGGGTGCGTTGGGAACGACGTTTTAAGCCGCGCAAGATAAGGGTTAAAGCGGCCCGTCCTGATGATACGAGGTGGCAACTTGGGCTGCCCGTCCATTCATTTAGGCGGGATTGGAATTGGGTTGTGGTTTTTTGCGGTTGCCAAAGGGCCGATATTCCTTGTTTGAGATCGCGTGTTTTGATGGGTACGGCCGTTGGCGGAAGATGCCGAAAAAGTCGATTTCTACTTTTGCTGTTATCTGTTCCCAGCGGTTCGCGCTGCTTCATTGCATACATACTGTTTTAACCAAAAGGCATTCGTTTGCGTAAATGTGGCCCAATCATCTCTGTTACAGGAAGCGGGAGATGACGCCACGTATTAACAAAAAGACGGTATTTGGGGTTTGAATCCATACTTTGACCGACGGCCGGCGGCTGTGAAATACCATTCAAGTAATAAAGTTGATACAAAGTACGCGACTTTACCCCCCACTTTCTTTTGAAATGATACGACCCCGAATCTCGTTGACTGCGGCCCAAATCTACACAGTCTAAATGCTGCTTATAGCTAATCTTTATCGTTTCCCAATACAGGAGATCATTTGGATATGCTTTGTAGAACCGGCGCAGCATGCCCGACCACAAACAATAAAGCGTATGGTTCATACGACCAACAAAACCGCCGCCA
This sequence comes from Chloroflexota bacterium, assembly GCA_024223125.1. The sequence goes on from JAAEOP010001054.1 coordinate 6,079, forward strand.
ATAACTTGATCATTATGACAAATGATGGTGAGAAAAAATCTATTTGGGAATTGAGCCGCTACATTGCGGAAGAAGCGTAAACCATATGTGGGCGTCCCTTTACCGCGCATTGCTTCCAGGTAAATGGGATAATAATCGTCCAGATATTCCAGCCCGGCCTTAAATTCCAACCCATTTTTAGAAGCCTTTTTAACCCGCCGGCGTGTTTCGCTCTTCAACGCCATCCAGGTATCTTCCTGGTCTGAATGCAAGGTTACGGGGGCGGAACAATGTTCGGCCGTGGCTATTAAACCCATGTCTTCCCAATTGTCCTGGCTATCACGCAAAATGAGGTACTTCGCTTTTGTGGCTTTGGTAAGGGTTTTAGCCTGTTCAATTAGCGCTACGGCCGTGTCTGGATTTTCAGCGCAAAGACCGCCGGGTACAGAAGTCAGGTAATTTCCCCCTAATTTGCTTTTGATAGAGATTAAAGGCAGCACTCCCTGAACCTGTCCCCCTTGTTGGGCGTACAAGAAATGGGTCTTGAGGCCAAAGGTTTGCTCTAAAATAGTCTGCCATCCCGGTAAATGAAAGAATGTTGCCTGGGGGGCATGAAGCACAAAGTCGTGCCAGGGAGCGTCATTGCTTTTGGATAACTCTAAAACTTCCATGTTGATTCAAGTGGTTTGGAGTAACTGCCGTTGGCAAATAAACTCGACATAGGCGCAAACTGGTGTTTACGCAGCAGCGCCTTTAACTTGGCCTCCATACGATGTAAATTATGGTAATGAGTAAACCGTTCACGCGGCGTTGGGTTCGGTCGCGGATGATCAGGGTCAAGTTCCCAGGGATGTAAATAAATAACGGCCGGATGCCCTTCTTTATTTAAGCGCTTTATGCCCCAACTGATAAAAGCGTGTGGCAGCAGGCGTAAATAGAAACCGCCGGCAATCGGCCAATTCATGCCCCATAAATGCACAGTTGACAGCGGAAATTCAATGAAGTCAGTCTGAGAAATTGGTTGGTAAGGAAAACGAGGGGCGTCAGGAAACCCATACAGCATGTTTTTGGTAGGGAAAATACTGGAATCATACCAAAAACCGAGTTCGTGCAATATTTCCAATGCCCACAAGCAGGAGCGATTAATTGAGAACATCGGCGCTCGATGTCCTAAAACTTGTTGGCCGCTGGCAGCTTCTACTGCGTCACGGCCGCGAAGCATCTCTTGACGAAACTGTTCCGGGGTTAAACGGAAAACTTGACGATGGTAATAACCATGCAAGCCAATTTCATGCCCTGCTGTGGCTACCTGCTTAATTAGCTCCGGGAACTGATCAGCCACATATCCCAAAACAAAAAAGGTCGCTTGGACATTCGCCTCCGCCAAAATAGTCAGCAGATGTTCCGTACTAGTCACAACCCTGTCTTCAAAATTGGGCCACCTGTCAACTTGCTGGCTCGTGCTGGTCAATCCCTGGTACCAATCTTCCAGGTCAATGGTTAGTGCATTTATCATGTTCCCGCCCCTTATTAAGCCGAAGATACATCCGCTTTCTCCAGGGACGTCGTCGGTTTGGTTTGGTCGTAAGTGGCGTTGATAGCCGGAGTTTTTGGCATGGTGAAGTCACCGTCAATGTGTGTATGATCTATTTGGTGGGATAACGTGCGCAGCTCGCTGTCGAGAATAGCAATTTGCTGCGCCAGATACTTGTTGCGGTTTGTGAGCCGCGAGAGCCGCATCGAGAACTGGATACAGATTAGCACCAAAAAGAAGACGCCCAGAAAGTTGAATGTTACAGCAGGCTGCACAGCGCCAATAAAGGCAGTGAACCAATGAAGTGTTGCCGGGAAAATGGCAACGATTAAATAACCGCCAGACATCATTAACCATAGCCAGGAATATTCTTCCCGCAACTGCCGACGGCGGACCAACTCAAGCACAAAAAGGAAAACGATAACAGCGCTGAGAACAGCCACAAATTGAGTTCTATCCATGTTTAAGCCTCTTACGTAATTGATTATCGTCGCGCATAATAGTCATGAGGATAGACATCATCATTTTTATACCGTAGTAAATCGGTTTGAGACCACTGTGCATAGATTGACCGCTATCATCCTGATACATGACAACGGGCTGTTCTTGCACTCGAAAACCAGCTCGATAAAGCATGATAATCACATCGGCGTCCGGATAATCACTTGGATATACGTCGCTGCAAAAGAAGTTCACCACTGAATCTGTGAGAGCTTGAAAACCTGTTGTGGGGTCGGTTACATTATAGGGAGTTAACAAACTGGCAAGGAAACCAAAATAAAATTTACCGAATTTTCGTAACCGAGAGTCATTATATTCGGCCGCGCCCAGCCAACGCGATCCTAAGACAATATCAACGTTGGGTTGAGTAACGGCCGTTAATAAATCAGGAATACAACGGGGTTCATGCTGCCCATCCGCATCCATTTGCACCACATATTTATAGCCTAAGCGATTAGCATATCTATATCCAGTTTGCACGGCTACCCCATACCCCATATTGTACGGGAGCGGCGCCACTTTTGCGCCGGCTTCAGTAGCTGCCTTTATCGTCTGATCTCGTGAACCATCATCAATGACTAAAATGTCAATACCAGGAATAACCGCATAAATGCTTCTAACTACCCTGGCAATGCGTTTGGCTTCATTGAAAGCGGGAATGATTATGAGCGTATCAGATATAATACTTGATTTCATTAAATGTCCTCCTTCCCAATTATCAGTTAACATACCCTAAGGCACGCAACATCTCCTTTACCTCGGCTTCATCTTTTTCCGAATAAGCTGAATCATGCCCATCTTCTGTCGAATCGGCTTCGGCCGCAAAAGTGACGTGATGTTGCTGACGAAAAGCGGGTGTAAATAGATCAAGCAACACCTTTCCATCCATTTTTGGTGGAATGGGCTGTCCCAGTAAATATAGAATCGTGGGAGTCAAATCCTGAATATGTGCTTCCCCTTGCCAGGCACCGGACTGAACCACATTGGCCCCATGCCAGATCATAATGCCGTCAGTGCGATGATGTCCGGTTGTACCATAAACGGGTTCAAATACGTGCGGCGACGAAAAATCAGACAAACCCATTGGTTTATATACCATCTCTTTTGTAAAAAACATCAGGTCAGGAGCCTGGTGAGTGTGTGGCCCTTCATAAATATCATCTTGACGAAAAATATCACAGATCACCAGTTCGCCAGTTTGAGGATCAACCAATTGTTGCAGCCGCTGTGTCAAATCGTTCAACACAGCTTCGTATTCAACGCCAGGGGCCACAATGCCTTCCGGTTCTCGCCCTTTAAGATTAACGTATAGTTGGCCGTAGTTTCCGATGGAATAAACTGTTGTACGCAACCAATCAACATCATCCAGAGAAAGGAACAGTAGTCGCTGTAAAGATTCGCGCTTGCCACGACCCATTTGTTTGGCCTTACGGCCGAACCCCAGTTTTAGTATCCAGTGACCAAGCGTAGAATAGTTATAACCCAGGCGAAAGAGTAAATAACGGAACCACGTTCCGGGATTGGATTTGAGCCGTATTAATTTTTGCTCCAGTAACCAGGTATTAAAATTGATGAACTTGTGAATTGGGCCAAAGCCATGATCGGACATGACGACAACAGTGTCGTCCTCATTCAAATGCTGTAGGAGTCGGCCGACTTTGGCGTCAACTTCCTGGAAGAATTGAAGTACAACGTTGCCCAATCGCTGCCGTTCCTGGGGATCATGCTGCGGATGTGTTTCATCAAGCAGATGCCAAAACTCGTGCTGCATTCTGTCTGTGCCCAAGAAATGAACCATAAAAAAGTCCCAGGGTTCCGCGGTCATTAAATACTCGGCCACACAAGCATTATTTTCCAAATTCTCTCGTTGTTCTTGAATGAATGGATGTGGGTCTGATTTGCGGTATTTCTCATCATGGCGTAAGCGATAAGGCTCACCTAAATGATCCTCTATTTGATTGAGTAAGTCAGCCGGGTGGGTGAAATCGCGGGCATTAGGCGGTGTAAGAAGTCCTGTGATAAGAAACCCGTTCACAGATTCTGGCGGATAACTGAGCGGTATCCCCATGACGCCTACCTGTTTGCCGCCTTCGCTTAATAGATGCCATAACGATTTTCCATCCAGGTTAAGGCGACTGTTTAGGGTTTGTCTATAAGAGCCAGCTTTACGGCGGAAAAATTCAAAAACACTGTGTTGCCCTGGGGATTTTCCGGTCATGAATGAACCCCAGGCCGGGCCGGTGAGTGGAGGATATGTGGATGCCAAGGGGCCATAACTCCCTTCGGTCATTAATTTGCGGAGATTGGGCAAATGACCTGCCTCACTCCAGGGGCCTATGAGATCAAAGGTAGCCCCGTCGAGGGCTATAACAAATACTCTTTGAGACATTACTATTATTACTCCTGAATTTGTGGGGGATAATAGATCTAATCCGTATTTAATAATACTGGATGGTACTTACACCCTATATTATGATACTAGCTGATACAATGAATAATTACAAAAGTTCCATTGCTGCGACTTTAGCAGCGTGCTAACCTCCGTCATATGATGTTGCTCAATGATGAGTTTCAATGAAATGGGAGAACCCCGCATGAATAATGATTTAGGATTGAAGGCAGTAGGAGCAGTAATTACTTTAGTAGTGATGGCTTTGCTGCTTTTTGTTTTTTTATTTCTTAGCAGTAAGTTTACCTCTCTTGGTTTGACGTTTTCTCTCATATTCGTTTTTGTAAGTACTCAGGTTGTACTTAACAGGAGATCACGAACAGAAAAGAAAGACAGTGGGATATTGGATGGGGATTAAGCTCATCGCTAAACTAGCATGTAGTTAATAATCAGCAATTGTTTCATGGACGGTGGCTCAATAATATCGTAGTCACAATGAGCTTCCTGTTCTAAAAGTGCCGAGAGTAAGCTGTAACCTTATGGATGTATTAGTCACTGGTGGCGCTGGTTTTATAGGATCGCATTTGACGGCCGCGTTGATTGAGCAGGGCGTCAACGTGCGTGTCCTCGATAATTTGAGTACCGGTTCGCCTGAGAATTTGGCCGGTTTGCCGGTTAGTTTGATTGAAGGGGATATTGCCGATGCTGAAACGGTACTTTCGGCCGTGTCCGGTTGCGATCTCATCTTTCATCTAGCAGCCCTTGTCAGTGTACCCCTCTCTATCAAAAATCCATCGGCGAATCATCGCACCAACATTACCGGTGCGTTCAATGTGTTTGAAGCAGCGCGTCAATGTGGTGTACGGCGTGTCATTTATGCTTCGTCGGCGGCCGTGTATGGCAATCCATCCCGGCTGCCGGTGTATGAAGATGACGTTTTAGTCCCGATTAGCCCTTACGCGGCCGCTAAACGGATGAACGAACTGCTGGCTGCCACATACGCCGTCACTTACCAAATGGAGTTTGTCGGGCTGCGTTATATGAATGTTTTTGGCCCCCGACAAGACCCTGCGTCTCCATATTCAGGGGTGCTTTCCATCTTTTGCCGTGCGGCCCTCAATGGGGATTCGTGCATTATTTTTGGCGATGGCGAACAAACACGAGACTTTATTTACGTGGCTGATGTGGTTGCTGCCAACCTACTGGCGGCCAATTTGCCATCTAGCCGTTTGTTCAATGGGCTGGTTGTGAATATCGGCCGTGGTGAACAAACGAACTTAAAGCAGATTGTGGCGCTGCTGAGCGAATTGACGCAGCGGCCGATCCCCATCATCTTTCAGCCTGAACGCCAGGGTGACATCAAACATTCAGTCGCCAATATTGACCGGGCCAAAGAAGTGTTGAGTTTTCAGCCAGGAACGGCCGTGAAGACTGGACTACGCAATACACTGGACTGGTTCCCCTTGTATTGAGACTTTACCCTCTTCATTTTCGGGTAAATCTATCTCCAAAAAAAATTTATACAATCTGAATCCCTTTATTAAGAATTTCATTGACAAATGGGTTTGTCGCATTGAAATCCGATTCTTCAAATGGATGAGGCTCAATTCTTGTGTCGAACTTCCGGCTTATTTTCATCAACGCTACTTGTGCTAACAGAACAAATGACCGAATGTGTTGGCTTCTGACTCAGAACTTACAATTCTTAAGGAAAAAGAAATTAGCTACA
>JAAEOP010001055.1 GCA_024223125.1 Chloroflexota bacterium
AAATGGTGTGCTTTCTTTTCCTGTTTACCCCGCCGCTAGATGCCTCGCTAAAGGAATTGGAGGACTACATTCCTCGCCTGGCTCTTTATTATCATGTGCGTGACGAAATTCTCACCACGTCCCAGGGCCAATATTACACCGACCTGTATTATACCCACAGCGATGAAGTTACCGATCTGGTCTTCGCAGATTCGGCTCTTTGGGATCTTGCCCTCGATACTCTTTTTCAATGGGAATCAAACGTCGCCGCCCTTGTTGCCGGGGATGGGGAGAGCGCTGTCATTACGGCCGCGCAAATTCAAGCGGTAGAAGATTTTCTCGATGCCCTCTCTGCGGCCGGCAGCCCAACACTCCAACAGGCCATCGCGGCCGAGCGGGCCAAACTGCCTCCCTTTGCCACCTTCATTGGAATGACGATGGCAGACGCCCGTGGCATCATCGTTGGTTATGAGATTTATCTACCGGTACTACAACAACCAGGGCTGTTCAGTTCTAAAGAATTGGGTGTGTTTCATTTACTTTAACAACCATTCTATGCAGCCAATGGGAGCGCATAATAAC
>JAAEOP010001056.1 GCA_024223125.1 Chloroflexota bacterium
ATCTATATTAGCACGGCTTGATCCAAGATATAATGATATAGGCCCTGCCAATATTTCAGTAGAAACCGCAGTTGATATGGGTACCTTTAACGATTATGATTCCACAACGTCCTTGGAGGTGAGTTGGCGCGCTGATGAGCTGCTTACCAATGAAGGGACGGTCTCAATGGTTCATCGTTTGGCAATACGCGCTCATCGTGATTTGATCCCCCATATACCTTGTTGCAAATATGAAAGGAGGAGTGTTGAACTCATATACTAATCCAACTAAAATTTCGTAGTGGACTCAGGATCTTGCTCAAAAAGTCTTTGCATGTTTACGAAATCCACTATTGTCCGTATATTGGGAAAGGGCGTCTGCAAAATTCAGGCAAAGACTTTTTTGAAACATTCTGGGGTATGTGCGGAAATTTTAGTTGGATTAGTATACGATGATCTCGGCCAAAAACTGAGTGAAACGGTGAACTACGGCACATTCTCAAAAACCTTCAACTACACCTATTATCCCAGCGGCCAGAAGAAGACCTTCACCATGTCCGGAGGCACGACGTACAGCTACACCTACAACGATAACAACGACCTACAGAATATACGAATTCCAGGAGTGGGAGACATTTCCTATCCGTCGTACACCCTGAACCGTCCCGACAGCATGACGTTTCCGGGCGGCAGCCAAAGCTATCAATACGATGCCCTCCTGCGGCTCGAAGCCCTCAATGCCCCGGATGCCGGGCTGAATTATGCCTACACCTACGATCATGTCAGTAACATCTTGACAAAACAGACCGAGCATGGGAATTATGGGTATGGGTACGATGATGTGTACCGGCTGACGAGTGCAGACAATCCGATACAAGACGATGAAGCGTATACCTACGATAATGTCGGCAACCGGGACACCGCTTCAGACGTCACGGGAACGATTGCCCACAACGCCAACAACGAACTGACGGTCTACGGCGACATCACCTACGACTACGACGCCTACGG
>JAAEOP010001057.1 GCA_024223125.1 Chloroflexota bacterium
ATAGACAAATTGCGAGAAATTGTGGAGGAAGAAGGCGTTTGGGAGCCAATTATAGTACAAGGGTATCGGATAACGCCAGTGGATGGGACGGCGTATCGGCGAGCGGCCGTCAAAAAACTAAAAAGCAAAGCGTATTTTTCAGATACAGATAGAGCGGTGCCGGCAGTGCCAATAGGAATGATAGCCACGGTAGGTGAAGTTAATGGGCAGAGGATCGCCTTGTTGAAAAATGCCGTGGTTACGGATGTGGAAACGAACGATAGTGTGGGGGACAAACAAGAGTTGTACAGACAGGTGGCGATTGGCCTGGCGGAAGATGAAATAGGCGTATTTGACGCTGGTTTCAAATTAGTAGAGGCTGCCGAGGCAGGCATTGAACGGTGCGTGATCCGTTTAGCTCTGAATTGTACGTTTGGAAAAACGCCTGGAGAAATCCCGGAACGAACATCAGCAAAAGGGCGGACGCCCACTCAGTACAAAGCTGAAATAGTGCGACCCTTGGAACGTACGCATGGTGGAAACACGATTCCCGCTGACCCGGCGGACGAAATCTGCACCATAACAAATGAGACAGGACAAGAAATGGAAGTCCATATTTGGAATGAGTTGTATCTTCTCGAACGACACTTAAAGAAGGTGGAGGAGAGTAAAAAGGAGAAGTTGCGCCAGACGCCAATC
>JAAEOP010001058.1 GCA_024223125.1 Chloroflexota bacterium
ATGGCGAATCGGTTCGGGCCTTTCGTCTATCTGCAAAAATGCTAGAAGTTGAGGGGCTTCTCCAGCGTTTTAGCGTCAATATAAACATGCTGTCTCGCAGCGCCAGTCACTTTGGCTCGTTGCTGGAAAATGCACAGGGTATTTTGAAACGGCTCAACAATCTCCTGCTAGCCCCGTTTCGCGAAATACTCAGCAACTACGCAAAACTTATTATTGTCCCCCACGGCGCGCTCCATTATCTTCCGTTTCATGCCTTATACGATGGGGAAACCTACCTGATCCAAACGCACCAAGTCAGTTACCTGCCTGCATCCAGCTTTATGCGCCACTGCCGCGAGGCAAAGATTGCCCCTCGCGGGCTTTTGGCCGTGGGGCATTCGTATAACGGCCACTTGCCGCACGCGGTAGAAGAAGCAAAAATAGTTGCCGATCTTTGGGGCGAACAGCCTTTACTCGAAGAAGCGGCAACCCTGCGCGAACTTCAAGGGAAATTTTCGCAGTACCGTATTTTGCATCTGGCTTGTCACGGAGATTTTCGGGCCGACAATCCGCTTTTTTCTGGCTTGGCATTTGAAAACGATTGG
>JAAEOP010001059.1 GCA_024223125.1 Chloroflexota bacterium
CAACTGGACATGCCAAACAGCTTGATCAGCAAAAAGTTTGTAAATTTTTAACTTGCAGTTTTCTAAAACCAATACCAGCATACCAGAACCTTGCCCGTTCCCAAAAATTGACCGCAACTTACTGTTCTGCTCAAAAATATCAGTCACGTTTTGCACAACGAACAAAAAGAACTTGTACTTGAAGCATTGTTAAAATTTTCAGACTCGGCAGCAGGTAGGGAATTCCCTACCTGCTGCCAAGTCTAACTAATCATCAAAAGATGAAAATGAGCCTACGGCTTCAAGATCGTAATCGCCGTGCCATTGCTGTCTCCATCCGGGTCACTGTTTAACAATGAATCATAATCAAAATCCGACTTCACCACATTGGTTACGGTAAATGTCGCGCTTGAGAATTTTTTCCGAATGCGGTTTGATTCAATTTGGCAATTGCCATTGCCATCTGTCGTGCAACTGCCCGATCCCGACGTGCCACCGCTCCAGTTTCCTGATATCGTTGCATTGGATTGGACAACACCATCTTGATCAACAATCGTGATACTCGTGGTGGCTCGCCAACGACTATTGGTAACAAACACACTAGAACCATCAAGGTCGCTTACATGGACTGTTGTTGGATCCGGTATATCTGGGCCATCGCCACGTGGTATAACAATGGTAGTACCATCGCTGTCGCCATCTGGGTCGGTGTTGGCTGCGGGGTCATAGGTCGTTAATGGCAGGGTGACATCAGTTACCCATATAATCCTATCATTATAAGAAAAGGATTGTTTATTATGGCCAACGCTGCATTGCCCTAGTGCATCAGTTGTGCAAACATCTGGAGAAGTTTGACCAGTTGAGGAAAATGAGGAAACTTCAGCGCCCTGCACAGGTTGGTCATTCTGATCGAGGACGGTGAATGTGGCAATCGCTGACCAGCCATAATATGGAGGATTATTAAGCTCAACACTTTCCCCATCGATATCACCGATGTGCAAAACCTCGCTGCGTGGCGGGGAAATTGGTGAATCCCCTGATGGCGTAAAGATTTCTACGATTTCTGGCAAAGAACCGCCGCCTATCGTCAACACTTTACCATCGGCAAGCGATGCAAAAGCGCCACCAAAGTTACGATCTGTAATCGCGGTATCAGTCACTGACCAACTACCAGTAATAGGATCATATATTTCGGTCTCGCCATTATCAAAACCGCAGGCAGAAAAATGATCGAAATCAAAGGCGGATGGGCCAAATGCGAGCACCGAACCATCCGGTAACAAAGCTACTTTTGACGGATTGAGCAAACTCGTATTCAACGCTCCGGTTACAGTCCATGTATCGGTATTCGGATTATAAATTTCCGATGGGGCATCGCAAGTGAAATACGGAAAACCCCAGTAATCATGGAGGAATGTCTCTCCACCCACAACAAGCACGTTACCATTATCGAGCAATATCGATGTCCCGCCCAATTTGAGTGTATTCATCGGACTGCCTTCAGACCAGGTGTTTGTTTGTGGATCATAGATTTGTGGTAATTTAGTTGGTGATTCCTCGGCGGGCAAAGTTCCAACACCCTCATTAATGAACCCAGCATGACCTTTAATAAATACCCTACCATCATTTAATAGAACACCTGCATTGGTATGAACGGCATCTGATGGCATTGCTCCCGTTGGGGCCCAGATATCTGTTACTGGGTCGTAAATTTCTGCACTGGTGAGACCAACACCACCGGCAGTTCCGCCACTCACCAGCACGCGCCCGTCCTGCAACTTGGTGACGATGGCATTCACCCGCGACTGGTTCATGCTGGCAACAACGGTCCAGCTCGCCGATACAGGATCATAGATTTCTGCACTGACCAATTCCGATGTGGCGCCAATACCACCGGCAACCAACACTGTGCCGTCATCTAATAAAACATCGGCATGATTTTTTCTGGCCTGGTTCATACTCGCGGTCAGTGTCCACAGGCTTGTATTAAGATCAAATGTTTCAGCGCTATTTAAAATAGTGCCATCCATGTCGCCACCAGCCACTAGCACTTGATTGTCATTGAATGTTGTTGCCGAATGATAGGCACGTGGCGTCTGCAAGTCGCCGACAAATGTCCAAGTGTTGTTGGTGCTGGCGTATAAAGTAGAGCTAAACCCTAATAAAAGAAATATAGAGAGTATTGCCAATGAGAAATGTCTCAATGGCTTGTTTTGTTTCAAGTGTGTATTCAATTTTTATTCTCCTAAAGATAAGTTTATCCCTCCCCGTCTGTGGTTGGATCCGAACCAAGTTTTCAAGGGATAAATGATGTATTCTAAAGCGAACTGGTTTATAAATTAAGTACACACAGTTCTGGACTAGCATGATCATGGTAAGGAAAGATAAGTGGCAATACTGTAAGCCTGTTTACGAAGACGTTTGTTTTGCAGCGTATATCTGTTCATTGTTAAGGTAGATCGAAAGCGGGTAACATTGGCTATCAAATAAATGGAGGACAGCTATCAAATGGCAACAACAGGACGAATCGATAAAGAAACGCTCACGAATCGTAACTTTTACCATTTTTTTGTCCTTTTGCTACATGATGGGCACTTCCACCCCATTTTTGTTTTGATCCATCCACGACTGCGATAAGTAGTTTTGGCATGTCCCTGATTGCGGAATTCTTCGTACCCTTCAAGCTCGGTGCATGAACCACACCATACAGAGAATTGAACAGATTTATAAATCACCCCATCTCCTGCCATTTTCGTCCGTCCATGAAATGCTTAAGCGGCAAGTGTTTTGTGCTGTCCACTTTAAGCGCATGTTGGGGATCGTTCGCTTTTGGAACGCCGACCCAACGTTCTCTTCAGCGGGTGCGGGCAAGATTCCGACCGGGTTTCTGTCGAGACAACTCTACTCACACCGGACAAAAAAACCAAATGAGCCCTGTGCTCGCGCTCCGCTGGAAGTTTTGTTAGGTGGGAACTTAGTCAAAATTTTTCCTTTTGAGATATTGTCGAAATTCATCTACCGGGATATTTTGTGATGGGTTCTCAAGTGATTTAACCATAAAGTCATTGAGTTTGTCCCAGATTATTCGCTGCTTAAATGTCTCTCCCAGAAGGTCTGTGACGACCTCTCTGTAGCCATCCAGCACGCTTGGGATGGCTAAAAGGGGAATCTGACGGAAATCGAATGTCGGGTCTCCCCAGCCCGCATCACCCCAATCAATCAGTGCCAATAACTCATCATCACGTGTACACATAATATTCATGTCTTTAACATCACTATGGAGAAAACAAATTTTAGATTCCTCCAAAATCGCAGGGTTAAGTTCAGCGATGAGCATTGAAATCTCTTTTGCGAGATCTTTATTGAATTGATCCGTTGACATTAATTTTTCGAGAAGATACCTGAGTTCTAGGTCTCTTTCGGGTTCGTGCAAGTATTTTTTTGGGTCTTCAAATTCTTTAACATTGACATGAAGTATTGCCATTTGATGACCTACTTGACGCCATGTATAAGGCATTGAAAGAGGATCAGATGAAACAAGACCGAGGGTTTCACCATGAACTCGCTCCCAAATTGAATAGGGTTGATTCAAGATCTTCTTAGACTCATCAAAAACTAGCAAACGGGGTGTTAACACACCTGCTGCATAAGCCACAGGTGCAGCAACTGATTCGGTTCTTGCATCCCGGAGCGCCTCTTGGTGATCCTTCGCAATGCGAATGACAACATCCTTTGTCGCGTAAATGCGATTTGCGACCCCAGTCGCTTCCAGTAGCTCCCATGGTCCAATCATGCCATTGAAATCGAGAATTTCATCTATTGGGTCAACTATATTTTCCATCAAAATCCTGTGCTAGAGTCATATCAGACCAGTCGGATAAGAAGGAGGCGTTACCGCCTCCTCCTCTCCTAAGAACGGTGCGAGCGACTTTCACCGCACACCGCTCAAGCCTCTCTAATGCCCTATGACGGACATGGTTTCAAAGCGGTCAACTTTGCGGCATGAACGACAATTAGCGTGTAACAGAACACAATTATCCATTGTATCCTTACCACCCTTTGATAACCAAATGATGTGGTGTATGTTCCAGTCCGTTTCCGGGTGTAGTTTTTGCTGGCATATTGGACAGGTCCCTTTCTGCTGTTTCCAAAGCTGCCACCTGCGCCATTCTCCCTTCAAGGTATCCTTTACTTTGTAAACCAGTCGTTTCTCAAAGTATGGTTCCCATTCTGGGTCGAATGGATTGGCGTCGGCTCGGATTTTGATGTGCCTTTTTATCGGCACATTTCCTGCACGAAAAAGATACCGCCTTTTACCTTCAACTTCACCGCTGAATGACCAGCTACGTCCATTTCCTTTGGGGAAGTATTTCTTCTTCACCCATTGCCATCGTTTGTTTCTATGCCTTCGTCTTGCCCATCGCCATAATTTCTTGAAAATGGCTGTATCTACATGGTAGAAGCTCTTTTTGCTCACATCGTGCCGAAAGTGTTGCGCCCAACCTCGTATGATAGGGTTGAGTTTTTGCACTATCCTTCAAGGTGTTTTGGTTCAACGTCAAATAGAAAACTATATAACATCCTGTCACCCCTATGATATTTTCTAGCCCACTAGGCTACCATAGGACAATTTAATTGCAATACTTTCGAGAACTGAACAGCCCTGAGGGAAACTAGATTCTGGACAATTACTTAGCTTGCAGGTGTTGGGCTAAGGTTTCTCGCACCAAATCTACGTCGGGGGGCAGGTTGAGGGGGAGATTGGCGTATTGGCTTTCTACTTCGTCCAGACTGTCTTCGTGGTATTTCACTTTGAAGTTAGTGAATTTGAGGCCATGCGCGGTGCTGATGACGATGACGCGCTCTTGCGACTTGATGACCCCTTGATTGACCAGTTTGAAGAGGACGGCCAGGGCAACGGCCGTGTGCGGACAAGCATACATTCCCGTTCTATCAGCTAAAGCGGCCGCGTTCGCCAATTCATGTTCCGTTGCCTGTTCCACAATCCCATCCGTCGCCTGAACTGCCTGTACCGCTTTTTCATAACTGACCGGGTCGCCAATTTGAATGGCCGAGGCTAATGTATTTTGGGCCGGTAAACATACTTTTTCCTGAAACCCATTTTTGTAACTTTCATAAAAGGGATTGGCTTTGGCAGCTTGCGCGGCCGCTAAACGAGGCATTTTATGGATGACGCCCAATTCCAGCAGCAGTTTCAATCCTTTGTACAGGGCGCTGATATTACCCAGGTTGCCCACTGGCATCACAATCCAATCGGGGACTTCCCAATCAAACTGGCGCATAATCTCAATGCCCACCGTTTTTTGGCCTTCAATGCGTAAACTGTTCATCGAATTGGCCAGATAGAGGCTGTTGTCCTGGGTCATCTCTTTGACAACGCGCATACAACCGTCAAAATCGGTGTCCAGAGCCAGGACGTGGGCGCCGTTGGCAATGGGTTGGATGAGTTGGGCACGGCTGACTTTGTTTTGGGGCAAAAAGACAACCGCGGGAATGCCAGCTGCGGCCGCGTAAGCGGCCAAAGCAGCGCTGGTGTCTCCGGTGCTGGCACAAGCCACCGCTTTGACCGGACTGCCCTCGGCCATCATCTGCTTCACAACACTGACAAGAACGGTCATACCCAAATCTTTGAAGCTGCCGGTGTGGCTGTTGCCGCACAGCTTTACCCACAAGTCGGGCACACCAATCTTTTGCCCCAACCGGTCGGCCCAAAAGAGGTTGGAGTTGCCTTCAAACATGCTGACGATGTTTTCATCACGCAGGTTGGGCATGACCCACTCTTTCATTCCCCAAACGCCGGAGCCATAAGGCCATTGGGTAGAACCGGCCCGTTCGTCGAGCAGTTTCATCCAGGCGGCCGGGCTGCGCCGTTTGAGGGCGTCCACATCATGCTGTACTTCTAACAAGCCGCCACATGTGGGGCAGGTGTAAATGACATCAAAAACGGAATAGTCGCCGGAGCAGCCCCGGAAACAGCGGAAGTTGGCATTGTATATCATGGGGGTATTTTACTGGGTATGGAGATAGCAGGCTATGTGAATTTTTAGCGACGCCAGGCGTTGAGGTTGAAGAATACGAGCAAGGGCAATATTTCCAGACGGCCGGCGAGCATACCCAGAGTTAGCAGCCATTTTGCTAGATCAGGAAAGGCGATGACGGTATCTACAGAGACGAAGCTGGGGCCATAAACGCCGATGGCAGAAAAGACGGTGGAGTAAGCGTCTATCACTTTTAATTCCGGCGCTAACAGACTGACAATGGAACCGGCAAAGGCGAGGTACAGAATCCAGAGGAGCAGGATGAAGACGGCTTGTCGGAAAGCTTTATTGGAAACGGCACGGCCGTCAATGCGCGGCATCTGTATGGCGTGTGGTGGTAAACGCAGTTGGCGGATTTCGTAGGAGAGAAATTTGCCCAAGATGGCTAACCGGATAATTTTGATGCCCCCGGCTGTAGAACCAGCCCCGCCACCTAATACCATCAACATAAGAAAAATTTCTTTTGAGAGCCGGGGGAATGAGCCGGTGGCTGTGGTTTCATAACCGGTGGTGGAAACGAGGGAGGCAACGAGAAAAGTAGAGCGGAGAAGCCAGTCTGTGAGACGGCCGTGAAAAAAATAGGTGGCATTCAACGTCACCACAATTGTCGCCAGTCCGACCACCAGCCACACCAACTTCATCTCCAACCCATCCCATAAAGCAGCGATTTTCCCACGGCCGAGGCGGTACAACACAAAAAAGTTGATGCCGCCGGCCATCATAAAAATGATGACGATCGTTTCGATGAGCATAAAGTAGGGGAATTGATCGGGTCGGTTACGGTAAAAGGTCAGGCTTTCATCATGAGGGGAAAAGCCTCCAGTGGAAACCGTCGTCATGGCGTGGAGAATGCTGTCAAACAGGGACATACCTAAGATGCTTGTGATGATTGTCTGACCAAGTGTTAAGACAAGGTAGATGACGGTGAAACGGTAAACGGCGCGCTGAAAGTTCAACGAAAGGCGGCCAGAACTAACCTTGACGCCTTCGGCGCTGAGTAAAAGTAATCCTTGATTTCCCTGTGTACGGCCGACCAGCAGAACAATGAGCAGAATGCCCAAACCACCCAACCATTGTGTCAGACTACGCCAAACCAGAATACTGCGCGGCAAACTGTCCAGACCGGTGAGCATGGTGGTTCCGGCCGTGGTAAAGCCACTGACGCTTTCCAACACAGCATCCGTAAAAGAGAGGTTTAACAACAGGATGAAGGGGATGGCTCCCAGCAAACCCGTCACCAGCCAGGCGGCCGTGGTAATTAGCAGGGCGTCGTTGGGAGAAAGGCTTTGGATGGACGGCCGTCGGTAGCGAATAACCAACCCCAGAAGCAGGGCGAGTGCGGCCGGGATGAGGTAGCTGCGGGTTTCGTGCCAGGTGGGTAAGCTATCTGCATCAAAAAAAGCAACCGTCAATGGCACTAATAGAGCCAGGCTCATGGCGATAAAAACAGGCGCTTGAAAGACAAGAACACGCACGAGGCGCTGCCGCCAGAGCGATTGCCGGGTCATGGCAGACGAAGCCGAGTCTCCTTGAAAAATCGTTGGCGCTTATTGGCTAGAATAAGCGAGATTTGATGGATATCCTCAGCGTTGCCAAAAGCCAAAACTTCATCTTCAGCAGCCAACGTTGGCTGCTCGCGGGGCAGTAAAAAGGATTGTGTCTGTGTTTTGAGAAGCCCAAGTATGAGAGCGCCTTTGGGGAAGCTGCGATGCTCCCAAAGGGCGGATAAGTTCTGCCCTAATAAGGGGGAGTTCTCCGGCACATTTATGGCAGCGATTTCAATTTGCCCGTTACCTAACGACATGACGTGACGCACGTTTGGCTCTTCGATGCCCATTAAAAACTCATTGAGCAAATAATCAAAGGCGCTGACGATCTCATCAATACCAACTAATTCATAAGCCGCCCGGTAATGCTGCTGGCGCAGCTGCGCCAATATGCGGGGTACGCTAAACTGTTTGGCAAACAGCCCCACCATAATATTTTTGATGTCTTTTTCAAGCAGAGTGACAACAATGTCGGCCCGTTCAATGCCGGCTTCTTGCAACACACGGATATTGGTGTTTTCCCCCTGGATGACCAGGCAACCGAGTTCTGAAATGACCATGTTGCAAAATTCGCTGTCTTCATCTACGTAGGCAACTTCGTGACCGCGGCCGACGAGAGAGGCTGCCAGACTACGTCCCAGAGGCTGTTCGTTTACAATAAGGATGTACATTGCGGGTATTTTACTATTTACGGCCGTGACCGGCCACGTAAACTTAATAAAGTGACAGGGTTCTTCTAACGTTGTTGTTTATTTTGGTAAGATTGGCGGCATGATAAATAGGAGTAAGTTAATTTTAGTAGTGGTGGGAATCATTGCCGCAGCTCTCATTATTGGTCATCCGTATCGTCGCGGCCGTAACGTGTACGAAAGGCAGGAACCCATCATTGGCAATCCGGCCGATTGTGCGGGAACGCGGCTGGCCGTGATTGGCGACTTTGGGGAGGCTGGTCAACCAGAAGCAGATGTGGCCGCATTGGTGACCAGTTGGGATGTGGACGCTGTGTTGACGCTGGGTGACAATAATTATTTCTACGGGGAAGCTCGCACGATTGACGCCAACATTGGCCAATATTATCACGCTTTCATAGCCCCCTATCATGGCAATTATGGGCCGGGGGCGGATGTCAATCGTATTTACCCGGCGTTGGGCAATCACGATTGGAATACAGGCTCTATTCAAGCGTATCTGGATTATTTTATGCTGCCGGGGAATGAACGTTATTACGATGTGCAGTTGGGACCGGTTCAGGTTTTTGTATTGGACAGCGATGTGCATGAGCCAGACGGCCGCACTGCCGACTCCATCCAGGCCCAATGGCTGCAAACCCATATGTCCAGTTCACCCTCCACATGGAAGCTGGCGCTGCTGCACCACGCCCCCTTCTCTTCTGGAAAACATGGGAATGATGTGGAGATGCAATGGCCTTTTACAGATTGGGGGGCAACGGCCGTGTTAGCCGGACATGATCACACATATGAGCGAATTCACCGGGACGGCATTCTCTACTTTGTTAATGGATTGGGTGGGCAGCGGCGTATTTATACTTTCGGCAAGCCTGTACCCGGCAGCACAGTACGCTATAATCAAGATTATGGAGCTATGTTAATCAGCGCCAATGAGACGTGCCTTAATTTTAGTTTTTACAATCGGACTAATGAGTTGATTGATAGTCACACGATAGATAACCCACATTACCCAGGCCTTGAATAACAATTCGTTTACCGTCCAGGCTGCCCGTTAATCCAGCTAACTTAATACCCTTTAGAACCGCCGTATGGGATATTGATGATGGCACATTTATAGGTCATCAGGGCGGCCAGGGCTTCCACTTCATCCTGGTTTACAAGGAGAGCATACCGATAAGGAATGAGGATTAAATAATCCCATGAACTTTAATTTGTCATTCCCGCGAAGGCGGGAATCCACTCGACTAAAAAGATGGATACCTGCCTTCGCAGGTATGACAAGTTCGGGGTTTAATAAAATCCCCATTCCTAAG
>JAAEOP010001060.1 GCA_024223125.1 Chloroflexota bacterium
CTTAGGAATGGGGATTTTATTAAACCCCGAACTTGTCATACCTGCGAAGGCAGGTATCCATCTTTTTAGTCGAGTGGATTCCCGCCTTCGCGGGAATGACAAATTAAAGTTCATGGGATTATTTAATCCTCATTCCTTATCAGCCCAATCATTTATTTGGAGGTAACTTACCATGCAACAGCTTGTTGAATGTGTACCGAATTTTAGTAACGGCCGTGACCCAGAAATCTACGAAGCCATCACCGCCGCCATCCGTAGTGTGCGCGGCGTGCGTGTGTTGGATGTCAGCGCCGATCCCGACCACAATCGTACCGTCATCACCTTTGTCGGCTCGCCGCAAGATGTATCTGAGGCCGCTTACCGGGCTATCGCCAAAGCGGCCGCATTGATTGACCTCGACCGCCATACCGGCGAACATCCCCGCATCGGCGCGACCGACGTGTGCCCCTTCATCCCCATCAAAAATGTCACTATTGAAGAATGTGTGCAAATGGCGCAGCAGTTAGGGCAGCGCGTGGGGGATGATCTGGGTATTTGCACCTACCTTTACGGCAATGCCGCCACGCGCCCAGAGCGCAAAAAGCTGTCTGCCATTCGCAAAGGGCAGTATGAAAAGTGGAAAGAGGACATTGGTCAGAACCCGGCGCGAGAACCGGATTACGGTCCGGCTAAACCGGCCAAATGGGGGGCGACGGTGATTGGAGTACGGCCGTTTCTCATCGCCTACAATCTGTATCTAAACAGCGATAATGTAGCCATCGCCGACGAGATTTCCCGCGCTGTGCGCTTTAGCGGCGGCGGCTTACGTTTTGTACAGGCCAAGGGATTCTTGGTGGAAGGTCAGGCGCAGGTTAGTATGAATCTGACCCATTACGAAAAAACCCCCATCTACCGGGTGCAAGAAATGGTCAAACGGGAAGCAGCACGTTATGGTCTGACGGTGACAAAAGCGGAACTGGTTGGTCTTATTCCCCAAACAGCCCTCATGGAAACGGCCAAATATTACCTACAGCTAGCTGATATGCAAGATGGTCAGGTGTTGGAATATCGTCTGTTGGAAGAGGATGGCAAGGAGGACACCACTCCTTATGAATTCATTGAGGCGGTGGCGGCCAAAAAAGCAACGCCCGGCGGCGGTTCTGTGGCCGCTTTGGCCGGGGCGCTGGCGGCCGCGCTGACGCAAATGGTAGCCGGGCTGACTATCGGCCGTAAAAAATATGCCCCCGTACAAGAGCAGGCCGAATCTGTTCTCTCCTGGGCGGCCGATTTGCGCGAACAATTAACCAAAGCGGTGGCTGAGGATGCGGCCGCTTTTGAGGCGGTTATGGCTGCTTTCCGCATGAAGGATGTGCCCGAAGATGTGCGGGATGCGGCCGTAGAAGAAGCGACCATTGGCGCCGGAGAAGTGCCGCTGCGAGTGGCTAAACTGTGCCGGGATGTGGCCAAACTGGCACAAACGATCAGCGAAGTTGGGAATGTGAATGCAGCTACAGATGGGGCGACGGCCGTTCTTATGGCCCATGCCGCCCAACGCGCCGCTGGTCTCAATGTGAGAACCAATGCCGTCGGTCTGCAAAACCAGGAATTAGCTAACCAGTGGCGGACTGAATTGGAGGCGTTGGATGCGGAAACGACCGTAATCGTCGAATCTGTTTTGGCGACGGCCGCTGAACGGGGAGGGTTTTAGTTGTTGGGAATAAATAAGTGGGAGATTGGAGATTGGAGATTGGAGATTGAGAGATTAAAACACCAATCTCCAAGCTCCAATCTCATCTTTTTATTGGCGCTATTGTTTTTGGCGGCTTGCCAGGCACAAACATCTGCAAGCGCTAATATTGAGGCAGTTGTTACGGCCGATTCAGCGATTAGTGTTCCCACCAATACTCCTCTACCCAATGCACCCAAATTGGTGGCTCCTACGGTGGCAACTATTGTTATGCCGCCGTCCACGCCTACGGCCGTGCCCACCAATATGCCCTCGTTCTCATTGCCTGACCCCAATGAGTTAACAAAAGAACCAACGCCATTTCCCAGCCCGACGGCCGTCTTGCCCACCAGAACTGCCACCAACACCCCCATGCCCACC
>JAAEOP010001061.1 GCA_024223125.1 Chloroflexota bacterium
GACGCCGATGTAGCGGTTTGCAGCCCCATCGGAGAAGGTGATGTCGACGGCGATCTCGTATTCGGAAAGTTCGAGGCCGCATTCCAGGCAGGCGGCAATGCACCCGGCCGGGTGTTCGTTGTTGAATTGGGTGCATTGGTCGAACGGCCCCATCCACAGGCCGCCTTCTTGGAATACGATTTGTTCGCCCAGGCTGTAGCGTCCGAGGTCGGCGCTGAAGTCGTCTTGAAATGAGCCGCTGTAGGTGGAGATGATGGCTGTCGGGCTGGGGGACGGGATGGCCGTGGGGGATGGCGCGGCGGCTGGGGGAAGGGTTGGCGCTACGGTTGGGGCGGCCGCGGAGGCGGTCAGTTGTTCTTCCAGTTCGCCAATGATGGTTTGTTGTGCGTCGATGGTGGCTTGCTGCGCCTGGATAGTCGGTTCGAGGGAGGCGGGGGTGGGTGTTTCTTCACCGGGTTGCAGGGCGCAGGCGGAGAGGAATAGTGTGCAGATGAAGATTGGCAGTGCGCGTATTTTTTTCATCTGTAGCTCCTTTTTTGGGGAGAGTGGGGGATATGTAGGCGCAGGCTTTACGCCTGCGAGCGGAGGAGAGGGGGGAACGTTCATGAGATTTTATCAGAGGTTGCGTTTTTTTCTGGTTGGCGGCGCTGCGGTGATGCGGGCTGGCGTGCGCGTTTTGGGCTATGCAGTTTTGATGGTGATATACTACTCAATATTATGGGGAAGATGTGCCGTTTTTATGTTGATTGAAGGAGGTTGGTTATGCCAGCTTTAGGAATAATGCTAGCGTCGAGAGGTTTTGAGTGTATGTTTTGTCAACAACAGTTCTTTATGCTTTCTAGCGATCTGATTTCTCCCGGCCCATATTTCTGTGATGAATGTCTGAGAGAAATTTGGGAGATGGAAGGCGAAGCGCTTGAGAAGCACGTTGCCGAGCGCTTGACAGAAGGGGAAGAGATGCCGGTGAGTAGCATCGTTCAGAATATCAAATGGCGCAAGGGTAGGTTTAGTGGGGTTGAAGATGCAATTGAGCAACGAAAGCGGACGTGCCGTTAAATTTTTGGGGGATAAGTATATGGTATACTTTTGCCAGTTCAAGATTTTGCGGAAGAAGGGTTTTGTTATCGCCCCCCCCCACATAGCTCATGGGGCAAAGGATGGATAAAGCCAGCGCTAAACATTGAAATTTTGATGTGCATTCCGCTTATCACCCAGTTAGGCTCTACATGTCGTCGGAAACTGTGTTCGGAAGATGAGGCTCCTGCGGGGCAACTAAGAAGTTACGCGGAGATACACGGAGAAGCCGTGGAGACACACCGAGAAAGAAATATTTTTAAAACACTGTATCTCTCCGTATTAGGCGTTTTTTTGCAAACATCGACAAAATTAAAGTGTAGTCGTTTCAGTTGACTACTGTTGATACATATTTTCCCTGCGCCTCCGGTGTCAACGGCGCAACGGTGAGTATTCCCGATGGTGCGATGATTGAGGTTGCAAGCTCAAGGAGTTTGAAACAGCCTGGGCTTCGAGCTTAATAACCTATGGTGAACTTATGCTCAACTGTACTTAGAGTTGTTTGGCTGGCTAGCAGCCTCTTTGAAAGCGATTGCTGGCCTTGAATTGATTGGGGTTTGGACTGCTTGCCGCGCTGGATGAATCCTTAATTCGTTTTCGTTTAGATTTCTTTCTTTGATGAGGTGATGGATGAGTACAATTTTGGTGATGGGATATGAACTGCCCAGTATGTCCAATGGAGCGATTGAAGCTCGAAGCTACCGGACATTACAATTCGTTGAACCGTTACTCGCTGAGGGACACCAAGTCTGTCTAGTGGTCAGTCACCAGGACAATCAAATGGATGTCTCGCAGTCGTTGACCTCAGCCTTGAGCTATCATCGAGTGAATCTGCAAGCATATGGATGGCGAGAGCTTTTCCGACCTCTTCTTCGGCGTTTCAATCCTGATAGTATCTTGGCTATTACCTTTAACAGTTGTTTGAGAGCTACTCGGCTCCCTACAAGTATCCCAATTTGGATGGATATCTATGGCGACAAATTAGCCGAAATCCAAATTGCTCAATTCACACAGAACACAAACCGAGGTTATCGAACCATGCTGCACCACGTCATGTGGGTGCTGAAAGGGGGGGATGTCTACTCTACCTGTGGCACCCCCCAAAAGTATGCTTTAGTAGGTCAATTGGGTATGGCCTCACGGTTAAATCGTCAAACCCTCGGTTATGAGTTTGTTCACGCTGTTTTGCCAGGTGCATCGACAAAGGTGAGTTTGCATCGTCAAGGCCAGCCGCTTCGCGGCACCCTCGTTCCTGAAAATTCTTTCATTGTCCTGTGGTGTGGTGGCTACAACGTTTGGGCTGACATTGAGACCCTTTTCCAAGCACTTACTCAGGCAATGGAGTTGGATCCTCGGATTGTATTTGTTTCTGTTGGGGCTGGAGTAAAGTTTGCCCAGAATGATACCTATGAACATTTTCTCACAAAGATTAAAGCTTCGTCGTTCCGTGACCGATTTTACATGTTGGGATGGCGTCCTGCCAGTGAAGTGCCAGACTATTATCGTCAAGCTGATGTTGGGATCAACCTGGATGCGTTGCATTACGAGACGGTCCTTGGAACTCGAACCCGCTTGGTAGAAATGATGAGCTATGGCTTACCAGTCATCACGTCGCTTGGCTGCGAATTAAGCCATATTATTCAAACGCGCTCACTTGGTCTCACATTTCCAATTGGTGATGGAGAGATGTTAAGTGCTCACATTGTAACCCTGGCGAATAACCCTGAGCTGAGAAAGGGGGTGGCTGATAAGTCCCAACTGTTTGTATCGCAAGAGTTGTCATTTTCTGAAACAACCCGGGCATTCCAAGAATGGATTCGTCAGCCCTATCATGCCCCCGATCGTCTTAGGAAAAAAACATCCTTTGATCTTCGTGATGCGGAATACTTCCTGCGCTCAAAAGCACGGCGTCTCCTTTGGCGTCTCTGGGCTCTGGAACGGGGAGAATAGCCACTACCACGGTTTTTCGGGAACAAGCCGCCCAAGTTATAGTCGGCGGGGTCAACACTATCGCCCACCCCGCGCCACTCCCAGCTTAATTTTCCTTGACGTGTGCCATTTGACGGCGGTGGTGTACTTTTGCCAGTTCAAGGTTTTGCGGAAGAAGGGTTTTGTTATCGCCCCCCCCACTGTCTCACGAGGCAAAGGGTGCAGAAAGCCAGCGGGCTAAATATTGGGATTTTGGTAGGTTTTTCGCTTATTACCCCGTTTAGGCGGACAACGAAAATTACAATCTTGGTGTGAGAAAATGAACCAAGTAACACGTGATAATCATTATGTACCTAAGGTATATCTCAAACAGTGGAGCGATGATGGTCTTCATGTATGGGCATATCGATTGTTGGTTTCCAACGAGAATGTTCCTGAATGGGATCACCGTTCTATGGATAAAACTGCGTTCCTACGAGATTTGTATACTGAAATTGAAAATGAAGAAGAAATTGACGAATTTGAAAAATGGTTGGAATTTGAGTTCGAAAATCCTGTTCAAGAAAGTATAAGGAAAGTACTAAAAGACAATCCTCTTTCCTCGCGGGACTGGGAACGGTTAGCAAGTTTTCTGGGTGCTCAAGATGTGAGAACTCCCCAGAGTTATTTGGAATCAACTGAAAGGTGGGAGAGAACACTACCTGACCTTGTGCAAAAAACTTTAGATGATTCTGTTCCCAAGCTTGAAGATGAAGAGTTTAGGAAAAACATAGACGTTTCATCGAATGATGAATCCAGTTTATTTAATGGGGTTTTGGAAATTAATGTTGTAAAAAGTAGTGAAACAGAAAACAGACAGGGTTATATTCATGCAGAGATAACTGCTGGAAGAAAACTATGGTTACAAGACCAAAGATTAGTATTGACAAAAACGATCAAAGCATTGAAAGAACATAAATGGTGCATTGTCCGTCCTGCTCGTGGTTATCATTGGGTTACAAGTGATCATCCCGTTGTCAAGTTGAATGATTATGGTAATGGTAATTATGATTTGAAAGGTGGTTGGGGAAGAAAGGGTGGAAATATATTTTTGCCACTTTCTCCACGCCATCTACTTTTTACACAAATCGGAGATGATCTTCCCGATCGTATTACTCTCACATCTGAACAAACAAAACAATTCCAAAGATTAATTGCTGAAAGAGCATTTAGATGGATATTTGCTCGTGAACCACTGAGAATTATTCGTAAAATACGACCACGCCACGTAGACCCAGAAGCATTTAAGCATGAAGAAGAACAATGGAGAAACTGGCATGAGATTCAAAAACAGGCAGAAAAATCAACAAAAAATCCGCCTAATCCAGCATAAACCATGACCCGCCTGTGGCGGCGGGGAAGCGGCGCGATTTTCAGCAATTCGGCTGAAGCAAATAAGTATTCGGGTCAGTACCGCAACGGTAGGTTACGCCATTGTTACCCCTGCCGTGTAACCCATCCCTGCCCCAGCAACCCCACCCTTCGCGGTCGCGAACCCTGTCCCCGCCCCAACTCCTATGGCGCATACTTCCGCCCCCTGCCCGGCGAAACCCCGGAAGAAAACCCCGGCGCATAGGCTAGAATCAGTAGATCACAACAAGTTTTCGGGAAATGGGATAAAACATGCCTTTACCGCTGTTTGTGCCCCATTTCTCGGAAA